>CP054185.1:1642400-1989801 GCA_015180985.1 Flammeovirgaceae bacterium
CGAAGTACGTAAACTCGATACGCCTGAGTACCCGGTAATTAATTTAGGTATTGGCAGCCCGGATTTACCACCAGCGCCAGCCGTGATCGAAACGCTGATGGTTTCGGCCATGCAGGCGGGTCATCATGGTTACCAGAGTTACCGCGGAGTGGCTGCACTGCGCAACGCCATAGCTTCTTTTTCCGAACGTGTTTATGGCACTGTACTCAATGCCGAAACTATGATCCTTCCGCTGATGGGCTCGAAGGAAGGCATCATGCACATCAGCATGGCTTTTTTAAATGAGGGCGATGAGGTACTGGTGCCCGACCCGGGATATCCTACTTACGCAGCTGCGGCCCGGCTTGCCGGTGCAACGGTTCGTACCTATGACCTTTCGGAAGAAAATGACTGGCGGGTTGATATTCAATCGCTGCGAAAGCAGGATCTGTCCAACGTAAAAATTATGTGGCTCAATTCTCCGCACATGCCAACCGGGGCGACAGCCTCGGTTAACGAATTGAAAGAACTGGTAACGTTGGCACGTGAACATCAGTTTTTATTGGTGAACGATAATCCGTACAGTCTTATTCTAAACGACACACCCATCAGCCTCCTTTCTGTTGATGGCGCCCTGGAGGTTGCCCTCGAACTTAACTCGCTCAGCAAATCGCACAACATGGCAGGCTGGCGCGTGGGTTGGGTGGCCGGCCGCAAAGAATACATTGATGCTATTCTCCGGTTTAAAAGCAACATGGACTCCGGAATGTTCCTTGCCGTTCAGCATGCTGCTGCCGAAGCCTTGCGATCAGCAGGTGAATGGACGAAGTCGCTCAACACCATTTACAGAAAACGAAGACAAGTTGTTTATGAGCTGTTGAACGAGCTTCGGTGCACATACACTTTAACCCAGGCCGGATTATTTGTTTGGGCCAAAGCTCCTGACGATGTGCCGGCTGTTGAGCAATGGCTGGATGAAATCCTGTATGAAGCACATGTGTTTATTACACCCGGTTTTGTGTTTGGCAAAAATGGCGGCCGCTATATCCGAGTTTCTTTGTGCAACCCGGAAGAACAGATTCAGGAAGCTGTAAAACGGATCAGTGCAATGAAAATAGTAAAGCAAAAACAAGTTAGTGCAGCATGAGAAGGAAAGCAACCATAGTTGGACTGGGCTTGATTGGCGGATCCATTGCTATCGATCTGCGCAAGTCAGGATTGTACGATGAAGTTACCGGAGTTGACCTGAATGCCGATCATGCCCTACAGGCACTTCAATTGAAGCTGGTTGATAAAACAGAGCAGGAAGGAAAAGCATTGTCAACTGCGGATTTGATTGTGCTGGCCATACCCGTAAATGCCATCCAGGCATTTTTACCTGCGGTGCTGGATATTATAAAAGAGAACGCGGTAGTGGTTGATACCGGCTCAACCAAATCACTGATATGTAAATCGGTAAGCAATCACCCGAAACGAAATCGTTTTGTGGCAAGCCATCCGATTGCAGGAACAGAAAATTCGGGCCCGACTGCAGCCTTCGGGGGGCTGTTCAGAAGTAAAACGAATATCATCTGTGAAGCGGAGAAATCAGCAGACGAGGCCCTGCAAACGGCACTTCGTCTTTTTAATGAACTGGGCATGAAGACCATTTTTATGCAGCCCGATGAACACGACCGCCATGTGGCGTATGTGTCGCACCTCTCGCACGTGAGTTCTTTTTTACTCGGGCAAACCGTGCTGGATATCGAGAAGGATGAAAAGAACATTGCCGTACTGGCGGGCAGCGGGTTTGCCTCTACCGTGCGGTTGGCCAAAAGTTCGCCCGATATGTGGGCGCCCATCTTCGAACAGAATATGGAGTACCTGAGCCAGGCCCTGCAGGAGTACATCATTCACCTGCAGCGGTTTCAATATCATTTACTGAAGCGCAACACCAATGAACTTCATCATACACTGCGCGAAGCCAACCATATCCGGAGAATACTGGATGGCATAGAGACAAAAACTTTATCAATAGAAAAACAAGACGTATGAAAAAAGATATACAACCTGAATCGCTGACCAAGTGGTTTCCGAATACACATAACAGTAAACCCCTGCTCATCTCCGGCCCGTGCAGTGCCGAAACCGAATCACAAATGTTGAATACGGCCCGGCAGCTGGCGGCCACGGGTAAAGTAAATGTACTTCGTGCGGGCATCTGGAAGCCGCGCACCCGGCCCGGGCAGTTTGAAGGTGCCGGTACCGAAGGACTCGGCTGGCTGGTGCGTGCGAAGATTGAAACCGGGTTACCCGTAGCCACCGAAGTAGCTAATGCTCAGCACGTGGAGTTATGTTTGAAACACGGTGTGGATATACTGTGGGTAGGTGCAAGGACTACGGTAAACCCGTTTTCGGTACAGGAAATTGCCGATGCCCTTCAGGGTGTGGATATACCCGTGTTGGTGAAAAACCCGGTAAACCCCGACATCGACTTGTGGATGGGTGCGCTGGAACGACTGAACAAGGCTGGCATCACCAAACTGGCAGCCATCCACCGCGGATTTTCTTCATTTGAGAAAGGGCCCTTCCGCAATGCACCCATGTGGGATCTGGCCATCGATCTGAAAACGCGTGTACCCGAACTTGCCATTTTTTGCGACCCCAGCCACATCTGCGGAACGAGAGAACTCATTCCCTTCGTTGCGCAAAAAGCGCTCGACCTCGATATGGCCGGGCTGATGGTAGAAAGCCACATCCATCCCGATGCCGCGTGGAGCGATGCCAAACAGCAGGTAACACCGGCCGCGCTTGCCAAACTGATTGACGGATTAATTGTGCGTAAACCTTCGGTTGACAGCGGTTCTTTCAAAGACACGCTGACGCAGTTGCGCGAACAGATCGATCAGTTGGATGACGAGATTATGCAGAAACTTTCCGCCCGGATGAAGATCTCGGAAAAGATTGGTGTGTATAAAAAAGAAAACAACGTAACCATTTTGCAGGTTAACCGGTGGGAGGAGATCATCCATACCCGCATTGCGCTGGGGCTGGCCATGGGACTGTCGGAAGATTTTACCCGCGACATGCTGAAGCTGGTGCACCATGAATCCATACACGTGCAGGAGAAGGTGATGAACGCGGTGAATCAGCGGGTGGGATGAGGTTGTTGTACAAAGAGGTTTGTGTTCAAATTTTATCATTTTTGCGGTGTGAGGTTGCTTAGCTTTTTTATTGTATTGTTGACAGCATTTTCTCAGGAGCCCGATAAATCCTATTTACTCGGCCGTTTCAACCCGGAAACTGATGCCCGCTTTGTAAAGCCGGCTGATGAGCACACGGCAGGGGCTGCCCGCAGCCAGTACTTGCGTAAAGAAACCTATGAGGCGTTTGTAAAAATGGCTGAAGCTGCTGCAACGGATGGAGTTAGGCTCGTGATCATTTCAGCTACGCGGAATTTTGAAACGCAAAAAAGCATCTGGGAACGCAAGTGGCAGGCCGAGGCTACCATTGCCAATGAAGCTGACAGGGCCAAAAAGATTTTACTGTACTCCTCCATGCCAGGCACCTCGCGCCACCACTGGGGCACCGATATGGATCTGAATGATTTGAATAACGACTACTTTGAATCAGGTGAGGGATTGAAAATTTACCAATGGCTCACTGCCCACGCCCATGAGTTTGGATTTTGCCAACCCTATACTTCAAAAGATAAAGGCCGTACCGGTTATGAAGAAGAAAAGTGGCACTGGTCATATACACCGTTATCCGTTCCGTTGCTGGAGGCGTATAAAAAAACAGTTTCGCTGAAAGACATCAGTGGTTTTAAGGGCAGCGAAACAGCCGTGCAACTGGATGTTATTAAAAATTATGTTGACGGGGTGGCGTGTAAGTAGTGACTCAATTCCTGTGAATTGCTATTCACTTTTCTTCAGGTGAATCGTCTGGGTGGGATAAGCAAACTCAATTCTTTCTTTCTCAAAAATCTCGTATATCTTGAAATTTACATCCTGCACAATATCCATGTACTGTTTGTAATCGGAGCTTTGTACAAAAAACACCACTTCAAAATTTAAACTGAAATCGCCATAGGTGGCGAAATGCACCCGGTCGGGTGTGGTTAAAGGTTCATTGATGATAATTTGGGTTATCATATCCGGAATCTTCTTCAGTTTTTCCAGGGGCGTTCCGTACACCACACCAATATTGAAAATGGCCCGCCTTTGCTCCATGCGCCTGAAGTTGTGCAGGCGTGAACTGGTGAGGTTACTGTTCGAGATAATGATCTGTTCGCCCGAAATACTTTTAATCCGGGTAGTTTTAATGCCGATGTACTCCACCGTGCCGCGCTTGTCATCCACTACGATAAAATCACCCACCTCAAACGGCCGGTCGAAAAAAATCACGAAATAGTTAAATAAATCGCCCAGGATGTTTTGAGCAGCCAGGGCAATAGCAATACCGCCAATACCCAGCCCGGTGATGATGGCTGTTACATTGTACCCGAAGTTATCGAACAGAAAGACTAGCCCCAGTACCCACACAGCAACATTGATAACCACCATGATGCCCGTGATTTGCTTCAGTTTGGTTTCACCGTTCTCCTGCTTCAATACATAGGCCTCCAGTAATTTTCGTATCGCGCTGAGAATTATCCGGATAACGAAGTAAACAATAACTACGGTTGTGGCTTTAGAAACGATGGAAGAAACCTTAGCCGACAGGGTGAGGTAGTGAATACCCCAGTAAATGATTAAGAAGTTCAGAATGGGTAATCCAAAGCGTTCAACGCCCAATACTACATAATCATCAAAGCGGGTATCAGTTTTGGCTGCCCACGCTTTCAACCGGTTCAACAGTGTCTTCCGGAACAACCTCAACAAAGCGATACCGCCCAGAATAATGCCCAATGCAATGGCATAGTCTTGCACGGTGTTATTGAAATAAATGTTATCCAGGATGTCTTTCATAGATCAATCATAAATCGGGTTAAAGTTAATTATAACAGGTTGCTGCGTATAAAATTCACAAAGATTTCTTCGGCCCTGCTTCGTTTCTCACAATTAATTCTCGAAATTTCTTTTTCCAAATTCATTTACCTTATGAAAAACTTTCCGTGGAAAAAAGTTGTACTTGTTGTTCTAGTCATAGGTGTTTTTGTTGCCGGCTTTTTTTATTTCAAGCCAGGCGCAGCCACACGCGAACCGGTAACGTACATCAATCCTGCCTTTGCTGAATACATCTCCACCTATTCAGCAGGTTTGCTCAGTTCAGGTACACCGCTTCGTATCGGATTTACGCAGGATGTTGCTGATTCAGCATGGGTAGGGAAGGAAACCTCGGCTAAGCTGATGGAGTTTAGTCCTGCAGTAAAAGGAAAAACTACATGGCTCGACAGGCGTACGCTTGAGTTTAAACCGGAAGGCCGTTGGCTTTCGGGGCAACGCTACGAAGTAAAGTTGTTCCTCTCAAAACTTGTTCAGGTGCCCACCGATCTGAAAACCTTTGCGTGGTCGTTCCAAACCATTGCGCAGAACTTTGAACTGACTGTTGATAATGTTAAGCCTTATGTAAAAACCGAATTAACCCGCCAGAAAATTGAAGGTTCGTTAACAACATCAGATTTTGCAGATGCAGAAATGGTTGAACGCAGTCTGCAGGCTTCGCAGGATGGAAAGAAACTTAACATTACCTGGGCTCACGCAGGCGAAGGTCGACAGCACAACTTTATTGTTGAAGAGGTAGAGCGCAAAGAAGCTGGCAGCAAAGTTATGCTATCGGTTAATGGTAAGGAGCTGGGCATAAGCCGTACCGATGAGCAGGAAATTGAAATTCCATCGCTAAGCGATTTCAAAGTGATGAATGTGCGGGTTGATCAGGCTTCAGGTCAGCACGTGGTTGTTCAGTTTTCCGATCCGTTAAATGAAAAGCAAAACCTTGCGGGATTAATCAGCCTCACGGGATTAAGCAGTCTTGAATTTCAGATTCAGGATAACCTGCTTAGGATTTACCCTCCCGTTAGGCAAACCGGCAGCAGCACACTCACCATTGAGGCCGGTGTTCGCAATGTGCTCAACTATAAAATGAAAGAGCCGGCTACAGCCGAAGTCATGTTTGAGGAACTTAATCCTGCTGTTCGCTTTGTTGGCAAGGGCACAATACTTCCGGGTACTGACGGTCTGGTGCTTCCTTTCGAAGCGGTTAATCTGAAAATGGTGGATGTGCAGATTGTTAAAATTTTTGAAAGCAACATCGTGCAATTCTTCCAGGTAAACGACATGGAGGGTTATTCGGAATTGCGGAGGGTGGGCAAGCGCCTGCTGAAGCAGCCGATCTCGCTCGAAAATTCAGGCGTTGTCGATCTGGGTCGCTGGAACCGCTTTACCCTTGATCTTTCAACCTTGATTACACCCGAACCGGGCGCTATTTACCAGGTACATCTGGGTTTTAAAAAGGCTTATTCTGTTTACCACTGTGGCGGTGAAGAGCAAGCACCGGATAATCCGTTTGAAGCCGATGAGGAGGAAGATGATGAGAAGGAGTTCAGCTACTGGGATTCGTACGAGGAATATTATTACGGAGAGGATTACGATTGGCAGGAGCGCAACAACCCATGTCATTCATCCTATTACAATGGCGAGAAAAACATCAGGCGCAACGTGCTGGCAAGCGACTTGGGTTTAATAGCCAAACGCGGAGGTGATGGAAGTACCGTAATTTTTGTTACCGATATCAAAACCACAAAGCCCATCGCAGGTGTAACGCTTGATCTGTACAACTACCAGCAACAGGTTATCGGCAGTGCATCGACAGGCTCAGACGGCAAGGCAGTTATTCAAGCTAAAGAAAATCCGTTTGTGTTGGTGGCGAAAAACGGTTCGCAACGCGGCTACCTGAAACTAGCTGATGGCGAATCGCTATCGCTCAGCAATTTCGATGTGAGCGGTGAGCGCATCAGTAAAGGGCTGAAGGGTATGCTTTATGGTGAGCGGGGTGTGTGGCGCCCGGGCGATTCGTTATTCCTTACGTTTTTGCTCGAAGATAAACTGAAACTTATACCATCTACCCACCCGGTTGTTTTTGAACTTCAGAATCCGCAAGGCCAGGTAGTGCAACGCCTGGTACGGTCAGCAGGAGAAAACGGTTTTTACAAATTTGCCACCGTTACCGAACCGGATGCACCAACAGGCACTTATACCGCACGCGTAAAAGTTGGCGGTACGGAATTTACCCAGCCGGTTAAGATTGAGATGGTTAAGCCCAACCGGCTGAAAATTAACCTGGATTTTGGGGTAGATAAGATTACAGCAAACAACAACAACCTGAGTGGGAAGTTGAATGTAAAATGGCTGCATGGCGCCCCAGGCAAAAACCTGCGGGCTGAGTTTGAAGTAATGCTCATGCGCGGTGAAACAAAATTCCAGCGATATCCGGATTATACCTTTGAAGATCCCTCGCTGGAGTTTTACAGCGAAGCACAACCGGTGTTTGACGGCTATACCGATGCTGAAGGAAATGCCACTGTTAATACAACTCTTGAAGCCAGCGAATATGCACCCGGGGTGTTGAACGCGGTGTTCCGCGGCAAAGCGTTTGAGGAAAGCGGCAATTTTTCTACCGACCGGTTTAGTATTCCATTTTATCCGTACACTTCTTTTACCGGCATCCGGTTGCCGGCAGGCGATAAGGCGCGAGGCATGTTGTTAACCGATACTACCCATCGTGTTGATGTGGTGACCGTTGATGCGGATGGTAACCCGGTATCGCGCGAGAAGGTGGAAGTTACCTTGTACAAATTAACCTGGAGCTGGTGGTGGGATAACACCGAAGCCAGTGCCGTGTACCGCACTTTTTCGCAGGCACAGGAACTGAGCAGCAGCATTATTCAAACACGTAACGGAAAAGGCGAATGGAAATTTAAAGTAAAGTACCCGGACTGGGGCCGTTACCTGGTGCGTGCATACGACCATGAGTCAGGCCATAGTACCGCCAAAGTAGTTTATATCGATTGGCCCGGTTGGGCTGGCCGCGCCCGTGGCGGCACCGATGCGGCTACCATGTTGTCGTTTTCATCGGATAAGCCGGGTTACGCCATTGGTGAAAAAGCAAGTATCGTAATACCCGGCAGTGCACCCGGCCGTGCACTGGTAAGCATTGAAAACGGAAGCCGTGTGATTGAAAGTTACTGGGTGGAGACCAAGCAGGGTGATACGCCATTTTCGTTTACCGTTACCCGCGACATGACCCCGAATGTTTTTGTACATGTTACGCTGGTACAGCCCCACAATCAAACGGTTAATGATTTACCTATTCGGTTATATGGAGTAATACCTGTTTCGGTAGAAGATCCACAAACACACCTTGAACCGGTTATCGAGATGCCCGATGTGCTGGAACCGGGGCAGGAAGTAGTTATCCGGGTTTCAGAAAAGAGCAAACGTAAAATGACCTACACCCTTGCCATGGTGGATGAAGGCTTACTTGACCTGACCCGATTTAAAACACCCGATCCGTGGAAACGATTTTACGCCCGCGAAGCCTTGGGCGTAAAAACATGGGATTTGTACGATCAGGTTATCGGCTCATTTGGCGGAAAAATCGAGCGACTGCTGGCCATTGGCGGTGATACGGAACTGATGGCCAAAGAAGATGACGCCAAAACAAACCGGTTTAAAGCGGTAGTAAAATTTTTCGGGCCGTTTACCTTATCGGGAGGAAGAAATGAACACCGCTTTACCATGCCCAATTACATTGGTTCGGTTAAGACCATGGTGGTAGCCGGTTATGAAGGCGCTTATGGTTCGGCTGAGAAAGCCACGCCCGTACGCAAACCGCTGATGGTGCTGGCTACACTGCCGCGGGTGCTGGGCCCAGAAGAAAAACTGAAACTCCCGGTAACTCTGTTTACCATGGCGAAAGACATCCGCAATGTGAAAGTAGAAGTAAAAACCAGTGGACCTCTGCAGGTTAAGCAATCATCACAAAATGTTGCCATGACTGGCTCAGACATGACCATTGATTTTGATTTGGAAGTGAAGAGCATGCTGGGTGGGGCGAAGGTAGAAGTAACAGCAACTTCCGGTAATTACACGTCAAAAGATGTGATAAACATCCAGGTTAGAAATCCCAATCCTCCGGTAACAAAAGTTCAGGAGGCTATTGTTGAAGCCGGCAAAACATGGACAGTTAATGCCACACTGGTTGGCATGGCGGGTACTAACTCGGCTACACTGGAAGTTTCAACGCTTCCACCAATAAACCTTGGCCAGCGGATGAAATACCTGCTTCAATATCCGTACGGGTGCATCGAGCAGACTACGTCAACGGTGTTTCCTCAATTGTATCTGGATCAGATAAAGTCACTGACGGATGGCGAACGCGCAGTTATTCAATCGAATATTAAAGCAGGCATTGAAAGGCTAAAATCCTTTCAGCAGCGCGATGGCGGCTTTGCGTACTGGCCCGGTGCCGAAGATACAGACAGTTGGTCAACCACCTATGCCGGGCATTTCCTGGTGGAGGCTGAACAAAAAGGCTACTTTGTTCCGGGGGATTTGATTAAACGCTGGAAAAAATTCCAGCGTAACCGTGCACAGGCCTGGCGTAAGAGTCAGGAAGCCTACAGCAGCGAACTCATTCAGGCGTATCGCCTATACGCATTGGCTGTAGCCGGTGATCCGGAATTGGGTGCGATGAACCGGCTGCGCGAACAAAGCAATCTGCCGGTAACGGCTGCCTGGATGCTGGCAGCTGCCTATGCTCGTGCCGGCCAGCCTGAAGCGGCAAAGAAATTAATTGAGAATATGCCCACTACAGTTAAACCCTACCAGGAAATGGCCTATTCGTATGGTTCTGATTTACGCGATAAAGCCATCATCCTGGAAACAATGGTGTTGCTGAATGAACGGGCCAAGGCATTTGATCTCTTGAAAGATATTTCCACTTCACTCAGTAATGCCTCATACTGGATGAGTACGCAAACCGTTGCGTGGTGCCTAAAGTCGGTTGGCGCATTTGCCTCGGCTGAAAAGCGTGGTGAACTGAAGTTTCAGTACAACTATATTGGAAAAGAGGTCACTGCTTCAACTGATTTGCCTGTGTCGCAGGTTTCACTTCCGGTTGATGGCGTTTCATCACCGGCTTTGAAAATTTCCAATAGAAGTAACGGTGTGCTGTTCGTTCGGTTGATTAATGAGGGTACTCCGACACGGGGCGATGAACAGGAGGAATTGAGCAACCTCGGTCTCAGCGTTAGCTATTTGGATATGAATGGTAACGCCATCGATCCAACCCGCCTTGTGCAGGGCACTGAGTTTATGGCATCGGTTACTGTAAGCAACACCGGTACACGGGGCGCTTATAAAAACTTGGCGCTAACGCAGATTTTCCCTTCCGGGTGGGAAATCAACAACCTGCGGCTGGATGAGGCTACCGCGCGTGCCGGTGGCGATATACCAACCTACCAGGACATCCGCGATGACCGTGTTTATACGCACTTCGATTTAGGTGGTGCTCAACGTAAGACATTCCGCGTGTTGCTCACCGCAAGTTATACCGGTACCTACTATCTGCCGGCTGTAAGCTGCGAGGCCATGTACGATCGCTCTGTGTATGCCCGAAGAAAAGGACAGGTGGTTGAGGTGGTTAAACCTGAAGTGCAATGAAATTGCTTCGTTCATTGTGGCTGGGCTGGACCCTCATAATTCTCTCACAGGATGTGTCAGGGCAAATCAATGACCAGAAGGAGGTTTTATGGTTATTCCATAAAAAATTCGAGTGGTTAAAGAATCATCAGTTTGATTCGTTGCGCTGGATGCTGGATGATAACCTGATGTATATTCACTCGAACGGCTGGGTTGAAACCAAAGCCGATGTGATTGACGATTTAAAAACCGGTAAGCTGGTATATCGTAAAGTGGATATTATGGAGGCATCGGTGCGTTTGTATGAGAACACGGCCATTGTTACCGGCAAGGGTGCTTTTGCAGGAGTGAACAGCGGAGCGGAATTCAGTTTAAATCTTTTGTTTACGGAAGTGTACATTAAAAAGGGAGGCCGGTGGCTGCTTGCTTCGCGCCATGCCAACCGGCTGCCTTAAGTGATGAAGAGGCCAATAAAAAGTGCGGGTATAGTTGTAGCGGCAATCGGATTTTTTGCCTGGTATTATTTTGCGTTGCCCGAGCCGCTCTTTACAAGGCCTTACTCAACCGTGCTGGAAGATGAACAAGGCGAATTGCTTTCGGCCGCCATCGCCCACGATGGCCAGTGGCGGTTTCCACAACTCGACACAGTACCGGAAAAATTTAAGGAAGCCCTTATTCTTTTTGAAGACAAGCGCTTTTACCGTCATCCCGGTATCGATGTATTGTCGTTGGCAAGGGCTGTTAAACAAAATATTCAAGCAGGGGATATTGTAAGCGGAGGAAGCACTATTACCATGCAGGTTGTTCGGTTGTGGCGCAACCAACCCCGGACCTATTTTGAAAAATTGTTTGAAATCATTTTGGCCACCCGACTGGAGTGGCGCTATTCAAAGGATGAAATTCTTTCTCTCTATGCTTCGCATGCTCCGTTTGGAGGTAATGTGGTTGGACTTGAAGCCGCCTGCTGGCGGTACTTTCATCGTCAGCCGGATGAGCTTTCGTGGGGCGAGGCTGCCTTGCTGGCGGTACTGCCAAATTCGCCATCATTAATTCATCCCGGTAAAAACAGAAACGCACTGCTTGCCAAGCGAAACCGGCTGCTGGAGCGGTTGCATAAGGCCGGTAAACTGGATGAAGTTGAACTGGATTTGGCGAAGGCTGAAGACCTGCCGGAGCAACCAGTGCCCCTGCCACGCCTGGCCACTCATCTGCTTGACCGATCCATTCGCGAAGGATTGGAACAGAGGAAGGTCAGGTCAACGCTGCGACATGCATTACAAGTGCGGGCGGAGCAAATTGTTCGTGATCATTCCATACGATTGTCCGGCAACCTGATTTACAATGCGGCAGTTATCGTAGCTGAAGTTGAAACAGGCAAGGTACTGGCGTATGTGGGCAATACCGGTTTAACGGGCGATGATCACGGTCAGCATGTTGATATTATTTCCGCCAGGCGCAGTACGGGCAGTATTTTAAAGCCAGTGCTATACGCGGCTATGCTTGATGAAGGAAAGTTGCTTCCGAAAACATTGCTTCCGGATGTGCCCACCATTATCAACGGCTTTGCACCTAAAAATTTTTCAAAAGATTATGATGGTGTCGTGCCTGCCGATGAAGCATTAATACGGTCGCTTAATGTACCTGCTGTACATATGCTGCAGGAGTATCGATATGAAAAATTGTATGCTTTGCTCAAACAAATGGGTATTGGTACTCTTACTGCTTTGCCTGATCATTACGGGCTTTCACTTATACTGGGAGGTGCAGAAGGTACCTTGTGGGACATTACATCTGTATATGCTTCCATGGCCCGGGTATTGAATCGGTTTTCATTACATAATGATGAACGATATGCAACGACCGATTATCATTCATTAACTTATCTGCAATCTCCCACCGGCCAACAACTGCTTCAGGCTCAGGAAAACCCAATCATTCATGCAGCCGCATTATTTCAAACCTTCACTGCACTAACCGAAGTGAACCGGCCGGGTGAAGAAACGGGTTGGAAGAATTTTTCCGGTTCGCGGAAGATTGCCTGGAAAACCGGAACCAGTTTTGGCTTTCGCGATGGCTGGGCCGTGGGTGTCACACCCGAATATGTAGTTGGCGTTTGGACAGGCAATGCCGATGGCGAAGGCCGGCCGGGTTTAACCGGCAGCGAAGCAGCTGCACCTATACTATTTGATATTTTTTCGATACTGCCGGCCACAACCTGGTTCAATCAGCCTTATTCCGAAATGGAACAGGTTTCTGTTTGCGCAAAAAGCGGTATGCGCAGCACCATACTTTGTGAAAGAACCGATACAATATGGGTAGCAGAGGCCGGGCTAACCTCAAAGCCCTGCTCTTTTCATCAGATTGCTCATTTAAGCAAAGATGGGCGGTATCGGGTGCATGCCAGCTGCGAGCCGCTGGATAACCTCATGTCAATGCCGTGGTTCGTACTGCCCCCGGTACAGGAGCACTATTACAAAACCAAAAACATGTCGTACAAGCCCCTGCCTCCCTTTAGGAAAGATTGTACTGCTACGGCTTCAGTTGCGTCCATGGAGTTGGTATACCCTAAAGAAAATACTCGAATTTTCATCCCTCGTGAGCTGAATGGCAGTTGCGGACGGTCAGTTTTTGAACTGGCCCACCGAAATCCGGCAAGTAGGGTTTACTGGCATTTAAATGGCACTTTCATTGGAATAACGCAAAACCGGCATCAAATGGCCTTAAATCCGGGGCCCGGAAAACACGTGCTGGTATTGATTGATCAGGCCGGAGAGCCTCTGGAACGGCATTTTGAGGTACTCTCCAATTGATAAATATCTGATATGTAAGGTTTTAGTTGATATTTATTAATTCAAAAGTCAACTCCGACCTACATTTGCCCTCGTAAATAAAGTTTTGTGCTATGAAGACTCTCAGGAACATCATTTTAGGAGCGATTCTATTGTCGGTTTGCATCCCCGAACATGCCCAAAGCAACGATTTTCAAGGGCACCATTATGTGGTAATTGGGGCCTTTGCCATCAAGAAAAACGCGGTGCGTTTTACTTCCAGAGCGACAACCGGTAACCTGCAGGCAAAATTTGAGTTGAACCCTAACCGGCAGTTGTACTATGTATATGTACTCACCACCGATGATCGCCAGCAAGCGATTGACCTGGCCCTGCGCCTGCGTAGTGAATCGCCTTACAACGATACCTGGGTTTTTAAGGGGCTGTTAGGCGAAGAGCAAATTATGGCTACCCGTGGCGTGGATATAAACCCAGCCACGTTAGATAAGGTCGAAGAAGTTTTAATAGGCGATCAGCCAGTTCCGGCTGAGGAGAAAAATGCACCTTCACGGCAGGTTACCTTTGAGGAGGTATCACCGACTGATCAGCAAACTACAACCCTTTCAACCGCTGAAGATCTGTCGGGTAAAAACTTTTTGTTTAAAGTTTTTCGTGCCGATACAAAAGAAGCTATTGAGGGGGATATTAATGTTATTGATAGTGAACGTTCGAAAAAAGTGGGTTCCTATGCAGCAAACCGGCAGGTTAGAATAACTAATCCCAATAATAAATCCGGTAACCTTAGTTTGATTACTGAAGTATTCGGATACCGAAAAATCCAGCGGGAGATTAATTTTAATAACCCGGAGGCAGCGGATATTGCAACCGACCAGGATAATACCGTGGTTATTCCCTTTGAACTGGTACGCTTGCAAAAAGGTGATATCGCGGTGATGTATAATGTTTACTTTTTTAAAGATGCTGCGGTTATGCGTCCGGAATCGCGATGGGAAGTGAACAGTTTACTGGACATGCTGAACGAAAATCCGAAGTATAAGATCAAAATTCACGGACATACCAACGGCAACGCCCCCGGAAAAATTATTTCGATAGATGAAAAATCCGATAACTTCTTTGCACTTACAAACACCCGGGATGGTTTTGGTTCTGCCAAAAAACTTTCAGAAGAACGTGCGGAAGTGATTAAATCATACCTGATTGCCAATGGAGTTGATCCTAAACGGATGCAGGTAAAAGCATGGGGCGGAAAAAAACCCGTGGTCGATAAGTTGCACAGCCTTGCCGAGAATAATGTGCGTGTTGAAATTGAAATCCTGGAAAATTAAGATAAGCCGATTGAATCCGGAAAATTATTCAATAATCCCGGTTTCAATGTTGCCGCTGATTTCGCGGGTGATGGCGTCAAGTTGTTCACCGCATGTCCGGAGGTGACTGATAATTGTTTGGGTATCGTTTTCAAGTCGCTGGTCAAGTAAAGTAATCAGCCCCAGAATACTTGAAACGGGTGCGCGTAGCTTATGCGCGTTGAAGTAAGCATACTCAATCAGTTTCTGATTTTGTAATACAAGCTGACGGGTCCGCTCTGCAATTCTGTCTTCCAGTGTTTTATTCAGCTCGGTAAGTTCTTTGTTTAGCGATGCAACTGCCTTAGCTTGAATTTCCAGTTCGTTTTTTTGCTGTTCAATCTCGGCTGATTTCTCCTTTAGCATCTGGTTTACACTCAGAATTTTTCTGCGTTGCCGTAAAAGAACCCAGCTTAATAGTATTGCCAGTATCAACACTCCCGCTATGGCCGCAATTACTACCTGCTGGGTACGAAGGCGGTTTTCTTTAAGTAGATTACTTGCGCGCAACTGCTGATTCTCACGTTCGCGGTTTTCTGTTTCGTAGGCAAGCTGAAGGCGTGCCATTTGTTCAGACTTTACCAGGTTGAAGACACTGTCTTTCATTTTATTATGTTGGTAGAGGTATTTTAATGCCTGCTGATAATTACCACGGGCTGAGTCGAGTCGGGCATGTTTCAATAAATTGGTAACCATTAAATCGGGCACCCGTATCTGACGTGCCAGTTGGTGCGCCTCATTTAAATATGCTTCGGCCTTTGGGTATTGCTTAAGTTCAATATAAACATCCGCAATATCTAAATACATCTGGGTAAGTAAGCGGGTTTCGCCCAGTCTGCGATAGAGTTCTTCGGCTTGCTTAAAATATGCGATTGCTCCGTTGTGATCTTTTTCATGCAATGCGGAAACGGCAAAACCCCAGTATGTATAGGCAACAGTTCGCTGATCATTGTTTTTTGTGGCATGAATAAGCGATTGCTGAAAATACTTTTTAGCTTCGTTAAACCTTCCGGTTTGATTATAAAGTTCCCCTATGTTGTATAACGTAATGGCCCGGGTAAGTGTATCTTTCTTTTTTAACTGGATTGAACGGAGCAGAAAGTCCAGAGCTTTATTGTATTCACCCATGCGTTTATATACCTCGCCCAGGTTGTTGTATGTTTGTCCTAAACCAATACTGTCATCAAGTGATTGGTATTGGCGTGCTGCCTGCAGGTAATAATTTTGGGCCAGGTCGTATACCCCCTCATACCAGAACGAGTTACCGATAACGGTTAATGAACGTGCATAGCCTTTCAGATAATTGATTTGTTGTGCTGTTTCCGAACTGTGTAGGGCAATTCTTCGTGAAGCGTAGGGATTGATTTTCAGGTATTCATTAGCCAGTTTATTCAGTTCAGTTACATAGGCTGAGTCGCGCGTACGGGTATTAAAACGGGCCAGGCTGTCGGGTAATTGCGTTTGGCCTGTAACTGAAAAACTGATTATCAACAGAATAAACCCGTTATACAACGTTTTTTTGAACATCTACTACTTTTTTCTTATTGGTTAGAAATGGCCGCAAGCACATCATGCTGGGTAATGATGTGAACCTGTTGTTTTTCATCTCGGATCAGTACGGCTTTATTATCCTTATTTAGTAAAGATGAAAGAACATCCAATGTACTGTCGGGGGCAACAAACAACATGGGTTTGTCCATTACTTCACCAACCGATTTATTTTTTAGTTGAGGGTCTTCCATCATTTTTTCGAGCAGGCCGGCCGAACTAACACTGCCGATGAAGTTATCGTTTTCGGTTACGGGTATCTGGTCAATGCCCTCACGGCTCATCAGCAGAATGGCTTCGCTGACTTGGGCGTTTTTAGTTACCGTAACTAAGCTGGTGCGGCCGTTGCGAGATTGAATCAGGTGGCGTGCAGTTGTGGCATAGGGAGTTTCGGCAAAGCCGTGATCCTTCATCCACTGGTCGTTATACACTTTGGCCAGGTAGCGCGTACCGTGATCAGGAAGAAGAATTACAACAACATCATCTTTTTTAACATGTTGCCGTGCATATTCCAACGCTCCATGAACGGCCGAGCCGCTCGACCACCCCACAAACAGCCCTTCTTCGCGGGCCAGTTTGCGCGTCATTAAGGCACCGTCCTTATCCGTAACTTTAATGAACAGGTCAATTACATCAAAATCAACATTCTTCGGGAGAATGTCCTCGCCAAACCCTTCTGTCAGGTAAGGATAAATTTCTTTTTCATCGAAGATGCCCGTCTCTTTATATTTTTTAAAAACGGAGCCGTAGGTATCAATTCCAACAGCGATTAAATTCTTATTCTGTTCTTTTAAATACCGGGCTGTTCCACACATCGAGCCCCCGGTGCCCACCGTTGCAACGTAGTGCGTGATTCTGCCATCAGTCTGTTTCCAGATTTCAGGTCCTGTGGTTTCATAATGTGCTTTTGCGTTGCTGGGGTTGTCGTATTGATTCGGGTAAATCGAATTCGGAATCTCCTTGTTCAACTTGCGGGCCACCGAATAATACGAGCGCGGGTCGTCAGGCTCCACATTGGTGGGGCAAACAACTACCTCTGCGCCAACGGCACGCAGGATATTAATTTTTTCCTGCGACTGCTTATCGGCCATGGTGAAAATACACTTATACCCTTTAGCGATGGCCGTTAGTGCCAAGCCCATACCCGTGTTGCCCGAAGTACCTTCAATGATGGTGCCACCGGGTTTAAGTATGCCGGCTTTTTCCGCATCCTCAATCATCTTCAGGGCCATCCGGTCCTTGGTGGAGTTTCCGGGGTTGAAATACTCAATTTTGGCCAGGTAGGTTCCCGGCAGGCCTTTAAAAACTTTATTTAAGCGGATTATTGGCGTGTTGCCAATGGTTTCGATGATGGATGAATAAACTTGCATGGGGGCACAAATGTACAAAAAACAGGGTCGTAGTCGGGGTATTAATTTCTGTTGAAATTTGTGGCATTTAGGGGTTACATTGTTGTATTTAGGTTTATTTTAGAAGGGTCTACCCGTTTAGCGTAATCCACTAAGAAGCATTACTTTTATGGGTTTAAAGCAATAGTTGGTTAAACTTTATTAAATGCACTTATGATTCGGATTTTTACTGTTTGGTGTTTCCTCATAACCACCGTTTTAGTGGCTAACGCCCAGGCCACATTTACCTCCATAGCCAGTGGCGATTGGAACGGTGGCCTCACAGTATGGTCGGTAGTGGGTATTGACGGGGATAATGTGCCCGATGCCGATGATGAGGTAATTATTGCCACCGGGCATACTATAAACGTTAATGTTAATGCGGCCTGTAACACATTAACGCTAAACGGTACAGCCAATCTTTTCTTTAATACAAATAATCGCACCCTGGATGTAAATGGCCTGATGACCATGAATGGCAACAGCCAGGTTACCGGCAATAACAACAACCGTGTATTAAATCTCAACAATAATTTTAACATACCGGCTGGGCAAACAGGATCCATTGGCGGAGTGCGGGTTAATCAAACCTCACCCCGAACCTTTACAGTTAGTGGAACATTTATTCCGACCAGTGCAACAGGCACTAAAACAATTGGTGATGTAATCCTAAACTCATCGGCCTTTTGGTCAGCCACTTCAAATGAAACCTATACTACCAATAACTTTACTGTTTTTAATGGAGCTAATGTTGATGGTAGCACCACGGCTTCAATTGTTGTTAACGGTAATTTACTGGTGCAACCTTCAACACCCGGTTTACGCTTTACACTCGGTCGCATTAATTTCAGGGTAAATGGTACTACAACTGTTATTGCCAACGGTTATTTAGAATTTACAAACTCCAATGCCGGCACCAAGCGGTTTGAAAATACAATAACGGTTAATTTAGGGGGTACCTGGGACAATACAGTAGGTGAGGACCCGGTTATTAACTGCAGCATCGTAAACAACGGTGTTTGGCCCGTTCCTACCGGAGGTAACGGCCGGTACGATGTTACTGCTGGCGGAAGTTATACGTATTCAGGCAATGCAGAGATTGGAATAACGCGTTTGCGGTTACAAAACGCCAGCACCGTTACCAATATCGGCACCTTGCGCTTAACACGGGCCGGGGGTCAGAACCTTAGTGTTGAAAGCGGCTCAACTTTTATTAACGGCAATGGAACATCGGGTTATCTGATTATGACCGGTGACGGTGCTGTGGTAGATGTGGTAGGAGCCCTGAGTAGTGTAGATTTCTCGGCCCCGAACAACATTGTTGAATATTCGGGTGCGGTTAACCAGACGATTTACGCAACCACCTACCACCATATAAACGCGTTAAACGGAAGCACCAAAACCATAAACGGAACCACAACTGTTAATGGGAACTTTACTATTAACAGTACCACCCTGGTTGATGTTACCGGAGGTAATGATCTTATCGGAACCGGTAACCTGGTGATGTCGGGCACCAGCCGGATACGGATTTCATCGGCTGGCACAGTGCCGGCATTAACGGGAACTTCACATTCACTTGCCCCCAGCACAATTATTGAATTTAATCGGGGTGGAGCACAAACAGCAGCCTCTAGTGCGATTTATCCCTATCAGAATCTTCATATTACCGGAGCGGGCGGGTCGGCTGTAAACATGTCGGCCGTAACCAATATAACCGGCAACCTGGTTATGACTAATCAGGGAACAATTAACAGCAATGCAGTGCTTACAATTGGCGGAACCTGGAACTATACATCCAGCGGTACATCGGTACTGGCCAATGATGTAACCACTTCAAATTTCATTTTTGCTAACGGGGGCCTAAATTACAGTAGCAGAACGATCACCATTAATGGTAATGATGGCACATGGACTTTTAACGGAGGTGGAGGTGTTTTTACAACCAACACTACCAGCCGGGTACGGTTTACTACCGGTACCAATCAGCAAATTACCGGAACATCAGCTACTACTTTTTCGAATTTAGAGATCGATAACCTGAATGGCGTTACGCTGAATGGAGTTAATGCAACGGTATCTACCGATTTGCTTTTTACCAATGGGAATATCTACACCGGAACCAACGTGCTTATCATGGCTTCGGCTACGGCTACCGTTACACCAACCAACGGATTTGTAGAGGGCAATTTGCGAAAGCCGGTTATTGCCGGTTCTCCCACAGTAACGTTTGAAGTAGGCACCGGTACGGATTATGCTCCCGTGAGTATTTCGTTTAATACGGTTAGTGTGGCTGGTAATTTCACGGTATCATCAACCGCTGATGATCACCCGGATATAAACGGGTCGAACATCGAACCCAACCGCAGTGTTAACCGGTACTGGACGGTTACGAACAATGCCACTACATTTGTTAACCTGAGCGCTGTCTTCAATTTTGTCGCTTCCGACCTGGATGGGTTAGCTGATTTCTCAAATTTCAGTGTGCGCAGATATGACGGAATAAACTGGTTTACCAGCACAGTAGGAACCCGTACAGCAACTTCTACCCAGATTACCGGAGAAGCTGCGGCCAGTTTGCCAAGCGGATCATCCCGATTTTATCAGATAGGTGAGTTAATCAATACCTCAGGTACGTTTAACCGGCTTACAGGAACCCAGAACTGGAGTAATCCGGCAACCTGGATACAAAACCGCACCGGTAATATTCAGTTTACTGCCGGAAGTACTGCAGTTACCGGAACCGGTACATTATTTACTACCGAACTGGCTGTAGGCGATGTGCTGATGCTGCAAACCAGTCCGGGTACGGTTCGCGGAACCGTACAATCCATAACCGATAATGAGAACCTGGTGCTTACAGCCAATGCTTCGGCAACAGCTACAGGAGGCTATGGCAGGCAATATGTGCCAAACACGATTAATGATGCCGTGACAATCGGTAACTCAAACATCACTCCGGATGCGGCCACCACTATTAACTTGGACATGAATGCTACCGTCAATTCGCTGGACATTAATACAACATCCAGTGCGCGCACTACAGCACAGGTATTGACTCACCTCGGCACCAATTCGCTAACGGTACAAACCAATGTACGGGTTAACCAGCCGGGGGGCGCAGGCACCACAACTGATGTGTGGAACCTGAATGCAGGCACCGCTACCACAGGCGGCAATGTACAGATAGGTTCAGGAGTTAATAATGCCAACCTGTTGGCGCGTGTTAATATAACCACTGGTACGTTAAATGTAGGTTCAAACCTGGTATTCAACACATCCAACAATGCCAATCGTGAATTAACTGCCGTGCTGGATATGACCGGGGGTAACGGACGGGTGAATTTAACCGGTCAGCTTTCTTTTACAAATAACAGGGGTTTGCTATTAGCGGGTACATCTGGCAGTGTGTTTAACTATAGTAGAACAGCCTCAGAACAGTTATTGGGTTTTCCTACAAGCAACCAGCCTGCTAATCCGTTTGTTTATCATAATCTCTACTTTAATAACACTAGTGTAAATGGAGTTTTTATTGGCACATCTATTACAACAACAAATGTTACCGGTGACCTAAGAATTCAAAGTGGTACTTCAAGACAAGGGAATGCCTCAATAACTGGGAATGGAACCAGAACTTTCCAAATTGCCCCTGGTGCTTCTTTGAGACTCATCGGCAATCAAGGATTTGCAACCGGTTTTGGTACTTTTGATCTTGGCACCACTTCACCTTTTGGTACAGTTCAATATCAAAATTCAAATGCACAAACCATTGCCAATGTTACTTATGGTAATTTGATTATAAGTGCTAATCAAACGTTTAGCATTCCTAATGTAACCATTAGTATTGCTGGAAATTTAACTTTAGGCAACGGAGCAACCAGCCCCGTTCTCCAAAGTGCGGCTGGCGGTGCCTCGGGCCTTACCGTGGCCGGTAATTTAACCATCAATAGCGGGGCACGCCTTAGGGCTGATAATAATGGAACCATTGCAACAATTACGGTTGGAGGTAACTGGGTAAATAACTCAACGGCCGGGGCTAGCAACGGCTTTGATGAAGGTACCGGCACCGTGGTATTTAACAGCCCGGCATCAAACACCTTGCAAACTATTGGCGGGACCACGGCTGAAACCTTTTACAACCTTACGCTGAATACCAGCGCTGCAACCGATGTAGTTCGTATTTTAAACAATACCACGGTTAGTAATACGCTGGCCTTAAACCAAGGAGAACTTGATTTGAATTCACTTACCCTTAACGTAACTCGTAACAGCACCGGGGCTATTACACGCACAAGCGGATACGTTAAAAGCGAAGATTCAACAGATCCTTATGGCACCCTTCGTTGGTTAACAGGTACGCTTACCGGTTCCTTCGTGTATCCTTTTGGAAAATCCAGCACAGAATACATTCCATTTACCTTAAATATCACCTCGGCCGGTGCTCCGGCTGCCGGTTCGGTGTCTGTATCAACTTATCCAACAGGTGTTGATAACACCCCTTTTCCGACAGGCGTTACCAATTTAAGTGGAACCAGCGGAGGGCTTTCGGTGGTTGACCGTTTCTGGGTGATTACACTGAACAGCTATACCACCACAAGGCCAACCTCTACCATAACATTTACGGCAACCTTGGCCGAGATTTCAACTACCGGGGCAACTACAGTCAATGCCCAACGGTGGGCACCATCCAACACTTGGGAGCCGGCATTGCCGGGGCAGGTGTACAACAGCGGGGCCGGCACGGTTACTGTGCCGGGTGTAAGTAATTATTCACCCTGGGCCGTGGCCGATATTGCCGCTCCTCTTCCGGTAGAGATGAAGTCGTTTGATTTGGTAGCCCACCAGGATTTTGTGGAAGTGAAATGGTCAACCGCTTCGGAACTGAATAACGATTTCTTTACTGTTGAAAAGCGATTTGAA
This sequence comes from Flammeovirgaceae bacterium, assembly GCA_015180985.1. NCBI lineage: Bacteria > Pseudomonadati > Bacteroidota > Cytophagia > Cytophagales > Flammeovirgaceae > Flammeovirgaceae bacterium. Next base: position 1,664,990 of record CP054185.1, read on the forward strand.
GATGCTGAAGGATTTACAGCTGTAGCAGATGTGGCCGGTGCCGGAACGACTAACCGCGAAACCCGTTACCGTATTGAAGATTATTCAGTATCCCCTGGTACATGGTACTACCGCATTAAGCAAACTGATTACGATGGTACGTATACATATTCAAATGTAAAATCGGTCACAGTTTCCGGGCAGGGATTCTGGCAGTTATATCCTAACCCTTCTGACGGCTCATCCTTTACCGTAAAACTTACGGCTACCGAACTAAACAAGCCGGTACTGATTACTGTGATGGATATGCAAGGTAAGGTTGTACACACTGAAAACATGCAGGTTAGTTCGTTAAGCGAAGAGATAAAGTTGCCCGGCAAATTATCCCAGGGTGTGTATGCAGTCATTATTCAAAGCACTGTTTCCAGAAGTCAGCAAAAACTTGTGGTGCGGTAGGGGTATATTAGGGCATTAAGAAGGAACACCGGCCAGCAGGTACAGTACGGCCATCCGGATAGCTACACCGTTTTCAACCTGGTCGAGAATAATAGAATGGGCCGAGTCAGCGGCATCGCTGCTTAATTCAATGCCGCGGTTAATGGGCCCCGGATGCATTATTACAATCGGTTTTTTGAGGGAGTCGAGTGTAGCTTTGGTGATGCCATAATACAGGGCGTATTCACGCAATGAAGGAAAGTACTTGATTTGCTGGCGTTCAAGTTGGATGCGCAATACGTTGGCCACATCGCACCATTGAAGGGCTTTTTTCACATTAAGTTCAACCTGTACGCCTAACTCCTTTACAAATTTTGGTAATAAGGTTGGCGGACCGCAGACCATTACTTCGGCACCGAGTTTTTGAAGCGCAAAAATGTTTGATAGCGCAACCCTTGAATGAAGAATATCTCCGATAATGGCAACTTTTTTTCCGCGCACTTCACCCAGTTTTTCGCGGACGGAGTAGGCATCCAGCAGTGCCTGGGTAGGGTGCTCGTGGGTACCATCGCCTGCATTGATAATGTTTGCCTTGATGTGACGTGCCAGAAAATGGGGTGCACCGGGGCTGGCATGCCGCATGACCACCATATCCACTTTCATGGCAAGGATGTTATTGACCGTATCCAAAAGAGTTTCGCCTTTTTTTACTGAGCTTGTGGAAGTAGAGAAGTTGACTACATCCGCTGATAAGCGTTTCTCAGCTAGTTCAAAAGACAGCCTTGTCCGGGTTGAATTTTCAAAAAAGATGTTGGCGATGGTTACATCGCGCAGTGAGGGGACTTTCTTAATGGGCCGGTTTAGTACATCCTTAAATGTGTCGGCTGTTTCAAAAATAAGTTGTATATCTTTTTCAGTAATGTCCTTGATTCCGAGCAGGTGCTTCTGACTGAGTTTTGACATGCTTAATCTTTGTTTATCAGCCATATTTTATTTTGATGGTGACCTTGTGCCACAAGTTCAACCAGCACTTTTTGTGAGTGCACCGTATTCACTGTTTTGCCCACATAATCCGGGGCGATGGGCAAGTCGCGGTTATAGCGTCTGTCAATCAATACGAGCAGCTCTACTTTTGCCGGGCGGCCAAAGGCAATTATCGCTTCGAGGGCTGCCCGCACGGTGCGACCGGTAAATAACACGTCATCTACCAAAATAACGTTCTTTCCTTCAATGATAAACGGAATGCGGATTTCGCTTGCCTTGGTTATTTCCCTACGCCTGAAATCATCGCGGTGAAAGGTAACGTCCAGGTAGCCGACAGGCACTTCGTTACCGGCAAGTTTCCTTAATTTTTCCTGTATCAGATCGGCCAGGTAAATGCCCCTTGGTTGGAGGCCGATAATGACCGAATTAGCGAAAGTACCGTGATTTTCAATGAGTTGTTGACAAAGGCGGCTTATGGTAATGTCCAGCAGATCGGAATCCAGGATGAGTTTTTTCTGCATAAGCCATGGCAAATATAAGGGATTAGTCTGACAGTTACCGGTATGTTACTTTGTTTATAAAGAATATCCGTTGCCGTGATCGGCTCATTGACCGGCTTGGCGGGCGCTCAACACCATAAGCCAGGAAGGTGCCGTCATACCAATAATCAAGCTTTCGGATGTCGGTATCTTCTTCTCCACTGTCTTCGGGCTGGTAATCAAGTTTAAGCGGGTTATAATTTTTCCCTTCCAGAATTTTACTGCCCTGCAATATTTTGGTACGAATACGGTTATCAAACAAATAAAGCAAGGCAATTTTATCGGATTGAGCATCCATTTTTACAAACTGCTCAAGGGTAAACGTTTTGACGTCATTAATCTCAAAACTGTTATCCCATTGCAATTTTCCCTGTTGGTTGAAACCGATAACGATGGCGTGCGTGTAGCGGTAACCATCAAATATATAAGGTATGGCCAGCGAAGTAGCCAGTCCGTAGTTGTAGCGGTCATCACGTTTGTACACGGGATAAAACGCTTCGCCAAGCAACAAATATTGATTATTTTGAAGTACTAACTCATGAACCAGGATACGGTACTGTAACCTTATTTTTTTTCCTTTGATTTTTCTTCTCTCAATTTTCTCTTTGATTCTTTTTTGTCTTTTTGCTTTCATGTAATTAAAAAAATTTTCCAGGTCGGTAAATGGGTAAAGATATTGGACCTGGTCGCCCTGATTATTTGTTGTTACAATAAACAATCCTTTCGAGTATTCTGAAGTCCGGTTTCCGTATGTGCCCGCTACAACCAGGTTATCGTTTCCAGTTTCAATAACTTTACCAAACAGCAGGCTGGAGTTTTCAGGAGGTTGAATTGACGTATTTTGTTTTAATGTGCCGTCCGGGTTGTATAGCTTAATCCAAATGGTTCGTTGTTTCATGAAATTTTTTGCACCAATCAGTATCTGAAAACTATCATCATCGCTTACCCGGATTTGAATTAATTCGCCTGTTTCGTTAACCAGGCCGGGTAGCACGTTGGTTCTGAGTGTAGTAAAACTGAAGTACAGCACTACGGGTACGTGGCCGATGTAATAGCCTCCGATCAGTGCACCTTTTGATGTTACTTCGAGGTGAGTAGGCACAAAGGGGATGTAGTTTTCAACCTGGTATTTTGTCAGCGCACCATCTTTTAGCTGAATGGAGTAGATATAAAAATTTAAAGTTGTGAATTCGCGATGATAAAAAAGCATGTATTGCCGGCCGTCAAGGGTACGCTGATGCGCCAGGATAAATTTCTTTTCGAGTTCAAGTTGGTTTTTCCATAGTTCATTAAATGCTGTGTCAAGGTGGATCAAATCGAGGAAATCGTTGCGTTTGGTGGAACTGTACCGGTAAATAAGTGCGCCATTGGTTTTGGCCGAGGCCACATGGTACTCGGCTTCTTTATCGGAAATGGGTATTTCATACCGTTTGCTTTGTTGAAGTTGGCCTGATACCGCGTACGCAATGATGAAAAATACACTACCGGATAGCAACCTTATTAACATAAAAAACTCGTTTCGCTCCTTCTTCCTTACTGGTCGTATTTCGTATAGTCTGAACTCCCCAAACATAAAAACCGGTATTGTACCAGTACCGTAAAGCGCCAGACTGATCACGCTCAGAGCGTAACTCATCCGTTTCAGATTTCATGCGGATGCGCTCCGTTAATTCGCTGACTTCACCGGTTTCAAGGTTTACTTTTTTTAAACGTAGATCAGACTCCTTTTTATAAATGAAATACAAATTGTTTGAAATCAGGCAAAAGTCGCTGACCTGCTCCAAGGCGGATAAGCGGATATTATCAAGTTCCAGCGTCTGGTCCCACGCTACTTCACCTTTTGGTGTGAATGATACAAGAATAGAGCGAGTGATTTTTATATCATCTGCAGGTCGCATGGTATTACTATCCGTGTAAAACGGATTGTACATACGGTTGTAATAAGAAGGATAGTTGCCAAAGTACGGGCCGTAGTAAGAGTAAGGGGTTGGGTAGGGTGCATAATACGGATAATTGTCCCGGAAGGGTGCGGTTGATGAAGAGGGTATAAACACTTCGGCTAACAACAGAAAACCTTTATCATATTCGGTAATCCTAACGGGCCGAATAAAATTTATAAAGTCAGGTATTTTACCGGCCTGCAAGGCAACTTTGGTTTTCTCAACAATGCGCTTCCTCTTCGCTTCCTTCAGGTATTGCAGGTAGTTAGTCATATCGGCAAAGGCTGTATAGGTGATGGGTTGCTCGGTAAAAGGGTCAACCGGAACACCGTAAAAACCAGCCGATTGTTTTGAATTGAGACCGCCCCATGTGCCCAGTAAAATCAAATCATCGCGGACCAGCGAACTGACAATGGCCGTTTGAAGTGAACGTTTACCTTCAATGGTAATAATATCATCAAGTAACTCTTTGCCCTGGCTGTCAAAAATCTTAAATAACAGTTTTCTGTTATCGCGTTGGCTTCGATCGATGAGAATAACACTGAAGGTGCTGTTTTTGTTTCCACGCAGTTCGACCAATTCCGTTTCCTTTTGGAAAAAACCGGGTACTACTTTCATATTCTGTTGATCTGTTAAATACAACAAAACTGCAGGCTCGTTGTTCACATATCCACCAAAAACGAAATTATTACCCACTTTGCTGAAGTGGGTAAGGTTTACCGCCAGTTCGGGTTTAATTTCAGTTTGTTTTATTTCGGCTGTTCGGATATTTATTTCAACCAGGTCCAGAATAGTTTTAATGCTTTCTCCTGATTTAAATAACAAATAGAAATTTGTTGAATCATATTCATATCCGATAAGAGTTTTGCGCTGATCTATCTCTACATCGAGATGCTGCCGCTCATTCAGTATGGTATCCAGCAAAATGAGTTCCCAGGTTCGGTTACCACCTTTGTAGTGCCTTGTTTCACGTACCAGGGCAAGGCCGTTTTCTTCCAGGGATATTACTGTAAAATCTTCATCACCAAATTTTTGTTCTTTTTCGTACCGATAAGGTTGGTGTACCTGTGCCGGAAGGTTATTTAAAAATGAGCAAGCCAGAAGCAGTGCAGTATAAGTAACTATAAATCTCATTTGGTTTCACTCATTTTCAGAACCTCATCATATTCTTCTGGTGAAACGGGTTGAACAGACAGGCGGGCAATGCGCACCAATGCCATGGCTGTTAACCGTTTGTTTGATTTAACTTCTGCCAGGGTTACCGGGCGCTTTAGTTTTTTTTGAGGGGCGAGTTCAACAGCGGCCCAGTTAGGATCATGAGGGTCAGGAAATGCTTCTCGGGTAACTTTGGCCAGGCCAATAATTGCTTTTTCATCGCCAGTATGGTAAATAAACACCAGGTCGCCTTTGGCCATTTTTTTCAGGTTGCTTCTTGCCCGGAAGTTGCGAACGCCATCCCATGTTGTTTTTTTATCGCTCACCAGGTCGTCCCACGAGAACGTTTCAGGTTCGGTTTTAACCAGCCAGTAATTCATAAAAAAGCTTTTGGCTAAGTTAACAAACTTAGATTAAGAGCAAACCGGGTGTATTGAAGGTAGTTTGTTAAATTTTAGTAAGCCCTCACCAGTTTGCCTTCCATAAAATTGGCGTAGGCGCGATTGGCAACTTTATGGCCACCGGGCGTAGGGTAGTTCCCGGTAAAATACCAGTCGCCCAGATGACGCGGACAAGCTTTGTGCAGATTGTCAACCGTTTGGAAGACCACCTCCAGTTCAGCTTTCATGTTGGCCGGTTTAATGATTTCAGCAATCTTATGGCTAACTCGTTCGTATTCAAATTGTGCGTACAGTTGTTTTACATGGTTTTCCGGATGCTCCTCACCAGCTGCGCGGATGCATTTTTCATAGACTTCACCCAGCAGGTACTCTTTACCGGATTCCTTCAGCAGGTCGATAATTGCCCGGAAAGCCACAAAGTCGCTCATTCTACTCATGTCAATTCCATAGCAGTCGGGGAAGCGTATTTGGGGTGCTGAAGAAACAACCACAATTTTTTTAGGTTCCAGCCGATCAAGCATTTTCAAAATGCTTTTCTCCAGCGTAGTTCCCCGTACAATGGAGTCGTCAATAACCACCAGTGTATCCTTGCCTTTGTTTACCACTTCGTATGTAGTATCGTATACATGGGCTACCAGGTCATCGCGGTGTTCGTCATCGGTAATGAAGGTGCGGAGTTTAACATCTTTTACTACAATCTTTTCGATTCGCGGCCTGAACGACAGCACATCGTCAATCGGATCAACAGAGGGTTTCCCCTCGATGATTACTTCTTTTTGTTTTTTAATCAGATAATCTTCAATACCCTCCATCATGCCGTAGAAGGCTGTTTCGGCCGTATTGGGTATATAGGAGAAAATGGTGTTTTTTAAATCGAAATTAATGGCCCGGAGTACTTGCGGAACCAGGAAGCGCCCCAGTTGTTTGCGCTCCTGGTAGATATCGGGGTCGTTGCCACGCGAGAAATAAATGCGTTCAAAACTGCATGATTTTTTCTCACCTTGCGGAAGCACCGGGTAAAGCCCGGGTTCTCCGCTTTTGTTAATAATTAGAGCGTGGCCGGGTGTAATTTCTTCTATCTGGTTGTAATTGATGTTGAAGGCTGTTTTGATGGCCGGCTTTTCTGAGGCTACCACCACCACCTCATCATCGGCATAAAAATAAGCCGGGCGAATGCCGTTGGGGTCGCGCATAACGAAAGCGGAGCCTGAGCCGGTTAACCCGGCCATGGTATAACCTCCGTCAAAATCTTTGCAGGCACGTTTAAGTACACGCTGCAGATCAATTTCATTCTCAATGATTTCCGAAATTTCCTGATTGGAATACTGGTCTTTGTATTTTTCAAACAGTGCCTGCACCTCTTCATCCAGAAAGTGGCCGATTTTTTCCATTACGGTTACGGTATCCACTTTCTCCTTCGGGTGTTGCCCAAGGTTAACCAGAATGTCGAATAGCTCGTCTACGTTGGTCATGTTAAAGTTGCCGGCCATAACCAGGTTGCGGCTGCGCCAGTTGTTTTGACGTAAAAACGGATGAACACTTTCGATACTATTTTGGCCGTGCGTTCCGTAGCGGAGATGGCCCAGCCACAACTCACCGGTAAAGGCTACATTCTCTTTAAGCCATTTCTCATCTCTGAATTTATCTTTCCCTTCTTTTTGGGCCTTTTTATACTTCTTGCTAATCTTTTTAAACAGGGCAGCAATGGGTTGTTGTTTCATGGAGCGATACCTGCTGATGTATCTGCGGCCGGCTTCAACGTCAATTTTAATGTTGGCAATACCGGCCCCGTCCTGCCCGCGGTTGTGTTGTTTTTCCATCAGGATGTACATTTTGTTCATCCCATAGGTCGGGCCATACTTTTCAATATAGTAGGAAAGCGGTTTTCGCAGGCGGATTAGGGCAATTCCGCATTCGTGTAATACCTGGTCGCTCATGAGGGGTAAATCAATTGCAAAGGTAACCTTATTCGGTAAACCCATCAAGGCGGGATAAGGTTCCGATTAGGCCTTAGGCAGGGAGAACCAGAAGGTACTGCCTTTGCCTTCTTCGCTTTCAACCCAGATGCGGCCGTTGTTTTTCTCAACAAATTCTTTGCAAAGAATTAATCCCAGGCCTGTACCTTTTTCATTGGCGGTACCCCGTGTGCTGTAGGGGTTTATTTTATCAAACAACATGTTGCGTACCTCGGCTGACATGCCCACTCCATTGTCGCGCACAAACATAATCCATTCATTATTTTTCTCTTCAGCTCCGATTACAATTTCTCCGCCATCGTTGGTGAATTTCAGCGCATTGGTCAGCAAGTTCCGGATAACCAGGTTAATTGTGTTGCTGTCGGCCAGGGCATAGGCTAATGGTGAAACGTTGTTTATTAGTTTAATATTTTTTTGATGTAATGAAGTGAGCAGGGCAATGTTCTCTTCGACCAGGGCATGTAAACTGATTTTAGCAGCCTGCAGGTTAAGTTTGTCCATCTGCAACAGGGTCCAGTCGAGCAGGTTGTTGAGCAGGGTGCGGGTATGGTTAAACCGTGTGCGCAGTTCCTTCAGCGCCATGGGCAATTCTTCCGGTTTAATGGCGCCCTTGTCCAATAAATCCAATAAGCCGGCCAGCGCATTTACCGGTGAGCGCAGATCATGAGAGATAATGGAGAAGAACTTATCCTTTACTTTGTTAAGTTGTTCCAGTTCCTGGCTTCGCTTTTCCATTTCTTCCTGGTGTTGCAGCAGCAGCGAGTTAATCCGTTTTCTGCGTTGGCCGCTGCGGTAAACGGTTACTAATAAAATGGCTGTGAGGGCTACAACCACTACCAGGATATTCCGGATGATTTCCTGTTTACGGATTTCAGAAGCACGAATTTGTTCAATACGCATCAGGGAGGCAATCTGGTCGTCTTTTTCCTCGGTTTCAAATCGCAATTGGTCGCGGAAAAACTTTTGCTGCATGCCCTGGCTGAAGATGCTATCCCTTAATTGCTGGTGTTGCCGGTTATGACGAAGGGCCTTTTCAAATTCCCCTCGTTTTTCATACAAAGCCGAGAGTTGATCATGGCATTTAATCTGGAGCAGGCGTGCGTTAATGGATTGTCCAATACCGAGTGCTTTGGTCATCAGGCGTTCCGCTTCTGTAAAATTTGCCTGACGGGCGAACACCATGCCCCGGCCAAGTTCTACATCGGCAATGCCAAACTGGTTACCGGTTGCCTGATGAATGTTCATGGCCGAATCGTAATAGGCCAGTGCGGCTTCATATTGTTGTTTATGAAGGTAAGCCAAAGCGATTTTTGAAAGTGTTTTCGGGAGTACTTCAACCACAATGTTGCCTGGTTCGGCTTGCAGCAATTTCTTGGCTTCCGCTGTTGCTTTTAACAGGTAGTAAACTGCCGAGTCATATTGGTGGTTGCGGAGTTTAACATCGCCAACCTCATCCAGAAAATAGGCGTAGCCGGCTTTATCGTTTAATAACTGGCTCATTTTATAGGAGATCCGGAGATGTCCCAAGGCCGTTTCATACTGACCCATTTCTTTAAATACCCTGCCCAGGTTGTGCAGGGCTATGTTCATGTAAAGCGAATCGCTGCCGTTCATGTTGCCATGCTGCAGGATGCGGTAGGAGCGTGTCAGGTAAAAGTAGGCTTCATCATATACGCCCATTTCGTGGTAGTAATTACCAATGTTGCTGTAAGCCAGGCCAATGCTGGTCGTATCCGTCATTGCAATAGCTATCTGAAGGGCTTCGGTTTCGTACTTTATAGCGGTGCTGAAATCGCCACTCAGGTTGTTGATTAAAGCATAATTTTGAAGTGATTTGTAACGGAATTGAGGGGCCTCAACTTTCTCAGCAAACTTAATCGCTTCCAGTGCATACGTACTGGCTTTATTAAAGTTGCTTAATGCATAAAGCTGGGAAAGTTCTACCAATGTTTTTATGCGTACCGTGTCGTGCAAAGTATCCTTCAGGCTGTTCTCCAGACTATCGGCAGTTGATGCCCGTTGGGCATATCCGGTTAGGCCTGGTACCAGCAAGAGGAATAAAACCGTAATGTGTATAAAAGGCTTCATAAAGAGGCCATTAATCTCTATATTCCTTACCACATAACCAATATTATCCGACATAGTTTACGGTAAACCTACACCATGACAGACCAGCCATAATGATAATTTGGCTAGGCATCATGCCTTAACTAAATCATGTGCTTTCAAGTTGAGGAAAAGCATTTGTTTAAATAATTGAATTTAACTAAAAACAATACATGGCTTTTATTTTTTAATGCCATAAGGGGTTTTCCTGCAGGTGTACCTGCTGCCCAAAAAACAGGCGGGTGGAGGCCTCAAATGACGTGGTGTAGTCGGACACCAGAAATTGGTCGGCTCCGTGTACCCGGCTGTTGAGCAGGTCTGCAGAAAAAAGGTATTCCTTCACGGCCAGGGCAACCACTTCCGAGGAATCCAGAATAATAACCGAACGGCCCCGGTAGTACGCAGCAATTTCGTTGCGGATGAGGGGATAATGTGTGCAGGCCAGAATAAGGGCATTGATTTCGCTTAATTCAGGTGCTGATAAGTATTGACCGATTATTTCGTGACTAATCTGGTTGTTAAAAAAACCCTCTTCAATCATGGGGGCCAGCAGCGGGGTAGCCAGTTGATGCAGGGTAATGCCCCGGTTGGCTTCATCAATTTTTCGCAGATACACTCCCGATTGCACGGTGCGCTTGGTGCCGATTAGCCCCACATTGGAATTTTTAAAGTTAGAGGCAACCCATTGAACCATCGGATCAATAACGTTGATGATCTTAACCCCCCGAACATATTCCTTCAGCAACTCATAAGCGGCCGAACTGGCCGAATTGCAGGCAATCACAATCAGCTTGCAATCTTTTTTGAGTAGTACATCGGCAATGCGAACTGAGTACGCCTGGATGGCTGCTTCGGATTTGTCACCATACGGAAGGTGGGCCGTGTCGCCAAAGTAGATCAACTGTTCGTTGGGAAGCAATTCCTTTATGGCATGTGCAACAGTAAGGCCTCCGATACCGCTGTCGAAAATACCAATGGGGTTGTTGGCAGAAACAGGCATAAAAAAACTTCGGCAAGTTTAATACAATCCTGCCGAAGTTGATTAATGATTTATAAACCTCAGGCGTTAGTTGAAAGCTTGGCCAGCACCTGTTCGCGCGCTTCGCGGTGGCCGCAATAGCTGCATTTGAAATGTTTGATAAACAATCCGGTTTCGTCCTGTGTGGGTGCTTTTTCCAACTCTTCGCGTTCAATCTTCAGGGTGAAATAGCCGCACTCCGGGCACTCTTCCGAATGCTGATACGCCATGTATTTTTCAATTTTTTTATAACCCGTCTTGTCATCAATCCACACATCGTAATCCACCGAATGAAATTGTTCTTCGTGAATCTGACTATCTTCGAGGTGGGCATCTTCTTCCACTTCACTCAACTTGCGCATGATGTTTCCCTCGGGCGATTTGCGCGGCTTGTTTCGAATCTTACGCAAGCGCTTCTCTACCGAACGCGGATAGTAAATACGGATAATGCTGTAGAAAATGAAATAGCTAATAATGGCAAAACTTACCGTAATGAACAGGCGTACATAAAACCACGTCATCCCCTTTTCATGGATCATTTCGGTAAATAAGGTGTTGAAGAAAAGAAAGCCTGCGGCTATAAAGGCAATTACTGCAAACCAGAAGTACCGTATTTCATGTAAGTTTACGTAGTCGTATTTTTCCTTAAGGTCTTTAATTATAAAGATGCGGAACTCGTGGTAAAGCAGAATCAAAAAGCCAATTCCGATAAAGGCTACTGTTCCTTGCAACATGTAGGCGTTCCAGGCATTCAAAAAATCGTAAGGTACTTCCATAAGCGAGGGTTGTTTAGGTTTCTATGTTACTCCCCAAATTAAGAAAGAATTTGAAAGGTTAGCATGCCGGTTGCCTGATTTTGCCCGGATAACCTTAAATTTTGCCCGAACCACAGATTTCCAATACTTTTAGCAAAAATTAACCCCTATGGCTCATTCTCTTCTGAAAGGTAAGCGTGGTATTATTTTCGGTGCCCTCGATGAAAACTCCATTGCCTGGAAAACGGCCCTGGCTGTAAAGGCGGAGGGGGGTATTTTTACCCTTACCAACGCTCCCATCGCCATGCGCATGGGTAAGATTAATGAGTTGGCTAAAGCCTGCGATGCGGAGGTTATCCCGGCCGATGCTACCTCGGAGGCCGACCTGCAAAACCTGTTTACCAAGTCGCTGGAAGTACTGGGGGGTAAACTCGACTTTGTACTGCATTCCATTGGCATGAGTCCGAATGTTCGGAAGGATCGGGCCTATGGCGATTTGAATTACGAATGGTTTTTAAAGACACTTGATATCTCTGGATTATCCTTTCATAAGGTGATGCAAACGGCCGAGAAAACCGATGCGATGAACGAATGGGGTTCCATTGTAGCACTCTCATACATAGCTGCTCAACGGACATTTCCTGATTATTCGGATATGGCCCAGGCCAAGGCTGTTCTGGAATCTATCGCACGAAGCTACGGCTACCGGTTTGGTAAACTGAAAAAGGTGCGGGTAAATACCATTTCCCAGTCGCCAACCAAAACTACGGCCGGTGCCGGCATTTCGGGCTTTGATGTATTTTTTGATTATGCTCAAATGATGTCACCGCTGGGTAATGCTTCGGCCGAAGATTGTGCTAACTTTATTGTGGCACTCTTCTCCGACTATACGCGCATGGTAACCATGCAAAACCTGATGCACGATGGGGGCTTCTCATCAACCGGAATTACTGAAGATTTGATTGCGCGATTGACAAAATAATTCATTCCGGCAAGGCACCATGGTTGTTTTTCCTCCCAGCAAGATCAATCTTGGCCTTCATGTGATTTCAAAGCGCCCGGACGGCTATCATGAAATTGAAACGTGTTTTTATCCGATACCGCTTACAGATATCTTGGAGATAATCCCATCGAAGGAATTTTCATTTTCTCAAACCGGGGTTGAACTGGAGGGAAAGCCAACCGATAACCTGGTGGTGCAGGCTTATCAATTACTGAGTAAAGATTATGTAATTCCACCTGTTTCCATACACCTGCACAAACTTATTCCTGCCGGTGCCGGATTAGGCGGTGGGTCATCCGATGCGGCCTATACTTTGCGCCTGCTCAATGAAATCTTTGAACTGGGTATATCAAATGCAACACTTCAACAATACGCAGCCCGGCTTGGAAGCGATTGTTCGTTCTTTTTATATAACCAGCCGATGCTGGGCAAAGGAAAAGGGGATATGCTGTCTCCCGTTACAACTGCTTTAAAGGGCTATACGTTGATGCTGGTCAAACCCCCTATTCACGTATCAACTGCCGATGCTTATCGGGGTGTAACTCCCATGCAGCCCACCGCGCCATTGAAAGTGGTTTTAGAATCTGTTATTGAGCAGTGGAAGGACAGTTTAGTGAATAATTTTGAATTTTCAGTTTTTGCCAGGTACCCTGACATCAGAAAAATTAAAGAAACGCTTTACCAATATGGCGCTGTTTATGCCAGCATGAGTGGATCAGGCTCATCGGTTTATGGGATTTTTCAGGATGCCAAGGATTTATCCGGCTTGTTCACCGGGTGCTTCTACTGGTCAGCGGTGCTTTAACGGGCAACTTTTTCAAAGTGGCTTTTTAATTTCGGGTACGCCATAACCGCGGCCAGGATGATGACTGTACCGATATAAAAATTCAGTCCCATTTTCTCCCTTTCGCCAAAGATGATAACGGCCATGATAATTCCATATAATGGTTCCAGGTTTAGTGTTAACTGGATAAAAAAAACCGAAAGTTTTTTCATCAGATGGATGGCGGTGGTATAGGCGTACACCGAGCAGGCCCAGGCCAATAGTGCAATGTAAAACCAATCGAGTAATGTGGGTACCAGTTGCAGGGTTCCGTCTCCGGCCCAGAACTGTTTGTAAAGCGGCAGGAAAAGCGCAGTACCGAGGAAGGCACCGACCATTTCGTAAAAAGTAATTGTATTGGGTTCAATTCGCTTAACCAGTTTGGCATTTAAAACCGAGAACAGTGCAGCAGTAAAACCGGAAACGATACCCAGCAGCAAACCCAGGTAGTAAATGAAGTTGAACGAAAAAATAATGTAAAGCCCGGCCAGTACCATCAGGCCGAGGAGCAACTCAAATTTTTTTACCTGGCGGCCGTTCAGCCAGGGTTCAAGCAACGCAGCCCACAATGAATTGGTGGCAAACCCCACCAAACTTACCGAAGCATTTGATACCCGGGCCGATGCGAAAAAACTCAGCCAGTGGATACACACAATGCCACCTATCAGCAACAGGCGGCCTGCATCTGATTGACGTACTTTGAATGAGCCTTTTAATACAACGATAACTGTACCCATGCCCAGGGCGGCCAGCAGGGTGCGGTAAAAAACCATTTCAACGGCTGGTATTGAAATAAGTAAACCGAGCACGGCTGTAAAGCCCCACAGAAAAACAATGAAGTGTAATTTAAGGTAATCGGTAAGTGTAGCCATTTACCGCGGAACGTATTTGTACATAAAGGCCGAAATAATTCCGAAAATGGCCGTTGGTATCCAAACCGAAATGGCTGGCGGCAATGAACCAGCCTCGGCAAAGGTGCGGAACATCATAAAGAACAGAATAAAGACAAACGACAGGGCAAACCCAATGGCTATCTGCAGGCCGGTGCCCCCCCGGCTTTTCCGTGATGACACAATAACCCCCATAAAGGTGAGGATGAAAATAGAAAAGGGAGAGGCGAACCGGGTGTACAACTCTACTTCATACACTTCAATACCGGCAATGCTTCGAGCCTGCAGGGTTTGTATGTACTCGGTCAGTTCGTTAATGGTGAGGCCATCAAATTTGCGGTAATCATTTTCAAATTCTTTCGGGTGAATAACCAGCGCGGTGTCCAGGCTCATGCCTGACGTAATAAGTTTTTCTTTTGCCGGCATGCCTACCGTTTGAAAAATGGTGTCGATCCGTTTGATGCTCCAGTCGCGCAGTGTCCAGGTATGTTTGGCAGTATCCCACTCAATGCGGTTGGCGTACAGTTTTTCAACCAGTTTCATATTCTCAAACCGTTCCAGGGTAAAATGGTAGCCCCGGTCGCTCAGGTTATTGTAATTCTGAATGTACAGAAAAACATTTTCTGATACCTGTAAATGGATATTCCGCTGGCTGCCGCCTGTGTTTTTTTTCAGGTGCTGCATTTCAAAGGCTAATCGTGTTTTGTTGGAGTTTGGTATTACCCACCCGTTCAGGTAAAAACTTATCGTGGCAATGATGGTTGCTCCGATTAGGTAAGGGAGCAACAACCTCCTGAAACTCACCCCACTGCTGAGCGTGGCAATGATTTCAGTCCGCCCGGCCAGGCGGGCGGTAACATACACAGTAGCAATGAAAACGGTTATGGGTGTAACCAAACCGGCAATCCATGGAAGGAAATCGCCATAATAGTCGGCAATCTGCCATAAGGTTAAATTGGCTTTGGCGTACTTATCGGTTTTTTCGGTAAAGTCGATTACCGTAATCACGGCAAGCAGTATCAGCACCACAAAAATGAACGTGCTTAAAAATTGTTTGAGAATATACCGATCAAGTAGTTTCATAAATTGCACTAAAGCCGTGCTGACACGGTTTTCGCCATGCTGTTTTTCCAGTTTATAAACGTTCCTGCTTCTATTTGCTTGCGCGATTCTTTCACGAGCCAAAGGTAGAAGGTAAGGTTGTGAATGGAAGCAATTTGCGAGCCCAATATTTCTTTATTAATAATAAGGTGGCGCAAATAGGCTTTTGAATAAAAACGACTGACGTAGCCCTCCAGTCCGGCATCGATGGGCGAGAGGTCGTCTTTCCATTTTTCGTTCCGGATATTGATAATTCCCTGAGTGGTAAACAGCATGCCGTTGCGTGCATTGCGGGTAGGCATTACACAGTCGAACATATCAACACCAAGGGCAATACACTCCAGTATATTTTCGGGAGTGCCAACACCCATCAGGTAACGGGGTTTGTTTTTCGGAAGGATGCCACACACCAGGTCGGTCATGGCGTACATTTCTTCGTGGGGTTCGCCCACCGATAAGCCACCAATGGCATTGCCGGGCAGTTCCTGTTCTGCAACAAAGGAGGCTGATTCTTTTCGTAAATCAGCAAAGGTGCTGCCTTGCACAATTGGGAACAGGTATTGTTCATAGCCGAACTTTGGTGCGGTTTGCTTCATCCGGCTGATGCACCGTGTAAGCCAGGTGTGGGTTAACGTCATTGATTTTTTGGCGTACCGGTATTCGCAGGGGTAGGGGGTACACTCATCAAATGCCATCACAATGTCGGCCCCGATGGACCGCTGAATGTCCATTACATTTTCGGGCGAGAAAAAATGTTTCGATCCGTCAATGTGTGATTTAAAGGTTACCCCTTCGTCATGAATTTTCCGGTTGTCGCTCAGCGAGTAAACCTGGTAGCCCCCGCTGTCGGTTAACAGCGGCCGTGGCCAGCCGGTAAAGGCATGCAGGCCTCCGGCTTTTTCCAAAAGTTCAATACCCGGCCGCAGGTAGAGGTGGTACGTGTTGCCCAGAATAATTTCGGCACCGATGTCGGTCAGCAGTTCGCGCTGATGAACGGCCTTAACCGAGCCGGCCGTTCCTACGGGCATAAAAATCGGGGTGTGTATTTCACCATGAAAGGTTTTAATAATTCCTGCCCGTGCGGAGGAGTGCGGGTCGGTGGCGGTAACGGTAAACTGCATCTGAACAAAGGGCCTGGTGGCCGTGCAAAAATACCGCAATTCCGCTCAACGGGAAATCAGTCCGTGTAAAGCAGAAAATCTTTCACGAACAAAAAGCACAGTTATCTTTGCGACATAATCCTTCAACTTTGTCTGTTTTACTTTACGTTTTCATTGCCTCAGTCGCTGTTCAACTTCTTTATTTTAGTTTGCTTTTTATCGGTGTAAGCCGAAAGGCTGCACCAGCATGCGGGGCAGGCAGCGTGCCCGTTACCGTGCTGATTTGCGCGCACGATGAAGAGAAGAACCTGCGGAACCTAATACCCGCCCTGCTTCAACAGGATTACCCCGTATTTGAAGTGGTGGTTGTTGACGATCGATCCAATGACGGCACGTACGATTACCTGCGTGAATTGTCAGCATCTGATAACCGCCTGCGCATTGTTAAGGTAGATCACTTACCCGCTCATGTTAATGCGAAAAAATATGGAATTACCCTGGGTATTAAGGCCGCCTCGCACGAGTGGATACTGTTAACCGATGCCGATTGTACTCCTTATACTACCACATGGATTGTCTCCATGAGCCGGTACATGGATGAAAATGCCCGGTTTGTACTTGGATATTCACCTTATGAAAAGCAACCTGGTTTGCTAAACCTGTTTATCCGGTACGAAACGTTGTTTACGGCCATCCAGTACATTGGCTTTGCCGGCCTGGGCATGCCCTACATGGGCGTTGGAAGAAACCTGGCTTACCGAAAATCGTATTTTCTTGCCAATAAGGGGTTTAATTCAATTATGAATATTACCGGGGGCGATGATGATTTGTATGTTAACCGCCATGCAACGGCAGCCATAACCCGTGTTTGTACTGATGTAAATGCAATAGTTTATTCGCAACCAAAGAAAACGGTGCATGATTTTTTAGCACAAAAGAAACGCCACTTGTATGCCGGAAAAAAATATCGATTGAAACATAAGTTTCTTTTAGGACTGTTTATGGGCACACAGATTTTCGTCTGGTTAACAGCATTTGTGTTGCTGGGTTTTGGCATACAACCTGTTACAGTTGCCGCTTTGCTGTTGGTGCGGTTGTTCATGCTGGGATTGCTTACACACCGTGCGGGGTTACGCTTCGGAGACCCGTTTCCGGGCTATGCCGTTGCGATTTTAGATATTCTTTTTGCCTTTTATTATCTTTCAACGGCACCGGTGGCATTGATTTCAAAACGTGTAAAATGGAAGAATTAGACGAAGGCCGATTTTCTTCGAAGGCGCTGGAAGATTTCCGTTTGATTGACGAGGCGGTGAATAACAATGACGAACAGGCCTTTGCCAAACTGATGCAGCGGTATAAGCGTCCGGTGTACCACATGATTTTAAAGATGGTGCGCAATGTTGACGATGCCGAAGACCTGACCATCGAGTCGTTTGCCAAGGCGTTTCGCAGCCTGCACCGGTTTAAGAAAGACTTTACCTTTTCAACCTGGCTGTTTCGGATTGCTACCAATAATACCATTGACTACATCCGTAAAAAAAGACTGAATACGCTGAGCATTGACAACACGTATACCGACAGCGATGGCGATTCGGTTTCGCTTGACGTGGAGGATGAAAACCTGAATCCGCAGGAAGTAACCATTAAAGCGCAGAAAGAAGAATTGATGCAGGTATTTGTTGATAAACTGCCGCCCAAGTACCAAAAGCTGGTACGCATGCGGTATTTTCATGAATTATCGTACGAAGAAATTGCCAAAGAGCTTGAAGCGCCCCTCGGCACTGTAAAGGCCCAATTGCACCGCGCCCGCGAACTGATGTATGAAATGGTTAAAAACAAACGTGACCATATTTAATTATTATTGAAATACGTTTGCACAACGCGGCCGTCATATTTCATTATTTTCCGGAGCTTTCCGAAAAGCAAAAGGCACAATTCAACAGCCTTTATGATTTATATGCAGAGTGGAACGAAAAAATTAATGTCATTTCCCGCAAGGATATTGATAACCTCTACATCCACCATGTTCTGCATTCGCTGGGCATTGCCAAAGTTATTTCGTTTAAACCGGGAGCCCGTATTCTCGATGTAGGTACCGGTGGAGGATTTCCCGGTATACCGCTTGCCATTCTGTTTCCGCAGGTGCAGTTTGATTTGGTCGACTCTATCGGAAAAAAAATTACCGTGGTCAATACTGTAGCAAAAGCACTTGATTTGAAAAATGTCCGGGGCGTACAAACAAGGGCTGAGCAGGTAACCGGCAGTTATGATTTTGTGGTAAGCCGGGCCGTAACCCGGTTAAAGGAATTTTACGGATGGGTGCATAAAAAAATAAACTGGCAATCCGTTCATCAACTGAAGAACGGAATACTTTACCTGAAAGGTGGCGACCTGGAAAGTGAATTAACCGAATTGAATAGACCAAGCACGGTGTATCCGCTTCGTGATTTTTTTAAAGAAGAGTTTTTTGAAACCAAGAAAGTAGTGTATGTGCCGGTTAACCATTAACGGTTTTTAATAAACCGTTTCGCCTGGTTTCCCATTTTAAAAATATATACTCCCGGAGGGAGCGTATCCAGTCCCTTGCAGATATTGAATGTTTCCATGCCAGAACCGGTTATAAATGTTTGACCGGTAAGGTTACTGATGGCCCAGGAGGTGAGGGATTTGAAAGCTGACTGCACAATTAATTCATCGGCTACTACTGTGGGATAAATTACAAAGCCTGGGTTGACACCCGGCTTTTCAATGCCGGTAATGGGTGCAGAATACAACTGCGATTGCGGAATGATTTGCTTTGGTAAGAGCGATGATTTCCAAAGCAACTTCATAACGGCATCTCCGCCATCTTCGAAAAACTCCAGTTTTATCGGGTATAATTCGCCTGCCTGCAGGTTCATGGTGCCGCTCCACTCGGTGGCAGCCTGGGGTATCCATTTGTCGATAAGTAAAAAGTGATTTATCCATAACCGGACACCGTCATCACTCAGGGTATAAAACGTGTAGTTGCCGGTAAACGGGGGCTGAATAAAGCCTTCCCAGCGGGCGGTGAAATTGTTGTTTGGAATAGTACCGGTTAAGGGCGAATCGGCTCCCCAGTCGAAATTGATAACGGGATCGACTCGCATTAAATCGGAGGGCATAAAAAATGTGCGCGACTGGTTAAAGTAATTACCCAGTAATCCATCTCCGTTGCCCAACGGCACGGCTGTAAAGTGTGCAGTAAATGAAACCGGATCGGCCGGAGCGTTAAAACTAAATACCCGCTGCAGGCCGGGGTCGCTCCATTGATTAAACGTGTAAAGGTCTGCACCATTAAATTGCAGCACAGGCGCTTCAAGTGTGCGGGTAACGCCAATTACACTCAGTACCGATTGAGGAGCAGGTTTGGGCTGACCGTCAACATAAACGGTAAGCCCGGGTGGCACCGTGTTTACAATGAAGGCCGTTAACTCAGGATGAACATCCTGATAAACTGTTTTGCTTAGCCCTTCGCTATCGGTGGCGGTGAGGTAGATACGGTACCATACGTTATGATCAGTTTCGCCAATGCGGGGAACGGAGTAGGAGCCCGATGAAATACCGGTAACCGCCTGAAGGGCCGGGTGAGTATGATCGTTGTGATGGAAATCAATTTTCCAGGTTAGTTGTGAAGCAGGCAAACTGCCGTCTTCATTATCGGTTGCAACTCCTGAAAAATTAATTGGTTCACCCGCCCGGTAAAGAGTTCCTGCAACCGGGGTTAGTATTTGGGGCTGAGGGCGTGCATTAGCCGTAACATGCAAAATTGCTGCGTTACTTGTTGCGGTGCCAAAAGCGTTGGTTACCACGCAACGAAAAGCTGAACCATCATCGGTAAGTTGGGCTGATGGAAAAGTATAACTGAGTCCGGTAGCACCCGGAATAGCAACACCATCTTTCTGCCATTGCACAGTCATGGGGGTAGCACCAGAAACAGAAATAGTAAACACGGCATCTTCACCCACCGAAACCAACGTTGGTAGCGGATGACTTCCGATAAACGGTTCGCCACTGCCGGTATACTCCACCTTCCATAATGATCCGTCCGGTGTACTGGTATTATCTCCCGGAGAGCCGCCCCCGAAACCTGCCCGTTGCAGGTAATACATGGCTCCGGTGCGGTTCACCGCCATCGCCAAAGGGCGGTTAATACCCGTTGCAAAAGGTAATGGCGAACCTCCTGTGGGATCAATCTGCCGGATATAGCCTTCACAGTAATCGGCATAAAAAAATTTTCCAACATAGCCTGCAGGAAATTGCGGAGTTTGCGGATTGTAAAACGCTGCTCCTACAATGGAGCAGCCGTCTCCGTGGCTATACGCATAAAACGGATCCTGGTAATTGGCGGGCGGAGTTTCGGTAGTGCGGTATCCTTCAATCACAGGCCAGCCGTAGTTTTTCCCGGCCAGCACTTCGTTGATTTCTTCCCAATTACTGTTGCCCACATCGCAGGCAAAAATTTTACCGGTGCCGGGTTGAATGTCCATCGAGAAAGGATTGCGGAAACCCAAAGCGTAGATCAGTTTGTTTATTCCCGTAAAAGTCGGATCGTGAATAAAAGGGTTATCATCCGGAACGGTACCATCCGGGTTCATCCGAAGCACTTTGCCCAGCAAACTGTTTTTTGATTGTGCCAGAGACGCATTGGCCCCATCGCCCGTAGAGATGTAAAGTTTTCCGTCCGGCCCGAAAACCATATCGCCACCGTTATGGATGCTGCCGGCCATTGGTTCCAACTGAAGTAAAACCACCTCGCTGCCGGGCAGGGTGGAGTTGCCGTTAGCAGTAAAACGGCTCACCCGGTTGCGGTTTGAATTCTTTTCGGTGTAGTAAACGTAGTAATAGTTGTTCAGTTCAAAGTTCGGGTCAAGCACCAGGTGGCCCAGCCCCCGTTCGTTAAAGTTATCCACCTGGTTTTCAATATTCAGCATCACCGAAGAGGTTAACACATCAT
Organism: Flammeovirgaceae bacterium; assembly: GCA_015180985.1. Taxonomy (NCBI): domain Bacteria; kingdom Pseudomonadati; phylum Bacteroidota; class Cytophagia; order Cytophagales; family Flammeovirgaceae; species Flammeovirgaceae bacterium. The sequence continues at coordinate 1,686,170 of CP054185.1, forward strand.
TTTCAGCCACCAGTATTTTGCCGCTTTTAATTGTAATCAAAACCCGTTGATCGGGCGTTACAACCAAATCGGTCGGGTCTAGATTAGCGGCAACTTCCCGGCTGATAAACCCGGTGGGGAATTGCTGCGACACGGCCTTCCATGAAACAAGCAAAGAGATAATAAGCCAGTATTTTTTGCAGGTGTTCATGACTGAATCTGTTGTAAATCCGTAGCATGGTGCTGAAGTAAATCAAGCATAGCTTGAAAGCATTGTTGCTTCAATTCAGAAACATCACCGGGTTGGTACTTGTTCACCGCGATTTCGGTACCGGCAATTATTTTTATTGTTCCGGGGCGCATGCGCAGTTTACCCGGTGGCATTAGCTTGCCGGCACCAATAACAACCAACGGTAATATGGGCGTTTGGGTATCGATGGCAATACGAAAGGCGCCATCTTTAAAAGGTTGCAGAATTTCCGAGGTTCTGTTCTGGGTTCCTTCGGCAAAAATCAACATTGAGATTCCTTGATTGATAATGCGCTTGGCATATTCCATGCTCTTCTTCCGGCTTTCATGATTACTCCGATCAACCACTACCGTTGCTGCTTTTACGATAAACCCAAAAACAGGAATCTTCAACAGCTCTTTCTTCGCAATCGGGCGAAACTCTCCTGGAATCATAAGGCGGATACCCGGTATATCCAGAAAGGAGGTATGGTTGCTCACGAAAATGTATGCCTTACCACGCTGGATGTTTTCCTTTCCGTAAAGTTCATAACGGATACACGTCAGTTGACTGAAAATCCACGACCATAGCCATAGAAATTGGTAGCCAATCCAGGTGAATCGTACACCCATCAAAAACGGCAATAAAATTCCCGGCAGCAGGATAATCATAAATACACTGAATACCAGGATAACCCAACCGGTATAAATTTTATTAACACTATTGTTCAGGAATCGCATAAACCTGAAAAGTAAAAAAAGTTACTGATAGTCTTTGTTGGCAGGGCAGGTTCTTCTAATTTGGACAATTAAACTCTCTTGCGTATGAAAAAAATTACCGGCCTTTTCGTTTGCCTTTTCGCAGTATCCGTGCTGGCTTCGGCCCAAAGCGAGGCTCCTCCCAAACGGCCCGACAACATCGGGGTTTCTGATTTTGACGGATTCAAAAACAACTCGTTTGACATCCTGGATGAATCCACCCGCCTGAAAAACGATGCCACCCGCATCGATAATGAAATTAAAGGAGGCGTACTTGCTTCCATGACGGTCGATAAAATCCGGCAGGATATCAAAGCCCTGCGCGGCATAAGCGAATCTTCGCAGGCCCTCACGCAAAAAATTGGCGATTTGGATGAACAAGGCAAAACCCTGCTCTCCAATGCAAAAAATGTTAACCCCCGAACCAAGGCCCCCGCAGCTACCAACAACACCAACAAGTCGATTAAAGGACTGGAAGTAGCCCGCAAAAACCTGGATGTCACCGCATCGCTGGTTAAAACCAATACCGATTTACTGGTCAATGAACTTAAGTTGCGCGGAGAAAGTATAGATTAATCGGTTCGTCATGCGGTATGCCGTATTGATTTTCTTGGTTGGAGTTTTGTCGGGCGGTTATGCGCAAGACATCTGGGGCGAATTGGGCAAATCGCTGGCAAAAGAAGGCGGCAAAAAAGGTGCTCAGCAAAAGCAGGCCCTGGATTCTATTGATTTTCAATTTGCCATTTCCGTAAACGAAAATGCCGGCTTCTTCGATATTGAGCAGAAAGGAGAAGGAACCTCTCGGCTGTTGTATGCTCTGCGTGAAGAAGCCGATAAAACCCTCGTAGAAAAAGCGCGCGATTCGCTTCAAACTGCCATTTCGTTTTATGAACTGCGGCAGTATAAACTGGCTGAGGAAAATTTTATTAAGGCCAGAAACTTTATGGAGCGCAGCGGGCTAACTAATGAAATGGTTTACCTGCGGGCGCTTTCTAATTTAGGCCTGGTTTACCTGGCACAAGGTAAAACAACCGATGCGGCACAGTATATCAGTCAATGTTTAGCCTATAGTGAGCAAACCCTGGGCAAGAAAAGCGCGGCCTACATTGCCAACCTCAACAACAAGGCCAAGCTCGATCAGTCGCTGGGTAAATACAACGAAGCCGAGAAGCAGTTTGATGAGGCCATCGCATACAATGAAAGTGTGTTTGGTGAAGGCATGCAAAAAGCCATTTTGCTGAACAACAAAGCAATGTTGCTACAGGCTATTGGACGGTATGCCGAAGCCGCTGACCTGATGAAGAAAGCCATGCTCTCTTCTACAGTTGCCCCCAAAAAGGCTTTGCAGGGAAAAAAATCATTTGATAATCGGAAGTTTCAAGCCAACCTGGCATTTATCTATCAACTGTCAGGCAAGTATGCTGAAGCAGAAGCCAATTTTCTCGAAATCAAAAAGGTATTTGATAACCGCAAACAAACGAGTAACGCAGAGTATGCCGGTCTGCTGAATCAACTGGGTATTCTGTATATCCAAATGGGTAAAAATGACAAGGTGGAAGAATTGCTGAAAAAATCGCAGGAGGTTTACAAGAAGCGTTTTACCGAACAAAACATTTACTCCGCCAAAGTAACCAACGACCTGGGCAACTTTTACCGGATGAGCGGCCGCTATCCCGAAGCTGAAAAGCAATTGGATAAAGCTTTATCGGTACGGGAATCGCTGCTGGGCATTAACCACCCGGATTATGTAAATACAAAAGAAAACCTGGCTATACTCTATTGGAAGTCCGGGCGCATCAACCAGGCCTATATGGCCTACCGCGATGTAATGGATAAAACGATTGAATTTATCAATCGCTACTTCCCGCCCATGAGCGAGGCGGAGAAAACCAGCTACTGGGATGTAACCGCGCCCCGGTTTCAGCGTTTTTTCAATTTTGCCATCGAAGCAAATGTAGAGCTGAATTATGTAACGCAGGATTTTTTCGATTACCAGATGGCTACCAAGGCGCTGCTGCTCAACTCTACCAACAAGGTGAAGAACGCCATCCTGGCCAGCAACGATAAGCAGTTGGTTAACGACTACCTGCGTTGGCTGGATAAAAAAGAACAACTGGCACGCCTGTATTCGTACTCTAAAGAGCAATTAAAAGAACAGAAAATCGATCTGCCCGCCTTAGAGCGCGAAGCCAATGCCATGGAGAAATCGCTGTCAGAGCGTTCCTCCGATTTCTCCTCAGGCTACTCCACCCAAAAAATCAGTTACAAACAGGTACGCGACCTGCTGACCGACAACGAAGCCGTGGTGGATATTGTGCGGGTAAGGGGTTTCAACCAGGATTTTACCCCGGATGCGAAGTACGCGGCCCTGGTGCTGCTCAAGAAGCAGGACTTACCGAAACTTATTGTATTGGATAACGGCTCGCAACTGGAAACCCGGTATGCAAAGTATTACACTACGGTTATCCAAAAGCGCATGCCCGATGAATTTTGCTACGATCAGTACTGGGCGCGCATCGATCCGGAACTGGCCGGCAAGCGGATGATCTACCTTTCGCCCGATGGCGTTTATAATCAGGTGAATTTAAATACCCTGAAAAAACCCGATGGCGATTACCTGGTTAACCGGTACGACTTTGTGCTGCTGGGCAACTCGCGCGATTTGATCGAACTGAAGACGCGTAAAGTTACGGCCATGAAAAAGGATGCGTTTTTACTGGGCTTCCCCGATTACGGAACAACCGATGTTCCGCCCCTGCCCGGAACAAAGGTTGAGTTGGATGGTGTATCAAAGGTACTGAAAGCATCGGGGTACCAGGTAACCCAATACATGGAGCGCAACGCCACCGAAGGCAATATTAAAAAACTGAAGAGCCCGGCTTTGCTGCACATCGCCACGCACGGATACTTCCTTAAAGATGTGGATGAATCGGGCGGCTCGGTGTTTGGCGTAAATGCGGAGAATGCTTCGAACAATCCCTTGCTGCGGTCGGGCCTCATCCTGGCCGGAGCCGGCAAAGCCATTGAAGGAACAGGCAGTGCCGACATGACCAGCAATGACAATGGTATTTTAACAGCCTACGAAGCCATGAACCTGAACCTGGAAGGCACGGGCCTGGTTATTCTCAGCGCATGCGAAACCGGCCTTGGCGATGTGAAATCAGGTGAAGGGGTTTACGGATTGCAGCGCGCATTTTTAGTGGCCGGTGCCGATGCGCTGATTATGAGTTTGTGGAAGGTGGATGACGAAGCCACGCAACTATTAATGACCAGCTTTTATACCAACTGGATTAAACTCAACAACAGGCAAAAGGCCTTTAAGCAGGCCCAGCTTCAGCTCATGGCCAAATACAAGGAGCCGTATTACTGGGGCGCGTTTGTAATGATGGGAATGTGAGCAGAATCAGGAAAGTGGGGGCCGCCCGATTGTTTTGATAAAATCAGACGTGCTGCCATCCCAATAGCAAACTATGCACCTTCCGTTTTGAAACTGATGAATACAGTTTTTGTAGCCATATAAAAATGTGCGAACATTCCGGACAGAGGTTGTTCATTGGTGAAGCATCCCGGTAAAAAGCACTACCGCATTCATCACAGGTGGTAATGTTTTTGGTTGATAAATTATCAGCCATTGTAAAACTTTCAAAAAATTATGTCTACCGATTCGGCTGAAAGGGTGACTTTCCACACCCCATTGCACCAAAGCCGAATCGGGCCTTTACACAGTTGCTTAGTCGTTACCTTTTTCTAATTCTTTGTCAACTGCTTGTGTCATGTTTTTAAAAATTCGATTAACTGTCCACGTAGCCACCCCATTGCTGCGAACAACACGCTATATGCATTGCATATATTTCTTCTATAAAATTAGCTAATTGAGCCTTATAATCCAGCCTCAGTCAGAACAGCCGTTACACAATTTCCCCCATCCTCAAAAAAACCGGGAACGTAACCGGCAGCTTATCCTTCCACAACGGACTGATTTTTTCCATCACTTCCGGTACCGGATCATATCCTTTTTCCTTTATAAACTTTTGCGTTGCCGACCAGGTGCCCAGGTAGCCGGCAAATTCTTTTGCAGTCCAGCTTGCTTTAATTGAAAATGCAGGTGATTTCACTTCATCAAACGGAAACGGAATGGATCGGTAATGGTCCTCTACCAGTTTTCGCGCACCATCCCAATACGGCCCAACCGTTTCGTTATAAAATTTCAGAAAATGAAAATCAACTTCGGGATTGACGGTGCAATGTGAATAACCCCACACCGCCAGCCACGCACCGGGCTTTGCGGTACGGATAACTTCGCTGTAAAAAGCATTCGCATCAATCCAATGCAATGCCTGCGCTACGGTTATCAGGTCAAACGTTTTATCGGGCAAATCAGTCTTTTCGGCAGGTTGAACCGAGTAAACAATGTTGTCAGCTTTGTACGCGTGTTCCAGTTGCTGCCGGCTGATATCGGTGGCAAAAACGTTTTCAAACTGGGTGGCCAAAACACGGGCTACCTGTCCGTTGCCGGTGGCGCAATCCCACGCGGCATCAAAGGTTTTTAAGTGGCCGAAAATAAACCGGTACAGTTCGTCCGGGTAGGTTGGCCGGAAGGCAGCGTATTGTTTGGAATGGCCGGAGAAATAATCTTTCATTTTGCCGGGAGTCCGCAATTATACTATTAATTCACACCAGACGAGAATCATTGGATTGCCAACAGGAGATGCTTCGCTCCGCTCAGCAAAACAAACACCTGTTGTCCTGAGCAACGCGAAGGACCTCTTGATAGATAGCATTGAAAAGTACTTCTGGGTTGCCTCCAAAGGCTTGGCCATTGATCAATTTTTGATTAACCGGGCCAGCAACTCCTTAAAAAATTTTGCCGCCACCATGGCCGTCATGTCGTTCAGGTCGCGCTGCGGGTTTAGTTCAACAATGTCGGCACCAACCATCTTTCCTTTTACTTGCTGAATGATGGAAAGTACCTGTCTGGTAGTTAATCCTCCGGGTTCGTGGTGTGACACCCCGGGTGCAAAGGCCGGATCGAGTACGTCCAGATCGAGTGAGATATAAACGGGCCCATCAAAACTGAATTGCAAACGGTCATCCCAGTTTTTCATTTCGATAATCTCAACACCAAATTTTTTAGCTTGTTCACGCTGGTGCGGATTAAGTGTACGGATGCCTACCTGCACGAGTCGTTTAGCCAATCCTTCTTCCATAATGCGGGCAAACGGGCAGGCATGCGAATACCGGTTGCCTTCAAAATCAGCATACAAATCGCTGTGGGCATCAAGGTGAAGGATGTTGAGGCCGGGGTATTTCCCGGCCACCGCTTTTACAACCGCGTAACTCACCGAGTGGTCACCGCCCAGGCAAAGCACGTTATCGTGCGATTGCAACGCGGAAGAAATTTTACGGGTGATTTCCTGAATAGCCATTTCACCGGCCGGCAGCGACAGGTCGCCCAGGTCTTTCCACTGTGAACATTGGCTCAGGTCGGTTCCGTCTTCAGCGCAATAGTTGGAGGAAGGGCTGTGATAAGCGCCACGGATTTTTGCCGGAGCCTGTGCGGCCCCTTGCAGGTACGATGAATTTTCATCGAGCGGTATGCCGATAACGGCCACCATGTGCTTAGGGTTTGATGATAAGGCCCAACTCCTTCAACTGTTCTTCAGAGATGGTTGACGGTGTATCGATCATCATGTCCCGACCCGCATTGTTTTTAGGGAAAGCAATAAAATCGCGGATGGAGTCGGAACCCCCGAACAACGCGCACAGCCTGTCGAACCCGAAGGCAATGCCCCCGTGGGGTGGTGCCCCGTATTCAAAAGCCTCCATCAGAAAGCCGAATTGTTTTTTTGCTTCCTCATCGGTAAAGCCAAGTTTACGAAACATGAGTTGCTGCGTGGCGCGATCATGAATACGAATGGAGCCTCCGCCAATTTCGCTTCCGTTCAGCACCATGTCGTACGCATTGGCGCGCACATTGCCCGGGTCGGTTTCCAGCAGCGGAATGTCTTCCTGCCTGGGCGAAGTAAACGGATGGTGCATGGCATGGTAGCGTTTGGTTTCTTGGTTCCACTCCAGCAGCGGAAAATCCAAAACCCACAAGGCCGAAAATTTAGTTGCATCGCGCAGCCCAAGTTTTTCACCCATCAGCAGGCGCAGTTCGTTAAGTTGTTTCCGGGTGGTGTTTGCTTCCCCGGCCATGATAAGCAGCAGATCACCGGGTTGAGCCTGAAAGGCTTCGGCCCATTTCTTCAACTCATCAGCCGTATAAAATTTATCCACCGATGATTTGAAGGTTCCATCCGCACGGTACTGTACGTACACCAATCCTTTTGCCCCGACCTGCGGGCGTTTTACAAAGTCGGTCAGTTCATCCAGTTGCTTACGCGTGTACTCGGCACAGCCTTTGGCACAAATACCCACCACCAGTTCGGCACTGTCGAACACGTTGAAGTTTTTGCCGGAGGTTAGGTGTTTAATTTCAACGAACTTCATCTCAAACCGTGTATCCGGTTTATCCGACCCGTAATATTTCATCGCATCGGCATAGGTCATGCGTGGTACGGGGCCAAGTTCAATTCCTTTTACAGTTTTAAATAAGTGGCGAATCAGTCCTTCAAACGTGTTGAGAATATCTTCTTGTGTAATAAAAGCCATTTCGCAGTCGATTTGCGTAAACTCCGGCTGGCGGTCCGCACGCAGGTCTTCATCGCGGAAGCAGCGCACAATCTGGTAGTACCGGTCGAAGCCCGAAACCATGAGCAGTTGTTTAAAGGTTTGAGGCGATTGCGGCAGGGCGTAGAACTCGCCATGGTGTATGCGGGAGGGAACCACAAAATCGCGGGCGCCTTCGGGTGTGGATTTAATCAGCACCGGGGTTTCCACCTCCACAAAATTCAAACTATCCAGGTAGGCGCGGGTTTGCCGGGCCATTTTGTGGCGGAGCAACAGGTTTTCGCGCACGGGTGTTCTGCGCAGGTCGAGGTAACGGTATTTCATGCGCAGCTCATCACCGCCATCCGATTCATCTTCGATGGTGAAGGGCGGCACTTTGGCGCTGTTCAATATCTTCAGTCGGGTTACCCGCAGTTCAACATCACCGGTAGGGAGTTTATCATTTTTCGATAGGCGTTCAGTAACTACTCCTTCAGCTTCAATCACAAACTCACGCCCCAGTGTTTTGGCAAGCGCCAGCACTGCGCTGTCGGTCTTACCCTCCTCAAATACCAGTTGGGTAATGCCGTAACGGTCGCGCAGGTCAACCCATAAAATGCTTCCCTTGTCGCGCAGGCGTTGTACCCACCCGGTAAGGGTTACTGATTGATTAACGTGTGAAATGCGCAATTCACCGCAGGTATGAGTTCGTAGCATGGGTTTTTGTAATTTTGTGCAGTTATCCGAGGGGGCGAAGTTAACAATAGTCTTTTATACAGCCCGTTATGAATTAAATTTTAGTGCCATGCACCGACTGCTGATTTTCCTGATACCGCTCATTCTCTTTTCATTTAATGAACCTAAACTGGTAAAGACCAAAATTGCTGAGGGCATGGTGGTTAGCCTGCCGAAGAATTTCCGGCCAATGGACGACATTGATTTTGTGCAGCGCTATCCTTCGGTACGGCAGCCGATAGCGGCTTTTACCAACCAAGAGCGTGAGGTGGATTTCAGCGTAAACCTGTCGGCCACCCAATGGCCCGATGCGAATGTGGAACTTGCCCGAAAATTCTTTAAAGCAGGTATTTATAATTTGTTCGATGGCGTAGAAATGATTGACGAGGGTGTGAAGGAAATTCATGGGAAGGAGTATATTTTTTTTGAATTTGAATCGCGCATCAAGGGCGACAGGCGCGACATGGCCCTGCAGGAACCGGTGCTGCGGTACACCTACATTCAATATCTGGTTGAACCCGGCCGTACGCTGGTGTTTTCATTTAATTGTCCGCGCAGGCTGCGTGCCGACTGGCAGCCAACGGCTCATTCCATTATGAAGAGCATCCGGTTAAAATAATCCCTCCGTGGAAGTATTCTCCGATGAATATTTTATGCGCGAAGCGCTGAAAGAAGCGCACAAAGCGCTGGCCATTGGCGAAGTGCCCGTAGGTGCAGTGGTGGTAAGTAACAACCGCATTATTGCACGGGCCCACAACCAAACTGAAAAGCTTACCGATGCCACGGCTCATGCTGAAATGCTGGCAGCTACCGCAGCGGCAAACTACCTGGGTTCAAAATACCTGGATGAATGCACACTGTATGTTACCCTTGAACCCTGCGTGATGTGTGCCGGAGCGTTGAATTGGGTACAATTGCAGCGACTGGCATTCGGGGCCAGCGATCCGCAACGGGGTTACCGGCTGGTGAATGGAAAGGTGCTTCATCCGCGAACGGAGGTAACCGAAGGAGTCCTTGCCGGAGAATCAAAGGAACTGATTGACCGGTTTTTTAAGCGAATCAGGGGAAAGTGAACGGGTTGCGGGGTCCGGGTTACGCGTTGCGCCTTGTGTTTAAAGTTGCGCGCTACGAGTTATGAGTTTCGAGCTAACTCGAAGCTGAAAACTCGAAACTCGCAACTTTTAAAAAGTAACGAACTTAATTCCATCTCTCTTGTTTCAAGAGTATATTTGAAATCTTTAATGTTTAACCACTAAACAATCCGATTATGCCGTTTACGTTGCCGAATTTACCCTATGCCTTTAATGCGCTTGAACCTCATATTGATGCCCGCACCATGGAAATTCACCACGGCAAGCATCATAACGCTTATGTAACCAACCTGAACAACGCCATTGCCAACACCGATGCTGACAAACTGAGTATTGAGGAGATTTGCAAAAACGTTTCGAAGTACCCGGTGGCCGTGCGCAACAACGGGGGAGGCCATTACAATCACAGTTTGTTCTGGACCATTATGGGCCCGAATGCGGGGGGTGTGCCAACCGGTGCGCTGGCCGATGCGATTAATTCGGCCTTTGGCAATTTTGATGAATTCAAAACCAGGTTCGCTGCGGCCGGTGCCGGCCGGTTTGGCTCAGGCTGGGCCTGGCTGATTGTGGATGGAAGCAAGAAGCTGCAGATTACCTCAACGCTCAACCAGGATAATCCGCTGATGGATGTTGCTGAAGTAAAAGGAACACCTGTTCTAGGCCTGGATGTTTGGGAACACGCCTACTACCTTAACTACCAGAACCGCAGGCCGGATTACATCGCTGCCTGGTGGAATGTGGTAAACTGGGCCGAGGTGGCGAAACGGTTTGCCGCTGCGCAGTAGCACAAGCAGAGCATGTTAAAATAAGGTTAAAAATCCCGGTATCGGCCGGGATTTTTTTATTGTGCGCCCCCCTTATTCGAAACATTCCGATCCTATTTGATAAGAGGTTCTTCGCCCCCTTGCAGCGGAGCTCAGTACGACAGTGTATTTGTTATGCTGAGCCATGCTTTGAGCGTGGCGAAGCATCTCTTGATACCAAGAGGAAGAACTTTTAGCCTACGTTGGAGTTCTTATCCTACGTGTGAGATGAAAGAAGAATGAGTACAGAGACCATGCAGAAAGTAACATTTTCATCGTATTTTGGTAAGAGGTTCTTCGCCCCCTTGCAGCGGAGCTCAGTACGACAGTGAATTTGTTATGCTTCGCCATGCTTTGAGCGTGGCGAAGCATCTCTTGCTGCAAGACGATAAATTATTTCTTACCAACAGCATTTGTTGGTGGTATGTTCGGATTATAAGATTTGTTGATCAGTAATTCCTACCTCAATGGAATGATATACGCTAACCCGGTTCGAACGGCAAACTCGCCTTCAAAGTAGAAGTCACCAATCAGTTCGAGCCGCCAGCTGTTTTTTAATGGTATAGCACCACCTGCACCTAATGAAAAATCATTTTGGCCAATCAGCCCGCGGCCGCGGGCAAAAAAGTGGTCGGTAAAGTAATACCGGCTGCCAAACACAAAACTCTCATCGCGCTTTGTCCAGATTTCCGCCCCGGCTGTTATGGTGAATTTGCGGATGACAAAGTAGTTCAGCTCAAAGCCAACCTGGGCTTTATCAAACAGGTTATCGTTATCGGTTTTCAGGAAGTCCATGGCGCCACCCAGCATCAAATCGTTGGAACTTTGGGAGTAGGCCAGGGTAGCGCAAAAAATCAGACCAAGCGCAAAAAGTTTTCTCATCTAAAAAATGATTTAACAAATATACGGATTGAACGCTATTTGCGGTTACTGTCTTGTATCAGGTTTACTTTTTTGAGCTTGCCGGTAATAGTTTCCAGTCTCGTTGTTGTTGGGAAGCAGGTAGTTTTGGAAAACCACCATGGCGATTATCAAACCTATGGTAAACAGGGTTATCAGGGTTAATACCAATGCCAACTTTTCCATAACCGCTTTTTAGAATTAAGTTACTAACAGAATAGTTGAGCTGATACCCCGTTAACAAGCTCCGTACCAATGGTTTGCCTTATTGATTTACCGTTGTGATAACTAATGATTATCGGCCCGACCTTACAAAATGGCAAGGGTGTTTGAAAAATTGTCAGGCAGGGGTGCCAGGCTTTGGTGACCGGTGTTACCGGATAATAAACGGTATCTCCACCTGCTGCTTGGCACTGTTAACACCATAGATATATCCTCGTCCTTTAAATTTTTCAAAAAACTCAATTACATCTTCCGGCTCCTTAACCCGTACACGGTTAATGGCAATGATGGTGAAGTTTTCGGGTACCCCGATTTGCTTGAGCACGCTTTTGTCTTTCAGCTTGAAAACTTTTATGCCGTAATCGGTGGCCTCCAGTTCGGCACCCAGCGAAGCCGAAGAATAAATTTTCCGTTTTACAATTTCGGTGGTGCCCGATTTGTTGACCAGCGTAACCGAGGCCGTTGATGTTTTATTATCGCGCAGGTAAGTAACTGCAATCTTATCGCCCGGATAACGATAGGCCAGTTCTTCCTCGAATGCACTTTGGCTGTTTACTTCTGCATTATTGATTCGTATAATCACATCGCCAGGTTTTAAACCGGCCTTTACCGCGGGCCCTTCCTTATCCAGGCTTTCAACCAATACGCCTTTAAAATCAATTCCCTCGGTTTTTAAATCGTACTTCCTTGCGTTTTGAAAATTGTATTCAATCACGTTTCCGCCAAAAAGGGCTTTTTGTACCACACCATATTTTACAAGGTCATCAAAAACTTTTTTGGCAATGTCCACCGGCACGGCAAAAGCGTAGCCGGTGTAACTGCCCGTACGGGAGAGGATGGCCGTGTTGATGCCGACCAGCGCTCCTGCTTTGTTTACCAGTGCCCCACCGCTATTGCCGGGGTTAATGGCTGCATCAGTTTGAATAAAAGATTCGATTGGGAACTTGCCCTCCAGAATTCCAATTCTTCTTCCTTTGGCGCTTACAATACCGGCTGTTACGGTTGACGAAAGCGAAAAAGGATTTCCGACTGCCACTACCCATTCGCCCACCTGAAGTTCTTTGGATGAGCCCAGTGTAATGGCCGGCAGGTTGGTCTCTTCAATCTTTAGTACTGCTAAATCAGTTGAAGGATCGGTTCCAATCAGTTCGGCCGGATACACCTTTTTATTATAGTTTACTTCAATGCGCTCGGCCGATTCAACCACGTGGTTGTTGGTAATGATGTAGCCATCGCGGGTGAAGATGACACCGGAGCCGCTGCTTACCTGGGTTTGCGTTGTTCCTCCACCGAAAAACCAGTCGAACGGAGAGTATGAGGTTCCTTTAAAAATGCTGTTGATGTACACCACACTGGGTATGGCTTTGTTGGCTGCCGTGCTGAAGTCGGTTAGCTCTGTAGGGTTTGCCGAACCGGAAATTTCAGGAACTGTTACCGGGTAAGCAGGCGAATCGTAATGTACATTGGTGAAAACTGTATCGGGTTGAGGCTTACTGCTATCATTCTTGATAAAGAATTGAAAACCCATAAAGGCGCCTGCCAGTCCGGCAAGGAAGCCCACAACAATAACTTTGAGTGTATTCATAACGATGCTATCCGGTTTGATGTTTGGCAAAGAGCAAAAGTTGATTCGCCCGCCTATTTTGGTGTAAATATAATCTGCCCTACGGTTTTGCGGTTTTTTCGGTTGCGCGGACAAAATATTTACTTTTGGCTTTTATGGGAATCCGCTCAGTACTTGCCAAACCTTTTGCTGCTTATGTGGCTGCACAGACCCGGAAATGGGCCAGCCAACCCGGTCGTGTTCAGTTGCAAACACTCACAAAAATTATACGGCAGGCAAGCCATACTGCTTTCGGTAGGGATCACGGGTTCACAACTGTTCAGTCATACGAAGACTTTAAAAAGCAAGTACCGGTTCGCGATTATGAACAACTGAAGCCTTACATCGACCGGATTTTAACGGGTGAAGGCGATGTGTTGTGGAGAGGCAAGCCGGCTTACCTGGCCAAAACTTCGGGTACTACTTCGGGCACCAAGTACATACCTATTTCGCACGAGTCGAAATACAGTCATTTTATAAGTGCCCGCAATTCAACGCTAAGTTATGTTCATCAAACAGGTAACGCTTCCTTTCTGGATGGCAACCTGATTTTCCTTTCGGGCAGTCCGGAACTGGAAGAAATTGGCGGCATTAAAACCGGCAGGTTGTCGGGCATCTCCAATCACCTGGTGCCGGGTTACCTGCGTACCAACCAGAAGCCCTCGTATGCTACCAATTGCATTGAGGATTGGGAAGAAAAACTTGAACGAATAATAGATGAAACGCTGCATGCCAACATGACGCTGATATCGGGCATACCGCCATGGGTACAAATGTATTTTGACCGTATACATGCGCGCACCGGAAAGAAGATTAAAGATGTGTTTCCTAATTTCTCGGTGTTTGTTTACGGGGGTGTTAATTTTGAGCCGTATCGGGCCAGGCTGGAGGAATCCATCGGCAAGAAAGTTGACTCCATCGAAACCTATCCGGCCTCCGAAGGTTTCATCGCTTACCAGGATTCGCAGCATGAACCGGGCTTACTGCTGCTGCTCAACAACGGCATGTTTTATGAGTTTATTCCGGCAGAAGAATATTTTGCTGAAAACCCAACACGACTAAGCATTGAAGAAGTTGAACTGGGTAAAAACTATGCACTCATTATTAATAGCAATGCCGGACTGTGGGGATACTCCATTGGCGATACGGTAAAGTTTGTTTCCAAAAACCCATACCGGCTGCTGGTTACCGGCCGTATTAAACATTTTATATCGGCTTTTGGCGAACACGTAATCGGTGAAGAAGTCGAAAAGGCCATGAAAGCCACGATGCAGAAATTTCCGGAAGTTGAACTTACCGAGTTTACCGTGGCACCGCAGGTAACACCTTCGGAGGGCCCGCCACACCATGAGTGGCTTGTTGAATTTGGAAAAGCGCCAGCCGACCTGGCCTCCTTTGCCTTGAACCTGGATAACCAAATGCGGGCATTAAATGTTTACTACGATGACCTGATTACCGGAAGTATCCTGCAGCCGCTGAAGATAACCTTGCTGAAACCGAATGCCTTCGTTGAGTATATGAAATCGCAGGGTAAATTAGGCGGGCAAAATAAAGTACCCCGGCTTTCGAATGATCGGAAAATTGCCGACCTACTCAGTATGTTTAAATTGTAATCTATTTTGATCAAAAAAAAGCATATCGCCATTCTCGGCTCCACCGGTTCCATCGGCACGCAGGCGCTTGATGTGGTGCGGGCTCATCCGGATGCATTTGAAGTGGAAGTTATTACGGCACAGAACAACGCTGATTTACTCATACAACAGGCCATTGAATTTAAACCCAATGCGGTTGTAATCGGAATAGAAGAGCACTACGCAAAAGTAAAATCAGCATTGCAGCAATACCCTGTAAAGGTATTTGCCGGTGATGGTGCGCTGGCATCGGTGGTGCAGATGGACAGCATCGACCTGGTGCTTACCGCGCTGGTGGGCTACTCCGGTCTTCTGCCGACCATTAAGGCTATTGAAGCCGGCAAGACCATCGCATTGGCAAACAAAGAAACACTGGTTGTTGCCGGAGCGCTCATCACCAGTCTGGCGCGTGAAAAGGGAGTGAACATTTACCCGGTTGATTCGGAACACTCGGCTGTTTTTCAATGCCTGGCGGGCGAGTTTCATAACCGCATTGAAAAGATCATTCTTACCGCATCCGGTGGACCCTTTCGCGGAAAGAAGAGAGAAGATCTTACCAACGTAACCCGTGCCCAGGCCCTGAAGCACCCCAACTGGAACATGGGTGCTAAAATTACTATTGATTCGGCCACGCTTATGAACAAAGGCCTCGAGGTAATTGAAGCCAAGTGGCTTTTCGGGCTAAAAGCCGAGCAGGTAGAGGTTGTAGTTCACCCGCAATCCATCATTCACTCGATGGTGCAGTTCGAAGATGGTTCCATAAAGGCCCAGATGGGCCTGCCCGATATGCGCCTGCCCATCCAGTTTGCGCTTACCTACCCCGACCGGCTCAAGTCGGATTTCCCCCGGTTTAATTTTTCGGATTACCCAAGCCTGACCTTCGAAAAACCCGATACCGAAACTTTTCGTAATCTTGCACTCGCTTTTGAGGCGCTGAGGCGGGGCGGAAACATGCCCTGCGTACTCAATGCCGCCAACGAAGTGGCCGTGGCGCAATTCCTGAGCGACAAAATCGGTTTTCTGAAAATGTCGGATGTAGTGGAACGATGCCTCGAAAAAATTGCTTATATCGGTAATCCTGCTTACGCGGATTACGTTGAAACGGACAAAGAAACAAGAACAAGAGCTTTAGAATTCTGTAAATAATGGATTGGATGATTTCGCTGGCCCAGCTGTTGCTGAGCATTTCAATTTTGGTTGCCGTACATGAAATGGGCCATTTATTGGCTGCAAAATATTTTGGTATGCGGGTGGAACAGTTCTCCATTGGGTTTCCGCCTAAAATCGTGTCGTTTAAAAAAGGCGATACCGAATATGCCATCAGTGCCATCCCGTTGGGAGGCTATGTAAAAATATCCGGTATGATTGATGAATCGCTTGATACCGAAGCGATGAAACAGGAACCCAAGCCCTGGGAGTTCCGCAGCAAGCCGGCCTGGCAACGGCTTATTGTGATGCTTGGCGGCATTATTGTTAATGTACTGGTGGGAATTTTGATTTTTATCGGCATCACCTATTTCTTTGGCGATTCGTACCTGCTTAAAGATAAAATCAATGAGAACGGTGGTTTTGTTGTGGGCGCAGCCGGAGAAAGCATTGGCTTGCAAACCGGTGACAGGATTGTTAAAATTAACGGACATGATTACCGCTACTTTCAGGAACTGGTTGACCCGAACAACCTGCTGGCCGATAACGCATCGTACACCGTTGAGCGCAACGGGCAGGAAGTAGTGATTGCCATTCCGCCTGACTTCATTCAGCGGTTTAACCGGAAAGAAGGACTTGCTAACTTTCTGTGGTACCGCTTTCCTTCGGTTGTTGAAAAAGTAATGCCGGGAACGATTGCATCAAAAGTCGGGCTTCAGAAAGGCGATGTGTTGAAGCAGGTTAACGGCCAGCCGGTTTATTACCATGACGAAGTAACCAAACTGGTTCGCTCGCGCACCGACTCCGTTTCGTTTACTGTTGAACGGAGTGGCGAATTACTCTCGTTCAGCGAAAAATTTTCAGGGCAGCCCGCTATCGGGTTTTATGCCCGCCTGCCGAAGGAGTTTTTAAGCGAGGCGGAGGAAAAAATTCAATACGGATTTTTCCAGTCCATCCCGTTGGGTACATCGCGTGCCTTTACCACGCTGGTGGTACAGGTAAAAGCATTTGGAAAAATTATTTCGGGTGTACTCTCTCCGAAGGAATCGCTTTCCGGCCCGATTGGCATTATGCAGGCGTTTGGCCGCACGTGGGACTGGGAGCGCTTCTGGTCGCTAACGGGCGTGCTTTCGCTGGTATTGGCGTTTATGAACCTGCTGCCCATACCCGCCCTGGATGGCGGGCACGTGATGTTCCTCGGCTATGAAATTATTTCGCAGCGAAAACCATCCGATAAATTTCTTGAACGGGCGCAAAAAGTAGGCATGGTATTCTTGCTTACGCTGATGGTGCTGATTTTTGCCAACGACATTATCAAGTTGTTTTAGTTCCGTTTATTTCTAATCTCAAACTCAACCCTGCGGTTCAGCCTGCGGTCGTCTTCGGTTTTTTCCTCCACAATCGGCTTCGAACCACCATACCCGATGGCGGTAATGCGGTTCGGATCAATTTTGAATTCGTACATCAGGTAAGCGCGGATGGCATCAGCACGTGCCTGCGAAAGCCGCAGGTTGGCATCGGCCCGGCCTTCCGAATCGGTATGCCCGCTGATGGTCAGGTTCAGGTAGGGGTGGTCGGTCAGAAAATTTCCGAGCCGGTTTAAATCCGGGTGCATGGCCGGCAGAATATCGGCTTTGCCGCTTTCAAACTCCAATGATTTAAAGGCAATTTTGCTTTCCAGTGGCTCGGTTTGCTTATTGATTTCCATATCGCCATCCATAAAGAAAATTTCTTCGATGCGGAAATAATCATCGCCCTGGATGATGAGCAGGTAATTGCGTTTGTTAATCAGGCTGAAATCAAAACTGCCATCGGGCCTCAGAAATTTCGGAGCCACCTCAACACCGTAGTCCAGATCAATAATCGATACAATCCCCTTCATCGGGTTGCCGGTCTGGCTGTTGGTCAGCGTACCTTTTAGCTGAGCAATCGCTTCGGGTTGAGCCTCCATAGGCACCGGAAACGAAAACAGATCGAGGTTTTTGGGGTCATCACTTTCTGAGCGCGCGTAATAGAGATCCTTCGATTTTGAGTCGATGGTAAAATAATATTCGCTGCCCGGCCCGTTTACCAGCGGCCCGATGTTTTTAGGCTCACCCCACTGGGTGCCCTGTTTGTACGACTTGTAAATATCAAAATCGCCAAAGTTGAGGGGTTGTCCGTTTGAACTGAAATAGAGCACGTTGAACTTGTGATGAAAAAACGGACTTACCTCGGATTGTCGTGTATTAATAATGGGTCCGATGTTCCGGGCCTTTTGCCAGTTGCCGTTTTCATCTTTAACAGAATAGTAAATATCGGTTTGGCCAAATCCGCCAGTCCTGTCGGATGCAAAGAAAAGGGTATCGCCTGAGTGCGAAAGTGAAGGGTGCGAATCCCAGTAGATGGAATTAATGTTCGGGCCCAGGTTACGCACATTACCCCAGGTGTTGTTTGCTTTTAATTCGGCAATGAAAATATCGCAATCGCCTTTCGGTTCGGTTTTACACCGCGCAAAGTACAACTGCTTTCCATCATGACTCAGACAGGCCGAGCCCTCGTTATCGCTGGTATTGATGTCGTTGTACTCCTGTGCATCCATCCATAAGCCGAATTCGCGCACGCTGAAAAATAAATCCTCATCGTATTTTCGTTCGATTAAGCTGGCGTGCATGTTTCGTTTGGAGGTAAACAACAGCAGCGTATCCACATTGCCGATGGTAGGGGCATAGTCTTCTTTCGGTGAGTTTATTCCGATGCCCATATTCAGTAATACGCCATGCGGGGGGCGCAGGGTATCAATTTCTTTGCGATACTCCACCAGTTGGTAGTATTGTTCTAATGGAACGTAGTAGTCGCGCTGATTCTCAGTAAGCACATCGTATTCTTTCTGAATTTTAGTGATATCGGCATGAGGCACATGGTGTTTCAGTACCAACTTATAGAGTAATATGGCTTCGCCTTTTGGGCCGTGTTTCTCCGAAAGCCGGGCCAGTTGCCAGAGCAGGGAGGTATTACGCGAAAAGTTTTCAATACCAAAGTTTGTAACATAGGCTTTAAGTGCCTGGTAGAGGGCCTCTTCGGCACCCGATGCCTCCAGTTGCCGGATGTGGTTCAGCTTCTCACGATTGGTGTAGTTGGCAATGTTATTTAGGTTAGGAAAACTGAAAATGTCAGATTGGCTGTAAGTTGTCAGGCTATCATTAAGTTGCACTACGCCTGCACTCTTTAGTTTTTCCTTTTTTTTCTGCGCTTGGGCAGGTAAATGGACGAGCAGGCAAATGCCAATAATGCAGTTAAAAAAATAGGTTTTCACATCAGCTTGTTTTGCCGGAAAAAGCCATATCGCTAAAGTTGAAACAATTTTGCTTCTTTTACAACGTATTGGCATTGCTATTGTCAGCATATGGGCCCTATATCCGTTGTCCTTTTTACTGACTTAACGGATGCCAATTTGACACAACCCCTGCATGTTTAAAACGATGCCCATACAGCTTGTTCAGGACGATGGCGATGAACTGATCCAGTTAATAAACCCTGAACAGGAAAGCGATTTGAAGCCAGAGGATCTGTCCGATGAGCTTTCTATTCTGCCAATAAAGAACACGGTGTTGTTTCCGGGGGTGGTTATCCCCATAACGGTTGGCCGGCAAAAGTCCATTAAACTGGTAAAAAAAGCTTACCAAGGCAACCGCATAATAGGCGTTATTGCCCAAAAGAACGCCCAGGCCGAAGAGCCTTCAACCGAAGAATTATACCGCACGGGTACTGTTGCGCGCATCATTAAAATGCTGGTACTGCCCGATGGCAACACTACTATAATTATCCAGGGTAAGAACCGCTTTCATGTAACGGATTTTGTGCAGGAAGATCCCTGGCTTACCGCCCGTGTTGCCCTGCAGCGCGAAGTGCCCATTGAAATGACTAAAGAAGCAAAAGCACTCGTACAATCGCTTAAAGAATCGGCTTTTAAAATTTTAAAACTAAACCCCGAAATCCCGCAGGAAGCACAGATTGCGCTGGATAACATTCAACGTGTTCCGTTTCTTATTCATTTTCTGTCATCTAATCTTAATGTTGAAGTAGCCGATAAACAGAAAATTCTGGAAACCGAAAACATTATGGATCGCGGCACGCTGTTGCTTCAGTTTATGCTGCGCGAAATCCAGATGCTGGAAATTAAAAACGAAATCCAGAAGAAAGTACATACCGATATTGACCAGCAGCAGCGCGACTACTTCTTACGGCAACAGATAAAGGTGCTGCAGGATGAATTGGGTTACGATACCCCCGACAAGGAAGTGGAGGCCCTGCGAAAACGAGGCGAACAGAAAAAATGGGCCAAACCGGTGGCTGACCATTTTAATAAGGAGTTGGATAAGTTATTACGCATAAACCCGCAGGCGGCCGAATACCCCGTGGTGATGAACTACGTGGAGTTTATGCTGGATCTGCCCTGGGGTGAATACACGATTGATGATTTTGATTTAAAGAAGGCGCGAAAAATTCTCGATGCCGACCACTTTGGTCTGGAAAAAGTAAAAACCCGGATTTTAGAATACCTGGCGGTACTCAAACTGAAGCAGGATATGAAGGGGCCCATCCTGTGCCTGTATGGCCCTCCGGGAGTAGGAAAAACCTCGCTTGGCCGTTCAATAGCAAAAGCCCTCGGCCGAAAGTATGTGCGCATGTCGCTGGGCGGTGTGCACGATGAAGCCGAAATCCGCGGGCACCGGAAAACCTATGTCGGAGCCATGCCGGGTAAGATTCTGCAGAACATTAAAAAAGCCCACTCTTCAAATCCGGTATTTATCCTCGATGAGATTGATAAAGTCCGGTCTGATTTCCGGGGCGATCCGTCATCGGCATTGTTGGAAGTACTCGACCCTGAACAAAACAGCACCTTTGGCGATAATTACCTGGAAGTAGAGTACGACCTCTCTAAGGTGCTTTTCATTGCAACAGCCAATTCGTTGGATACCATCCATCCTGCGTTACGCGACCGGATGGAAATTATCGAAATAACAGGTTATACGCTTGAAGAGAAAACCGAAATAGCGCTGCGGCACTTGGTACCCAAGCAACTGACCGAACATGGCCTGAAAGAAACCGATTGCACCTTTACCCGAAAGACGGTTGCCAAAATTATTGATCGGTACACCCGCGAATCGGGTGTGCGTACCCTCGAACGTAAAATCGGATCCATCATCCGCCACATAGCCAAATCGGTAGCCATGGGTGAACCTTACACCAAAACAGTAAATGATGAAGTGATCCGTAAAGCCTTAGGCCCTGAAATTTTTGATGAAGAACTCTACCAGGGGAACGATATTGCCGGAGTAGTTACCGGACTTGCCTGGACACAGGTGGGAGGAGAAATTTTGTTTGTCGAATCAAGTTTAAGTAAGGGCAAAGGAACTTTAACCTTGTCGGGTCAGCTGGGCGAGGTAATGAAGGAGTCGGCCATGGCGGCACTTTCTTACCTGAAGTCGAATGCCGAAACCCTGGGCATTGACCCACGCGTATTTCAGCAATACGATTTGCACATTCACGTTCCGGCCGGTGCCGTACCGAAAGACGGCCCCTCGGCAGGCATCACCATGCTTACCTCGCTGGCTTCGGTTTATACGCAGCGGAAGGTAAAAGCCAGGCTGGCCATGTCGGGTGAAATTACCTTGCGCGGAAAAGTATTGCCGGTGGGCGGCATTAAAGAGAAGATACTGGCTGCCAAGCGAAGCGGAATCAGCGAAATAATTCTGAGTGCAAAAAACAAAAAGGATATTGATGAAATTGAAAAGCATTACCTGAAAGGCCTTCGCTTTCATTTTGTGGATACGGTGGATGATGTACTGAAAATAGCCCTGATGAAAGAAAGGGTGAAGAACCCCTTGCGGTTCAGTTTTACAGATCAAAAAAATCCAGGCTGAAAATCCGGCTAAAATTCAGTAGCCTTGCAGGGTTGAAGAGGGTATTAATCATAGCGTTGGTACACGGTGTTGCGGTAACCTGGGGGCAGTCGGGAGGAAATAAATCATTTCAGTTTTTAAATGTACCGGCACATGCCCGGCTGGCAGCCCTGGGTGGCGTAAATGCTTCACTGGCCGATGAGGATGTTAATTTTGTGTTCAATAATCCGGCCTTAATAAGCGATACACTGGCGGGCTATGCTTCGGCAGGCTACCTTTTTTACCTTGCCGATATCGGGCAGGCCACTTTTTCGTACGCACATGATTTTTCCAAAGCAGGCGCAGTAACGTTTGGTATCCGGCATATCAACTATGGCGAAGTGGCCGGCTATGATGCGGCTGGTATGGAAACCGGCATGTTCAAATCGGGTGAAACAGAAATTTTAATTGGTAAAAGTCACCAGGTTGGCGTTTTCCGGCTGGGTGCAAGCATTAAAGGTGTTTTCTCGAATTTAGCCGGCTTTCGCGGAACGGCCCTGCTCACCGATGTGGGCGGAATTTTTATTCATCCGCAAAAGCAACTGGTGGTGGGCATGGTGTTTCGCAACCTGGGTTTTATACTCAACGAATTTTCTGAAACCAGTAATTCGGATTTGCCTTTTGATATTCAGATAGGCGCTACCAGCAAGCCCGAGCACATGCCGGTGCGGTTTTCAATTACCTTGTTTAACCTGACCAACCTGGGCAAGGCGTACCGCGACCAATCGCTGGTAACGGAATTTTTTCGGCACCTTAACGTAGGAGCTGAACTGCTTATCCATAAAAACGTAAACGTTTTAATCGGCTACAACGGCCTGCGGCAGCAGGAGTTACAGGTACAGAGCGGTTCAGGTATGCGGGGATTTACAGTTGGATTTTTGGTACGTGTAAAACAATTTGAATGCGCGCTTAGCAGGGCAACCTATAGCGTGGGCAACGCGGCTTATGCATTTACGCTTAACGTTAATACAAAATCAATGCTGATGAAGCGAAAGGAATTATGATTACAGAAAAATACTTAACACCCCGGCAGATTGTTGCCGAACTGGACAAGTACATTGTGGGCCAGGCCGAAGCCAAACGCAATGTGGCCATTGCCTTGCGCAACCGGTGGCGGAGAATGAATGTGCAGTCCGAATTACGGTCGGAAATTATCCCGAACAATATCCTGATGATTGGCGCGACCGGGGTAGGTAAAACCGAAATTGCCCGCAGGCTTGCCAAACTGGCTGATGCTCCATTTGTAAAAGTGGAGGCATCAAAGTTTACTGAGGTGGGATATGTGGGGCGTGATGTGGAAAGTATGGTGCGCGACCTGGTGGAGCAGTCGGTAAACATGGTAAAGGCCCGCAAAAAGGAAGAAGTACGCGACAAGGCAGTGCAGGCAGTAGAAGACATTATTCTGGATGCGCTTATACCGCCCCTTCGGCAGCAACCGGTACGCACCGGCTTTTTGGGTCAACCAGAAACCGCAGCCGATGAAACACCAACCAACGACATCGAACTTAATGAACGAACACGCCACCTGTTCAGAGAAAAACTGAAAAATGGCGAGCTGGAAGAACGCAAAATTGAAATCAACATCAAGCCATCGGGTAACCCGAACATTGGTATGATTGGTGCCGGTATGATGGACGAGGTTTCGATGATGAACCTGCAGGAAATGCTGAGCGGCATGTTACCCAAGAAAGCCAGGAAGAAAAAGGTTACCGTGGCTGAAGCCAGGCGCATTTTGCTGGAAGAGGAAGCTGCGCGGCTTATTGATATGGATGAAGTAAAAGAAGAGGCCATCCGGCTGGCCGAAAATTCAGGAATTATTTTTATTGATGAAATTGATAAAGTTGCCTCCGGCTACAAGAAGGGAGGAGGCGGCCCTGACGTGAGCCGCGAGGGTGTACAGCGCGACTTGTTGCCGATTGTGGAAGGAAGCACGGTAAATACAAAGTATGGCGTTATCAAAACCGATCATGTATTGTTTATAGCGGCCGGGGCGTTTCATATCAGTAAACCGTCTGATTTGATTCCGGAGTTGCAAGGCCGTTTCCCGATTCGGGTTGAACTCAGTAACCTGACGCAGGAAGACTTTGTACGGATATTAAAAGAGCCGCGCAACGCGCTCACCCGGCAGTACCAGGCATTATTTGAGGCGGAAAGTGTTTCGGTTTCATTTACCGATGAGGCAATTCAGGAAATCGCGCGCATGGCATTTACACTAAATGCCGAAGTGGAGAACATTGGTGCCCGAAGGCTGCAAACCGTTATGAGCCGGTTGCTCAACGAGTTCCTGTACGATGTTCCGGATAGGATAAAGCCGGGGTCATCCATCAGCATTGATGCTGCGCTGGTAAAGGAAAAACTTAGTGCGCTGGCAAAAAATAAGGATCTTAGCGAATATATTCTTTGAGGATATTATTGCTACCGGTTCTTGTATTCCTGGGGGGTTATCCGTGCGATGGTCAGCCGGCTGACTCATTGCGTGCTTATTACATTCAGGAGTACCCCGACCACTTTTTTATCTGGCCCGTATTAAAACAACGGTCGCTAACGTTTGATATACAGGATAAGCAAGAAAACAAACGTAAAGTTGAATTTATTCCGAACAACAAGTTCACCTTGGGTGCCGGCTTTTATGTATTTGATTTGGGTTTTGAAGTTACGTTTGCCATACCCCTTGCTGAAAACAGTAAATCCATTTATGGAGAATCGACTGGGCGCGACCTGCAACTTAATATTCTTTCGAAAAAATGGGGCGCAGATATCTATTACCAGAAATACAACGGCTTTTATATAAACGACAGTGATAACCCCGTGCCGAAAGGGCAGCCCTATCCGCAACGTTCTGATTTGGTTACCCGCAACTTTGGTGCTTCGGGTGTTTACATCTTTAACCACCGCAAGTTTTCCCTCCGGTCCTCATTTACCTATGCCGAAAGGCAGTTGCGAAGCAAAGGATCTTGGCTGCTGTACGGAACAATAAACTCATTTAAGGTTACGGCCGACTCGGCCCTGCTGGATCCGGCCGTTCAGGATGTGGTGGGTACCGGTTCAGGTTTTCGGTCACTTCGGTATACTACGGTAAGCGTAGCGCCTGGTTATTCATACAACCTGGTGTGGCGTAAATTTTTTCTTAATGCAACGGTGGCGCTGGGCCCGGCTCATCATTGGATAAATTATGAAGAAGAATCCGGTCCGAAACGCGATGACATTAGTATTAACAGCACCGGTATAGCCCGGTTTGCGGTTGGATACAACAGTAACCGTTTCTTTGGCGGTTTCGGTTTTTCAGCTCAGACACGCATTGTAAAGTTCGAAGAGGTACGGGTTTCCAATTCTACCAACTTGTTTAAATTACTGGTTGGGTACCGGTTCAGGGAGTTCGGTATTCTTAAAAAAAGAGTTTGGGATGTAAACCCGTTGAAGTTTTAATCAGCGTTTTTTGGGAAATCAATAAACAGTAATTCGCTGTTGCCGGTTTCGATATCCTTCCACGTGTCGGTAAGGAAGCGGGCAGCTACCACACCGCAGGTGGGTAGGTTATCCAGGTTTGCGTGCATTACCTCGTTTACAAAATCAGTAAGACCCGGGTTGTGCCCGAACAGCATAACAGCATCGTATTTATTATTGAGGTTTTGTGTGATATCCAGAATAGTTTCAGAGTCTGCGTGATAGAGTCGTTTGTCGGTTTTTATTTTTTCTTCATCATAACCGATTTCCCTGCCGATTCGTTTAGCTGTTGCAAGTGCCCGCTTAGCCGGGCTGCTCAGCAGCAGCCCGGGATTAATGCTGCGTTCTTTTAAACGCTTACCCATGCGCGGAGCGTCTCGTTTACCCCGGTCGTTCAACGGTCTGTCAAAATCATTTTGCAGAGGATCGTCCCAACTGGACTTGGCATGCCGTACAATGTATAGTGTTTTCATCTCCTTATTCAAAGGTAAACACCTGGTTGCAATTCTGCTATCTTTGCCGCGTGATGAAACGGTGGAAGAAAATACGAAGGAAAATCCGGTATACCACCATTTATGTGGTCATTCGGTTTTTGATAAGCCTGTCAGCAATTGTACCGCGTAAAACCTGGTTAACTGTATTTGGCTTCTTTGGTAGACTTTCATTTTATCTGGCTACCCGGTCGCGCAGGATTACCATTGCCAATTTAACCATGGCCTACGGCCATGAAAAAAGCAAAGCTGAAATACACCGCCTGGCGCGAAATGTTTTTGTTATGGTAGGTAAAAATGGTGCAGACATCATCCGGTCTTATCGGGTCACATCACGCGACAGCTATGAAAAACTCCGTGTAATCCACGGTGCCGAATTTCTTCATAGAGCTTATGCAAAGGGTAAAGGTGTTATTTTTCTTACGGCTCACCTCGGTGCGTTTGAATTGTGTGCTACAGAAATGGCCGTGCGCGGTTATAAGCCGCTGATTATCGGTACCGCCATGAAGGATAAGCGGCTTACTGAATTATTATGGCGTCAGCGAAGTAAACTGGGTGCCTCCGCTATTGAACGCGGTAAAGAAACCGTCCGTTTACTGAAAACATTGAAAGCCGGTGGCACCGTAGCCATTTTAATTGATCAGGATACACGTGTTAAAAGTGTTTTTGTTGATTTTTTCGGGAAACCCTGTGCAACTCCGGTTGGTGCAGCTGTTTTGGCGCTTAAAACCGGTGCCTCGGTAGTGCCTGTATTTTTGCACTTGCGTGACGATGGCATGCAGGAGGTTAACTGTTACCCCGAAGTTGAGTTAGTGCATACCGGGAATGAAGAACAGGATATTGTAGCCAATACTCAAAAATTTACCAACATCATTGAAGATGAGATCCGAAAATATCCGGAGCAGTGGGTGTGGATGCATGAGCGCTGGAAAACCAAACCCGGTGAAGAACTTAATTGACTCTTAGTGTTTTTGAATTTTGTGCCCGGGTTCCCAGATGATCCGCATAAAAAAACTAAAGCGTTGATTTTCGCGATTAACCGGAACTCCCGTAACAATACCCATCAGAAAATTATCAGCAATACCCAACCGAATTTGCGGCCGTATCACCATATCGAAAACGGATTTATAAAGTTGCTTGTTAAATTCAACGCCAATAAAATTGCGGGTACCGGTAATCATGTAATGAAAACTGGTGTTGATTTCATGATGGCTACGCCACTGATTCGTTTTAAAGTCCTGTTCAAATTTCGGCCCCGTGTAGATCAATGCATGGTAATTGTTGCCAAAACGTTTGGCGGCAATAAAAAATGGATTAAAGATGTTTCCGGTAAATAACGGATTGCCAAAATTGCGAAAGGAAGAGAACTCAAATTCATGGATATACCCTAATGCCAGCGAGAGGTTGTGCTCGTCTGAAACCAGAAACGTCCATTGTGTGGCCAGTTTTAAACTTTCAAGCCGACTGGGAGGTACCGAATCACTTTCAGCACCATTTAACGGTGCAACGATTGAAATCGGCAATTCAATTTCAAGTCCAAAACGATCCACCGGTGCAAACTCGTATTCAATTAGCGCCTGGTAAGTGTCGAATTGAACATTATCCCTGATCCCGAAACCAATGTTCCATTCCTTTTCGCCTCTGTGAGCCCCCAGGTCACGAATCAAATCAACGTAAAGAGGTTCGGCATGAAGCACCTTCGGTTTGCGGCCTTTTGATTCCTCTTCGTGTATATAGAGGCTATCCAGTTGCTGATACACCAACTTCAGGCTGTCGGTTTCCTGCGCAAGACTGATAAGCTGTTGGAGAAGGAGCAATAACAGAAGAATTTTTTTCATGCAACCATAAAAATTTCACGGGATGCCTGAAACCGGGCATCCAGATAAAACAAAAATCATTCCTCTTATTTTTTAAAAATGAAATAAACCGCGAGAATAAGAAATAAAAAACCAATCAGGTGATTCCACCGGAACGTTTCGTTTTTGAAAAGCAACAGCGAAAATCCGACGAAAACCACCAGCGTGATAACCTCCTGAATGACCTTGAGTTGTACCAGCGAAAACGGACCACCATAGGCCTTAAACCCAATGCGGTTAGCAGGCACCTGCAGCAGGTACTCGAAGAACGCAATGCCCCAACTGATGAGGATAATGGTAAGCAACGGCAGGTTCTGGCTCCATTTCATTTCCTTAAACTTCAGGTGGCCATACCAGGCCAACGTCATAAACGCATTGGAAAGAATAAGTAAAGTAATCGTTAGTGTTCCTTTCATGTTAATGTGATAAGGTTAGTATTTTTTGAGTTTGCGGGCCCATGCCTGGCCTTGTTTAAGACGTTCAAGTTCTCCGTTTTTAATAAGCGAAGCCAGGCGTTCATTCAACGGGCCTTTCGAGGTTAAATGGTACTGGCCACATTCTTCGCATGGGTAAAACGTTACCGGGCCGTTGGCCCGTTCATATGCGAAGTGAATGTGGGCTTCCAACAAGGCCTCCTCCGCCAGAGCGGCAGTGGCATATGATCGTTTTCCGCTGGTACATTTTTGCATTAATGCGAAGGTAATAAATACCGCTAAGTGGTGGAATGGCTGCGTTTCACAGCCAATGTGTTAAACCTTTTACGATGCCGGTCATCTAAGAAACAGATAAACAAGAGGGTTATGAAAAATGTAGTAGCAGCAATCTTCATCGGGATGATGAGCATTGCAACTGAAGTAACCGCCCAGTTGAGACCGGGTGTTGACCAACGTCAGGCCGTATTGAATGCACAGCAGGTCCGCTTACGCCAGGCCGCTGTAAATCCTCAAAGGATTGAGCAGCTGCGCATAAGCCAGCAGCGGGTTGAGCAACTAAGGATTAAGCAGGCGCGCATCAAACACGAACGAATTAAAAATCACCGCATTAAACAAGCCCGGATAAAACATGCCCGCATTAAAGAGATTCGCGAAGATGCTGCCGATGAACTGGGCAACCAGCACCCCAGGCGCAGGTATTTTCATATGATGAAGAGAAAGCGCACGGCCGGGCAATTCAATTCAGAGAATCCCCCCTTCTTCGGAAATCAGTGAAAGACGGAGCGAATTAAAATGAGCGGACGGTTACCGTCCGCTTTTTTTGTGATATACCGGTCGGCCCCGCTAGACATGTATAAGGCAAATTGCTTAAAATTGCTCATCAGTAATTATACGCATTGGCTGGTATGATTTTTTTACTGCGGGTAATACGCCTGATAGTATTAAGTTTCATTCTGTTCTCCGGAGTTTTGGCACAGCCGGCAAAAACAGATAGCTTAAAACGCATTACAGAAACCGCTACTAATGATTCAATAAAAGTCAGTGCGTTGCTCCAACTGGCTTTTCAATCCATTTTTAACGACTCCAAAACGGCATGGCAACAGATGGAGGAAGCACATCGGCTGCTTGAAAAGACGAAATCCTACCCCTACCTTGAAACACATGCCCGGTATGTTAAAGCCGTGTATTATGATGTTACAGGAACTGCCGATTCAGCACGATTTTATTTTGAAAGCGGCCTTGAAAAAACCCGTTCGCATGGTTTTACCGATTTGGAAGTTAAATTCCTCAACGGCCTGGGCCTCAACAACTGGAATCGCGGACACTACCAAACGGCACTCGATTTATTTCTTCAGGTAAACAAGCAAAATCAATTATTAGATAAATCCAAACAAATACCCCAAAGTACACCGCTTAATAACATCGGGTTAATTTACCAGGAACTGGGCCTATACGAAAAGGCGCTTGAGTATCACCGGAAGGCACTGGAAATCCGGTTGCGCGATGCCGCCCTGCTGGCACAGGCAGCCACTTCGTATAACAACATTGGCATCTGCCTGTATCATCTGAAAAAATATGAAGAAGCGGAAGGAATTTACCGTACAGGCCTGGCGCTGGCCCGCGAACATAAATTCCTGCGGCAGTATTACGACCTGGCCGGCAACATGGCCAATACACTTGCCGCATTGAACCGATACGAAGAAGCCCAGCGGTTTAATCTTGAAATCATTAACCATGATCCTTCCATTAAACTGCCTGATAAGTTTTTGATGAACATCCGCTCGGCTGCAGCCGGAATTTATCTGAATATGGGTAAACCCGATGCGGCTTTGCCGCTTATTGAAAACGGCCTGGCATTAATCAGCCAAAAGCCCGAATTGGAATTTTATGCTCCCGACCTGTACCGATATGCTTCGGCCTATTATTACAGGCGTGGCGATGCGCAAAAGGGAAGGGAGTATGGCAATAAACAGCAGGAGATACTGGAGCAACGCTTTTCAAAGCGCAATGCCGAAAGCCTGGCCGAAATGGAAATAAAATACCAAACCGCTGAAAAAGAGCGTAAGATACTTGATCAGCAACTGGTGATTGAACACGGCAACCTGCTGCTGGCACGCCAGCGCAGCCAGAATATTATGCTGGTTGGTGCCCTGATTGTGCTGGCTTTGTTAACCGGTATCGGCTACATTTATTTTCGTACACGGCAAAAAGTACGCGAGCAGCAATTGTTGCTTAGCGAAAAGCAACAGCGTTTACAGGCGGTGCTGCAGGCAACCGAAGAGGAGCGCCAGCGCATTGCCCGCGACTTACACGATGGAATCGGCCAGCAGTTAAGCGGGGCTATTATGCAACTGGAGTCGGTATTGCATAATAATGATCAGGGTACATCACAAGCGCACATCAGCCTGCTGGTTGAAAACCTACGTAAAACATCTTCCGAGGTGCGCACACTATCTCATCAGATGATGCCCCGATCGCTTACCGAACTGGGGCTGGTGCCGGCCATCAGCGATTTACTGAACCGTACTTTTTCCGGAACTTCCGTTCAGTGTTCGTTTCATCACTACCAGGCAGAGGAGCGATTTAACGCTCAAACCGAATTAACTCTGTTTCGGGTGGTGCAGGAATTGGTAAACAACATCATCCGGCACGCCCAAGCGCATAATGTGTCGGTTAACCTCCTGCGCATGAAGGACAAACTACGTTTAACGGTTGAAGATGACGGAATAGGCTTTAAGGAAAACACGGTAAATAATGGTTACGGTTTGATGAATATCCGCAGTCGTTTAGAAGGTGTAAACGGTACGGTTCTTTTCGAACGAAACGGCCATGCCGGCACGCTGGTTACTGTTACCATACCGGTTACTAATTAACTATGGAAAAAGGTACCCTTTACCTGGTAGATGATCATCAATTGGTTATTGATGGCATTATCGCGTTGGTTGAAGGAAGTGGAGAATGGAAAGTAATCGGGTATGCCAATTCGGGTGAGGAAGCCCTCCGGAAAATCCCGATACTGAAGCCGGATATCATTTTAATGGATCTGGAAATGCCCCGGATGAACGGCCTGCAGTGCACCGAAAAACTACTCGCACATAATCCGCAGGCTAAAGTTGTTATCCTAACCTTTCATCAGGAAAAGGCCCTTGTACAGAAGATGGTTAAAATGGGGGTGAGCGGCTACATCATGAAAAATGCACCCCGGCAGGAGTTTCTTACCGGGTTGCAACTGGTTAGGCAGGGTGGTAAATTTTATTCCAGCCAACTTACCGAATCCATGCTCGAAGTAAACCCGCTCGCAGTCCGCAAGGAGTCGAACATAAAATTACTTGCTCTACTCAGTCAGCGCGAGCGCGAGGTACTGAAACTGATAGCCGAGGGTATATCCAGCAAATCGATAGCTGAAAAATTAAACCTCTCGCCCGCAACAGTAGAAACCCACCGTAAAAACCTGTTGAAGAAACTCAATGCCCGCAATTCGGCCGCACTCATCCGCATGGCCCTGACAGAAGGTCTGCTCGACTGAGTTTACCGGAATTCCGGTAGCATAATCCTTATTTTCAGGTAATGCCCCGGGAGCAGGGTTAGAAGAAATTGGCTTTGAAAATTTAAACCTCAAAGCCATGAAAAAAATTCTTCTCCTTTGGGTGCTCTGTTCCCCGGTGTGGGCACAGAACACCATCCAACCCAAGTACACATACACGTTGCCAAACAAATGGGAAACCTGGACGCTTGCTCCCGGTGGTATTTTATTGGTCGGTCATTCAAAAGGCTTTACCGCCATTGAAGCACACAACAACCAGTTGTTGTACGATTACACCGAGTTAGGCAAGATCAAACTCAACGAAATGGATTTGATTGAAGGGTTGCCCTGGGTTATGCTTAAAAATACAGCGGTTGGTAAAATGCCATCCTATGTGCTGCTGGACTACTTTACCGGCAAACCGGTTTTTGAAAGCCAGAAAAATGATTGGACGGGACCGGCAGGCTACTATTTTGTTGCCGATGAAGCGAAAATGGTGATCTGGGGAGCAAACAATAAACTAAAATCAGCTACCTGCATTGGTATGTATGATTTGGGTTCGAACAAAGAACTGGCGCTCATTGACCTGAAAGACAAAAAGCTAACCGGTGGCGGTCTTCCGGTAAGTATGGTGGTGGAAGACGATCGGTTTATTATGACCACCACCAAGAGTGTAGTGGTTGTGAATCTGCGCACCAACAAGATAGAGTGGTTCACCACCAAACTCAATAATTCAAACGGTACATTGAAATACCTGTTTGATGAAGAGAACCAGGTAGTTTATGCGTATGGCCCTTATTTGAAGGCCAAGATTTACAAAATCAATGCAAAAGACGGCTCGCTGATGTGGGCCAAGCCGATTAGTCTGGACGGGGCCGTGAAGCGCATTGAAATTCTGAAAGAAGGATTATGGGTGTATGCAGAAGAAGAAAAATCGTTTGAAGTAAACCTGTTTGATCCGGGCACCGCGCAAAAACTGTGGAAGAAGCCTTATAGCGATAAGGGAGGCATCCGCGAATTTATCTTCCAGCCCGAAGGCGTGGTGTTTGGTACTTCTACCGGAGAGGTAAACACCTTGCTACACACCGGTGCACTGAAACTGAGCAAAAATATTGATACGGGTGCGCCTTACCGGATATTTGCCCTTAACCCGGATGGTACCCTGTTTTATCTCAGCGGTGTTAAAATGGGGGTGGTTAACCTGCAGGATGGCGGGTTTGCGAAGGAGCCGGCCAAGTTCAGAAAAGTAGAACAACTGATAACTGGGGTTGATCGTGAAAATAACCGGTTCGTAGTAAGCACGGGCAACGAGTTGTTTTTCATTACGCGTGACGCCACCTCCCAAAAAGTATGCGACATCGCTTTTAAAGGCGATGAAAATCCTTCAAAAATTGAATTCCGTGAAGCAGGTATTCTCCTGTCAGCCAACCAGAATGCCATGCTGGTTGATTACGATGGTAATGTAAAGTACAGCGTGTTTTACAAAGCCCCCGGCACCAGCATTGCCGGTAAGTTGCTGGCCGGTGCTGTACTGGCCGCCAGCGTGGCGGCCGGTACTGCTAATGCCGCCAAAGCAGGGATGATGCAGGGTGCTTCACCGTTTTATGTGGAAGACGAAGAAGCTCGTGCATCAAATAATGCCAAATCATTCTCCGGGATGGCCGGCAGCGCAGCCGCTATTATGAAACAGCGTTTCAGCGCCACAGCGGCTACCAAAAACAGCCTCTATATCCAAACTTCACTGGATGAGGGTGTGGGCCTTATCAGACTCAATAAAGATACCGGTAAGCCGGATGGCCAGATTATTACCAAAGACAAAAAACCTGAATACCTGGTGGATGAAGATTTTGGTGCGTTCTTCTTTCTGAAGTCGGACAACACCATCATTGGTTACGACTTACGGCAATAAAACGCGTACAAAGCCCTTACCAGCCAGTCTCCGGGGCAACAGGGCTTTGAGGCTAAGCTGTTACCGGAGTTACGCCCTCCCCGCAAGGGGAGGGTTTTGTTTAGTTCAGTTTTTAGTTTTCAACCTTGAGTTGACTGGAAGTATCAACTCACTAACTTTTTATACTTAATCCGGTGGGGCTGGTCATCGCCAAGGCGTTTTTTCTTGTTCTCTTCATATTCGCTAAAAGTTCCCTCAAACCAATATACCTGCGAGTCGCCCTCAAAAGCGAGGATGTGCGTGCACACGCGGTCTAAAAACCAGCGGTCGTGCGAAATGATTACGGCACAACCTGCGAAATTTTCAAGGGCTTCTTCCAATGCGC
Organism: Flammeovirgaceae bacterium; assembly: GCA_015180985.1. Classification (NCBI taxonomy): domain Bacteria; kingdom Pseudomonadati; phylum Bacteroidota; class Cytophagia; order Cytophagales; family Flammeovirgaceae; species Flammeovirgaceae bacterium. Next base: position 1,719,863 of record CP054185.1, read on the forward strand.
GCAGCGTGTTTACGTCAAGGTCGTTGGTGGGTTCATCCAGCAGCAGCAGGTTGCCACCTTGTTTGAGCGCAATGGCCAGGTGTACGCGGTTGCGCATACCGCCCGAAAGCTCTTTGATTTTGCGTTGCTGGTCGGTGCCGTTAAAATTAAACTTGCCTACATAGGCGCGCGAGTTCATTTCTTTACCACCCAGCATAATAATATCGTTGCCACCACTGATGGCCTGCCAAACGGTTTCATCGGGTTTCAGGTCATCATGTTCCTGGTCAACATAAGCTATCTGTACGGTTTCGCCCACTTCAAAAGTTCCGGCATCGGGTTTTTCTTTTCCGATGATCATTTTAAACAGCGTGGTTTTACCGGCACCGTTCGGACCGATAATACCGACAATGCCGGCCGGTGGTAACGAGAAAGTGAGGTTCTCCATCAGCAGCTTATCGCCAAATGCTTTGGAAACATTTTTTGCCTCGATAACCTTGTTACCGAGCCGCGGGCCGGGCGGAATGTAAAGTTCCAGTTTCTCTTCGCGTTCTTTTACTTCCTGGGTCAACAGTTTTTCGTATGCATTTAAACGTGCTTTGCCTTTGGCATGACGGCCTTTTGGACTCATCCGCACCCACTCCAATTCCCGCTCAAGTGCTTTTTGTCGTTTTGATTCGGTTTTTTCTTCCTGGGCCAGGCGCTTTTGCTTTTGCTCAAGCCATGATGAATAATTTCCTTTCCATGGAATGCCCTCACCGCGGTCGAGTTCCAGAATCCAGCCGGCCACATTGTCCAAAAAGTAGCGGTCGTGGGTAACGGCAATAACCGTTCCTTTGTATTGCTTCAGGTGTTGCTCCAGCCAGAGTACCGATTCGGCATCGAGGTGGTTGGTAGGTTCGTCCAGCAGCAGTACATCGGGCTCTTGCAAGAGTAGCCGACATAAAGCAACCCTTCGTTTTTCGCCTCCCGATAAAAATTCAATTTTTGCATCCGGAGGCGGGCAGCGTAGGGCATCCATGGCGCGTTCCAGCTTGTGGTCAAGTTCCCAGGCGCCTATGGCATCCAGTTTTTCCTGAATTTCACCCTGCCGGGTGATGAGTTTTTCCATGGCGTCAGGGTCCTCCATCACGGCCGGGTCGGCAAATTTTTCGTTCACGGCTTCAAACTCTTTCAATAAAGCTACTGTATCCTTTACACCTTCTTCAACAATTTCGCGAACGGTTTTTGATTTGTCGAGTTTAGGTTCCTGCTCCAGCAAGCCAACCGAAAAGGAAAGGTCAGATACAACTTCGCCCTGAAATTCCTTATCCACACCGGCTATAATCCGCAGCAGCGATGACTTGCCTGATCCGTTCAATCCGAGTACACCGATTTTGGCACCATAAAAGAAAGACAGGTAGATGTCTTTAAGTACCTGTTTATTGGGCGGGTAAATTTTGTTTACGCCCGCCATCGAGAAAATTATTTTTTCGTCAGCCATTGAAGGAGGTTTAATCTTTTGTGAATCAGGCTGCAAATATGGCGTATTTCGGGCAACTGGCAATTTTGTTGTTGCAGGTTACCCGCCAGCCGGCAGGCCGATGAAGGCAAAAAACAGCACCCCAAAACAGGTGTTGCCTGTTGAGTAATTAATTCTATTTTTGCGGAAAATTAAAGGGAGGTACCCTATGTATTGGACACTTGAACTTGCCTCGTATCTGGAAGATGCACCCTGGCCGGCTACCAAGGATGAATTGATTGACTACTCCATCCGGTCGGGCGCACCGCTTGAAGTGGTGGAGAACCTGCAGGAGTTGGAAGATGACGGGCAGCCGTATGAGAGCATTGAAGAAATCTGGCCGGATTATCCGACCAAAGAAGACTTCTTCTTTAATGAAGACGAGTATTAGTATTACACAATCACAGAAAAGGACCCTGACGGTTGCCGTCAGGGTTTTTTTATTTCCGGGCAGCCAGCAGGGCTTCTGCAATAATCAGATCTTCGGCTGTGGTAATCTTGATGTTTTCATAGCTTCCCTCAAACAACGAAATGGTATGCCCCGCACGCTCGGCTACACTGGCATCATCGGTTAATGCAGCATCTTCTTTTAACTGGTAAGCCTGCTTGATTAAACTAACCCGAAAGGTTTGGGGCGTTTGAATTAACCGGAACCGCGACCGATCCATGGCTTTGGTAGTATCCTGGTCGGTCATCCGAATGGATTCTTTCAGGCGCACGGCAGCAACGGCTGAACCGTGAACCGCTGCCAGCCGGAATGAAGCAGCAATACTATCAGCACTGACCAGCGGGCGAACACCATCGTGAATAGCCACTAGTCCATCGGTTTCAATTTTGGCTAATCCGTTTCGTACCGATTGAAAGCGTGTTTCTCCGCCTTTTTCAAGAAGCAACGGTTTGTTGTAGTTATGAAGAAGGCACAACTCGTTCCACAACGCGAAGTCATCTTCGGGCAGTACAACAATTACTTTTAGGGAAGGGGAGTACGCATAGAAGGCATTGATGGTATGCATGAGTACAGGCAACCCGTCAATATCCAGGAATTGTTTGGGCACTTTGCTTTTAATGCGGGTGCCCTTGCCACCGGCCACGATAAGCGCGTATTCCGTATTGTTCATATCTTACCGAAAAATACCAAAAATAGTATGGTCCTTCTCCGATTTATCCTGATTGCCTTTAATGTAGTGGTGGTAACGTACCTGGTGTACCGCCTGTTCATCGTAATACAGGAGCCCATCATCAGATGGAAAAAGATACTGGTGGTAGGTGCAGGTTTGCTGTTGTTGTTTTCACCCTTCAGCATGTTTTTCGGCATCTTCAGGCCAACGATGCAGTATTTTTTGATTTATCCGGTAGCTATTGCCTTGTTTCTTTATTTAATCCGCGAAGTAAAGTGACTGTGCTTACAGAATGAGCATGGCGTCACCGTAGGTAAGAAACTTATACTTTTCCTTCTTAGCCACTTTATAAGCCTCCATAATCAGGTCGTAACCGCCAAAGGCGGCAGCCATCATCAGCAAAGTTGATTCAGGCATGTGGAAGTTGGTGATCATGGCATTACAGATTTTAAAGTCGTAAGGCGGGAAGATGAATTTATCCGTCCAGCCTTCTTTTACTTTTAACCTGTTCGTTGCCGAAACGGATGATTCCAGGGCGCGCGCAACGGTAGTTCCAATGGCCACTACCCGGTTTTTGTTTTCGAGGGCTTTGTTAACCTTGGCTACGCAGTCGGCACCGACAATAAAATTCTCTGAGTCCATTTTGTGCTTGGTCAGATCTTCCACATCCACATTGCGGAAGGTGCCCAGCCCGATGTGCAGGGTAATGTAAGCCATATCCACCCCTTTAATCTGCAATCGTTTAACCAGTTGTCGTGTAAAGTGCATGCCGGCCGTAGGGGCAGATACAGCCCCTTTATGTTTTGCAAAAATGGTCTGGAAGCGCTCTTTATCTTCGGGTTCTACTTTGCGTTTAATGTATTTGGGAAGCGGGGTTTCGCCCAGTGTTTCGATTACTTTATCGAAAGCGGCTGCATCGCCATCAAATAAAAAACGGATGGTACGCCCGCGTGACGTGGTGTTATCAATTACTTCGGCTACCAGATCGCCATTGCCAAAATAGAGTTTGTTGCCCACCCGTATTTTACGGGCCGGGTCAACCAGCACATCCCACAGGTGCATTTCGGCATTGAGTTCACGTAACAGAAAAACTTCAATTTTGGCACCGGTTTTTTCTTTGCGTCCGTACAGGCGGGCCGGAAAAACCATGGTATCGTTGGCCACCATGATGTCGCCAGTGCCGAAGTAGTTAACGATGTCTTTGAAAACTTTATGCTCGATTTTGCCGGTATCCCGGTGAATGACCATCATACGCGATTCATCGCGGTTTTCAGCAGGGCGGAGGGCAATCAGGTTGTTGGGGAGGTCGAACTTAAATTCAGATAGCTTCATAATTCCGAAGGCAAAGTATGCCCAATGAACAATTTATTTTTTTAAGGCTGCAAAAATAAGCCAATACTTGGTATTTGCGAAGTTGAACGCGTTTTTGTTGCCGGCTTCCTGTAACACAAACCCGGCTTTTTAGGTCTATTACCCGTAATTTACACCCGCAGGGGCCGACTAACCACGGGTTAGTTTAAGCGTTAATAGCTCATGATGTTTACCCTCCGACAGATTTACGAAAGTTTCCGGTTTGCCTGGAAAGCCCTCAAATCAAACCTGTTGCGAACTGTACTTAGTTTGCTGGGGGTAACCATTGGCATCTTTGCCATCATTACCGTGCTAACCCTGGTTGATTCGCTTGAAAGGAACATTAAGGATAGCCTTAATTTTATTGGTAGCGGGGTAATTTATGTTCAAAAATGGCCCTGGCTGCCCGAGAGTGGCGGTGAATATAAATGGTGGGAGTTTTGGCGCAGGCCCACGCCTTCGTTTGCCGAGTATAAAATGTTGCAGCAGAACCTGAAGCACGCCAGTTCCATTGCTATTGCAGTCGATCGCGAAAATATGATTATTAAACGCGATAACAACAGCATCGGGCAGGTGCGGCTGGTGGGTGGAAGCGAGGGTTATGATAAAATGTTTGAGGTGCCCGTTGAGAAGGGCAGGTACCTTACGCTTGATGAGTTGGGCACAGGCCGCAATGTGGCTGTTATAGGTTTCCAGGTGGCCAAAGCCTTGTTCCCGAACGATGAAGATGCTATCGGTAAGCCCATTAAAGTAAAGAATGTTCAGTATAATGTGGTGGGGGTTGTAAAAGAAGAAGGGGCAGGTTTCTTTGGTAATAACAGCAACGATTATGCAGTAATCATTCCGTATAATTCATTCAGAAAGTTATATCAAACCGGCACCGGGCGCTGGAATGAAACCGAATCGTACATTGCTGTTAAAGGATTTGATACCGATGTCGGGCTTGTTGAACTTGAAAACGAAGTGCGCGGCATGTTGCGCGGCAAGCGGGGCGTCCGCCCGACTCAGAAAGATAACTTTGCCATTAACCGCCCAGAGGCTATTATGAATGTTATCAGCGGGGTGTTTGATGTGGTGGGCATTGCCGGCTGGATTATTGGCGGTTTCTCCATGCTGGTAGGTGGGTTTGGCATTGCCAACATTATGTTTGTTTCGGTTAAGGAGCGCACACCCATTATCGGCCTGCAAAAGTCGATGGGTGCGAAGAATTACTTTATCCTCTTTCAGTTTTTGTTCGAAGCGGTATTCCTTAGCTTAATAGGAGGACTTGCCGGATTGTTCCTTACCTTTTTAATTACCTTGATTCCGTTGGGTAGCCTGGTGGTTACATTATCAGTAAAAAATGTTGTACTGGGGCTGGGTGTATCCAGTGTTATTGGTCTTGTATCGGGTATTGTACCCGCTGCGGTAGCCGCCCGGTTGGATCCGGTTATTGCTATACGCGCATGATAAAAAAACAGGGCTGGTTAACCAGCCCTGTTTTTAACAGCGTTACTTTCCTTCCAGCGCTTTTTTGCCATCTGCCTGGCTAAGTTTCTCTTTTATTTTCTTTTCAAGTTCTTCCATCAACTCCGGGTTATCCTCAATCAGTTGTTTTACGGCATCGCGGCCCTGCCCCAGTTTGTTCCCTTCGTACGAAAACCACGAACCTGATTTCTGCAAGATGTTCAATTCAACACCCAGGTCAACAATCTCGCCCGATTTGGAAATTCCTTTTCCATACATGATGTCAAACTCCACTACCTTAAACGGAGGGGCTACTTTGTTCTTCACCACTTTTACTTTAACACGGTTGCCCGTAATGTCATCAGCAGCTTCTTTAATTTGTCCGATTCTGCGGATGTCCAGCCGTACCGAAGCATAAAACTTCAAGGCATTGCCACCGGTAGTGGTTTCGGGGTTCCCGAACATGATGCCGATTTTTTCGCGCAACTGGTTGATGAACACGCAGGCGCAGCCTGTTTTGCTGATGGTGCCGGTAAGTTTGCGCAAAGCCTGCGACATGAGCCGGGCCTGCAGGCCCATTTTACTGTCGCCCATCTCGCCCTCCAGCTCGCCTTTGGGTACAAGTGCTGCCACAGAATCAATTACAATAATATCAATAGCGCCCGAGCGGATAAGGTGGTCGGCAATCTCAAGTGCCTGCTCGCCATTATCGGGTTGGGAGATAAGCAGGTTTTCGGTATCAATGCCCAGTTTTTCGGCATAGGCTTTATCAAAGGCATGTTCGGCATCGATAAACGCAGCAAGGCCTCCTTTTTTCTGTGCCTCGGCAATCATGTGCATGGTAAGCGTGGTTTTACCCGATGACTCCGGGCCGTAGATTTCGGTTACGCGGCCGCGCGGAATACCGCCAATGCCCAGGGCAATGTCCAGTCCGATGGAACCCGTGGAGATAGCGGGTATATCCATAATTTTTTCATCGCTTAATTTCATCACGGCTCCCTTGCCGTATGTTTTTTCAAGCTTATCAATCGTTAACTGAAGTGCTTTTAACTTTTCTTTGGTATCGCTCATATACTTTATACACTCGTATGGGTTAGTTGCGTTATTTTTAATATCGGGTTGAAATTACGACTATCACCCCCAAAAACAAACGGAGCCAACCGGGTACGACAAAAGCTGTCAGTGTGGCTGATGGACTTGATTCGGTTAACTTGCGCTGTTTTTCAATGATGTTAAAGAAGATACTCCTGTTTTGTTTGATTGCCGTTGTTGCCCTGATCGTTGCCTACCGCGAGTTGATTGGTTACGGTTTACGGCAGGGTATTGGTCAGCTTAGTATTGTATGGAACGCAAGGCCCATCAGCGAAGTACTTGCCGATGACCAGTTTCCCGATTCATTAAAGCAAAAACTCAGGCTGGTGCAGGCGGTCAGGCAGTTTGCGATTGACTCACTCGGCCTGAAAGACACTAAGAATTACCGTACGCTTTATGATCAGAAAGGCGAAGAGATTTTATGGGTGGTAACTGCGTGCGAGCCGTTCAGGCTGATTGAAAAGCAATGGGAGTTTCCGGTGCTTGGTGCCGTACCTTATAAAGGCTTTTTCAATAAAGAGTTGGCCATGAAGGAAAAGGAAAAACTGGAAGAAGCCGGTTGGGATGTAAACATCCGTAATCCGGGCGGCTGGTCAACACTCGGCTGGTTTACCGACCCCATCTTAAGCAAAATGCTTGAACGCAGGGAGGGCGACCTGGCCAGCCTGATTATTCATGAAATGGTACACGCTACCATTTTTGTGAAAGACAGTGTGGACTTCAACGAAAACCTGGCTTCCTTTATTGGTGACCGTGGAGCAGAACAGTTTTTAATTTATCACTTCGGACACACAAGTAAAGAATACCAACAGTTTTTGTTGGAAGACCGGGAGTTCCGGGCCTATGCCAATCACATGCTGCGCGGATGTGATTACCTTGATAGTGTATATCGGGCCATAGCCGACTATCCGCTAAACGAAAAAATTGAAGCCAAACATTCTGCCATCGCTCACATCATCAACACATCCGATTCGCTTGCCTTTACAACCTTCAGCCGGCCATCGGCACTTTACAGCAGCAAGCTCCCGAACAATGCGTACTTCATGAGTTTTAAACGTTACCAATCGCGTCAGGATATTTTCTGGACCGATTGGAAAAATAAATTTCGGGGTGACCTTAAACAGTACATTCAACACCTCAGCAGCACATACCCGTTTCTGTAAAATCCATCGCTTTTTTAGCGGATTAAGGAATTGTTAATATTAAATGAGCGGTTTTTTAAGCCTTGTTTTCTGCCTACTTTTGAAGCGAAAAACTTACTCTATTATGGCAAGCAAGCCGGTACACAAAGTGCTTGTGGTTGACGATGAAGAACCCATTCAGGAATTGCTGAAGTACAATCTTGAAAAAAGCGGGTATGAGGTAAAGACTGCCGGAGACGGCTCGAAAGCAGTTGAAATTGCCAGAAAATTTCAGCCGGATTTGGTGCTGTTGGACATTATGATGCCCAAGATGGATGGCGTTGAAACCTGCCGCCTGCTGCGCGAACTGCCCGAACTCCAAAAAACATTTATCGTCTTTTTAACAGCCCGATCAGAAGAGTATTCGGAAGTAGCTGCATTTGATATTGGTGCAGATGATTATATAACCAAACCCATTAAGCCCCGGGCGTTGGTGAGTCGCATCGGTGCACTTTTTCGCAGAGACAATAAGAAGGCGGGGGCTTCCAATGTTATTACCATTGGCGATTTGACGATTGACCGCACCAGCTATACCATAAAAGTTAAAGACCGCGAAATTAACCTTCCCAAAAAAGAGTTTGAATTACTGTACTTCCTTGCCCAAAACCCCAATAAAGTATTCAGCCGCGAAGATTTATTGCAAAATATCTGGGGTTCGGATGTTTACGTGCTGGCCCGGACGGTAGATGTTCATATCCGCAAAGTGCGGGAGAAAATCGGGGATGATTACATTACAACCGTAAAGGGAGTAGGTTATAAATTCAGCTTGAATTAATCACGGCCCGCAAGTAAAGGAATTAGGTTTCTCCTTGAATTTTGAATTATAAATCTTGAATTTTCAGCATGGTTTATAGTTCAAGGGTACTTGCCCTGTTACTGGCAGTAAGCATTTCGGTAATCACTACGTTATTTCTGCTGTTAATGGAAGCCCACATAAACGTTATGTTGGTTGGTTTTTTCATTAGCTTTTCGGTTTCATACCTGCTGGTATTTGTTGTGCTGGAGTTTCTCATCTTCCGGGAGATTAAAAAAATTCATAAGCTGATGGAGAAACTCAAAAAAAAGGAACTGAATAAAATCAGCAAGCAGAAGTCGGGCATTCTCAACCCGCTGGAAAATATTAACGAGGAAATTTTTTCGTTTGCCGAGCTTAAACAAAAAGAGATTGACGAACTGAAAAAACTGGAGGCATTCAGAAAAGAATTTATAGCCGATGTATCGCACGAACTGAAAACACCCATCTTCGCTGCCCAAGGTTTTGTACATACCCTGTTGGATGGCGCCATTGACGACAAATCGGTTCGCAACAAATTTTTAAAAAAGGCGGCCAAAAGCCTGGATGGCCTTGATGCCCTCGTTCAGGACCTGCTCACCCTTTCGCACATCGAAACCGGGCAGATTAAAATGCACTTCGAAACGATTGATTTATATAAACTTACCGAAGAAGTTTTTGACCAGTTGGAAGAAAAAGCACAAAAACGAAACATCAAACTAAAAATTGAAAATGAACCACAAAAGGTTACCGTATATGCCGACTGGCAGCGGATTTTTCAGGTGATGACCAACCTGGTGATGAACGCCATTAAACATTCGTTCGAAGGGGGCGATGTGCTGGTGCGATTTGAAATAGGAAAGAAAAGTGTGGTAACCCATGTGCGCGATTTTGGTGAAGGAATCCCACCGGAACACCTGCCCCGCATTTTTGAACGCTTTTACCGTGTTGATAAAAGCAGAAGCCGTGAAAAAGGAGGTACCGGCCTGGGCCTGGCCATCGTTAAGCATATTCTGGAAAATCACAACACCAAAGCCGAAGTAAAAAGCGAACCCAATAAGGGCGCTGACTTTAGTTTTAAATTACCCCGTGTGAAGCCCGAGCCCGGTGAATCTCAGGACTAATTAAATCCCAGCACTAATTATCGTACCGGTGTGAATACCAAACACAACTTCAAGTCACTGGTCCTTTGGGAAGATGAGGATTATATCGCGGTTAACAAGCCTCCCTTTATTGCCACACTTGAAGACAGAGTTGCTTCAACCCACCTGCTTGCACTGGCAAAGGTGCATGTACCCGAAGCACAAGCCTGCCATCGCCTGGATAAAAACACTTCGGGCATTCTTGTCTTCGCTAAAAACCCACCAGCCTACCGGCACCTGAGCCTGCAATTTCAGAACCGCCAGGTGGTTAAACTGTACCATGCCGTTGTTGATGGCATTCACCGGTTTGAAGAGGTGGCCGTTAACCTTCCCTTGTTAAAACAAAACGATGGAACTGTAAAAATCAGTCGCAAAAAAGGCCGGCCTGCGGAGACATGGATAAATACCTTACAGGTTTTCCGGAATCATACGTTGGTTCAATGCCGGCCGGTTACCGGCCGCATGCACCAGCTTCGTGTACACCTGGCTTCTCTGGGGGCATCCATTGCCGGTGATGAGCAATACGGAGGCAAACCGGTGTATCTTTCATCCTTAAAAAAGGGGTATACCCTTAAAAAATTCTCAGAGGAGCAACCCCTTATGAAGCGCATGGCCCTCCATGCCCTGAGCCTGACTTTTAAGCGACTGAGCGGTGAATCGATTACGCTGGAAGCCCCTTATCCAAAAGATATGAAAGCCCTGCTGCGTCAGTTAGAATTAACCGCGCGATAAACCAGCCTCTGAAACATCAAAATTTGCTCCCTGTTTGTATTTCAGGGCTCATCCGTTTACCTTTGTGTCCCTTTTTTAAGGAAGGGTTGATTTTATTGAATTTTAACGCTAAAAAACGTGGAGCATCAGAGTTATAAAACGGTTTTTGCCAACAAAGCCACTGCCGAGAAGGGTTGGGTATTGGTTGATGCCAAAGACCAGGTATTAGGCCGGGTTGCCAGCCAGGTGGCCAGCATAATTCGTGGAAAACATAAAACCAGCTATACGCCCCATACCGATTGTGGCGATCATGTGGTGGTTATCAATGCCGAAAAAGTAAGGATGACGGGTAAAAAATGGACTGACCGGGTAATCTTTACGCACTCCGGGTACAATGGCGGCCAGCGCGAACATACCCCGGCACAAATCCGCGCCAAGCATCCCGCCCGGCTGGTTGAACATGCCGTTCGGGGTATGCTGCCCAAGAACCGCCTGGGTCGCGAATTGTTCCGCAGCCTGCACGTTTATGCAGGGGCAGAACATCCACACACTGCACAGCAACCAAAAGAAATAAAGTTTTAATACATGGAGATTGTCAACGCAACGGGTAGAAGAAAAACTTCTGTAGCCAGGGTTTACGTAACCCCGGGGAAAGGTGAAATAAAAGTAAACGCCCGTGATCTCAAGGAGTACTTCCTCTCTGAGATTCACCAGACACTGGTTAAGCAGCCTTTGGTGGCGCTTAAAGCCGAGAACCAATACGATGTAACGGTAAATGTTGAGGGTGGCGGTATAAAAGGCCAGGCCGAAGCGGTTCGGCTGGGTATTGCCCGCGCCCTTGTTTCTGTTAACACGGAGAACAAACCTGTTTTGCGCAAGGAGGGGTTAGTAACACGCGACAGCCGTATGGTTGAACGTAAAAAATACGGCCGCAGAAAGGCGAGAAGGAGATTCCAATTCAGTAAACGTTAACCGGAAACAGCAACATGGCAAGAAAATTAACTTATCAGGATTTACTGGATGCAGGTGTTCACTTCGGGCACTTAACCCGCAAGTGGAACCCGAAGATGGCCGAATACATCTTCATGGAAAATAACGGCATCCACATTATCGATTTGAACAAAACCCTGTCGTGCCTTGAGGAGGCTGCCTTCGCCCTGAAAAACATTGTACGTTCAGGCCGGAAGATTATGTTTGTAGCCACCAAGAAGCAGGCAAAGGACATTGTTACCGAAGAAGCGAAGCGGCTGAACATGCCCTACGTTACCGAACGCTGGCTGGGTGGTATGCTCACCAATTTTGCTACCATCCGCAAGTCGCTTAAGAAGCTTGCCCAGATTGATAAATTAATGAAAGACGAGGCAGCTCAGAACCTGCAGAAAAAGGAGCGCCTCATGCTTACCCGCGAAAAGGCGAAACTTGAAAAGCAACTGGGCGGTATAGTTGACCTCAACCGGCTGCCGGCTGCGCTTTTTGTAATTGATGTGAAGCGCGAGCACATAGCCGTAGCCGAAGCGCAGAAATTAAATATACCGGTTTTCGCCATGGTGGATACCAATTCTGATCCGGGCGTGGTTGATTTCCCCATCCCGGCCAACGATGACGCCTTCAAGTCTATTTCACTTATCACAAAGTACATTGGCGAAGTGATTGAAGAAGGCCTGATGGAGCGCAAGCGCGATAAGGAAGACGCAAACCTTAAAAAAGAAGAAGAGGAAAAACGCAAAGTTGACGAGGCAGCCGTAGAAGAAGCCAAGTAATGAATAACATTAGCTGATTGGCCGATGGCAGGTCAGCAACAACATGGTGAACATCGGCTGCTTGGCCGATGTTCTTCGTTTCTAGTAATTCATAAAAATCAGGTAGTACATAAATTTAAGTGAAGCAATGATCTCAGCACAAGATGTAAACAAACTCCGCCAGATGACAGGCGCAGGCATGATGGACTGTAAAAAAGCCCTTACCGAGGCTAACGGAGATTTTGAAAAGGCTATTGAAATCTTAAGAAAGAAAGGCCAGAAAGTTTCGGCTTCCCGCTCGGATAAAGACGCTACCGAGGGCTCGGTATTTGTACAAGTAAGCGATGACCACAAAGAGGCCGTGTTAATAGCCCTGAATTGTGAAACGGATTTTGTGGCTAAGAATGAAGAATTTCAAAACCTCGGAAAACTTATCGCTGAAAAAGCTTTTTCGAACAAGCCGGAGACTAAAGAGGCACTGCTGGCGTTAAAAGCAGGCGACCTTGCATTAAACGACAAGATTATTGAACTGGTAGGTAAAATCGGTGAGAAAATTGAAGTGAGCGAATATGTTTATATGAAGGGCGAAGCGGTTGTACCGTACATCCATGCAGGTGCGAAACTTGGCGTGTTGGTTTCTCTTAAAGGTGTCAATGGAAAGGACGTAACTGATGCCGGCAAGGATGTGGGTATGCAAATTGCTGCCATGAACCCGGTTGCCGTAGATGACAAATCGGTAGATAAAACCCTTATTGAAAAGGAACTGGAGATTGCGAAAGCGCAGATTCTTGCTGAGGGAAAACCAGAAAATATGGTAGAGAAGATTGCACAGGGTAAACTTGCTAAGTTCTTTAAGGAAAACACGTTGCTTGCGCAGGCTTTCGTAAAAGACAACAGCAAAACAGTTGCCCAATACCTGGATGGCATTTCAAAAGGATTGACGGTGGCCGAATTCAGGCGGGTAGCCATTGGTAAATAAAATTTACCATTGTGGTAACATTTAAGTTTGTTTGATTTAACAGGGACATATATTGAAGGCCTTAAGTAGCAGAAATATGAGCAAACAAGTGGTAGTATTTATTTTACTGATTGTACCGGTACTGGCAGTTTATAGTCAAAATACCAGTAGTTCTACGCGTACTTATATGCAAAACCAATACCTTCTGGAGCGTATGTCAAATCCCGAAATGCTGGTAACGGGGGCTTCCGTGCAGACCTTACCACCAGCCCCACCCGATGTGATTGGCGATGACATGTTAAACACTCATTTCCAGAAGACTACTTTTCTGCTTAACGACAGCTCGTTGCTGGAAGGCTTGCCGGTCAAGTACTACATTGCACGCAATGAATTTGATATAAAAACCAAAACCGGCCTTCGTGCTTTAAAGGGCGATCGGGTTAAAAGTTTTGTGTGGATTGACAGTGCAACAAAAAAGCCCCAGGTGTTTATTAATGGGCAGTTATTTAAACATGAGGACGGTACACAGGGTACGGGATTTTTTCAACTTATTTCGGAGGGAAAGGTTGGCTTAATAAAGCAGACTGAAGTTATTTTTAAAGAAGCCAATTATCATGTAGCGCTTAATGTAGGTAGCCTCGATCACAAACTAATCAAAAAGATACACTACTATGCGCTTTATAACAATAATGTTTTCAAACCGTTGCCTAAAAAGAAGTTTGAAATGATGTTCCCGGATCATCGCCCGGAAATACAGCGATTCATAAAAATCAATACGCTTGACTTAACACGCGAAGATCACCTGCAGGCATTGTTTGATTATTATAATTCGTTGAAATAAAGCTGCTTTAAGAAAACTCCCTCTGCAGATTTTCAATTGTGTTTTTATTGACGTGCCTGAAATCCAGAATCATCAGGCCGTCTAACGCTTCGTTAAACTTCGGGTCAACATTAAAGCCGATGATGCGGGCATTTTGCTGAATGTATTTTTTAAGCAGCACAGGTGCCGAACGGATGGCCGGCTCAATGTCATCAATAATCTTATCCAGTTTGCGCACATCACCGCCAGACGTTTTAAGCAGCGTGTTGGCTTCTTCCATGATTTTCGGGCTTACTTTAAAGCGCTTTTTTGGTTGAATAAACGCAGCCAACTCCTGGTCGAAGTAATATTTTTGGATAAACGCAACGATTACACTTTTCGAAACTTTCGAATAATAGTTGCTGATGCTTACCGGTCCGATGATGTAACAATAGTGCGGGTTGGATACCAATACCGTAAGAATGCCCCGCCATAACAAGAACAGCGGTAGTCGCTTATTCTGGTATTCGGGTATAATAAATGACCTGCCCAACTCAATGGCGTTGTTTAATACGGGAACGATACCATCCTTCATTTTAAATAAGGTGTTGGTATAGAAACCTTTTCGGCCGTATTTCCTGATGATGTCATTGCCTTTACCAATTCGGTAAGCGCCTGCCAATCTGGAAGCTTCGCGATCGTATAAGAAAAGATGTTCGTAATACTCATCAAACTGATCGAGATCAATTTTTTTATTGGTTCCTTCACCTTCCTGCCGGAAAGTGAGTTCGCGCAACCGGCCTATTTCTAACAAAATATTCGGTATATCCTTTGCGGGCGCCAGGTAAACATCAAAGTTCTGCTGGCTGAATAATTTTAAATGCGCAAGTTTTTCTATTTCCTGCTCAATCAGTTCGGGGCTTATGCCTTCGGTAACCGGTTGCGGCCTGTTGAGTTTTGGTATGGTTACCAGGTTTTTCTTTCGGGTAATGGCAAGGCCCAGCGAGTAGGTCCTGGCTCTTAAAAATGTACTGAACTGGTCGATGCTTTTTAATTCATCCTGCTCTTCAACGGTTATCGGGTTGCCGATGCGTATACGCAAGGAAACATCTGTTGCATGGGTTAATTCATAGGGAAGCCGCAGCGTGCGCAAAGCCGGGTGGATGCGCCCTAACAGATGAAACGACCAACTGTTGTGCCCATGAAAATAAATCGGGATAACAGGCACTCTTGCATTTTTAATCAGTTTAATAGCTGGTTTCTGCCAGGCCTTGTCGGTTATGCCGGTTGCATTACGTTGGCGGGTTGAAACCTCACCGGCCGGAAAAATACCCAGGGGCCTGCCAGTCTCAACATGTTTGCGGGCCAGTTTCATTCCTGCAATGCTGGAGGCTGCCTCTTTGTAATCCTCAAACGGGTTCACGGCAATAAAAAAATCGCTGATAGGCTCAATCTTTTTTAGCAGGAAGTTGGCAAGTACTTTATAGTCGGGTCGCCTGCGGGCAATCAATTCTATCAGTGCAAGCCCGTCAATACCCCCATACGGATGGTTTGAAATAGTAATAAAAGCACCTTTTTTTGGAATACGCGCCAGTTCAGTGTCATCAACTTCCAGCCTGATGTTACGTTTTCTGAAATACGCCCGGGTAAAATCAACTCCTTTAAAATCATATAACGCTTCATATAACTTATTCAGGTCGTGCAATCCGGCAAATTGCATCAGGCCCCCGGCAATAAGTTTGTTGCGGATGCCCGTGGCTTTAGTAAAATCAGAAACACTGATAAGTGGTTTCATTCAGGTTATCAGGTGGTAACCGGGTTACCCGGAAGTTTTCTTCTTAAACGCAGCCTTAAGGGCATTCTCCAGTTCTTGCCCAGCCTTCTTTAAACTGGCCTCCACTTCTTTCCAACGTTCCTTATCCTGTGCTTCTTTTTTGAGTTTCTCGGCCGACAGCTTCAGTTCTTCAAATTTTTGTTCAAATTCTTTGTTCAGTTTTTCGCCCGCTACGTTCAACTCCGCCATAAACTGATCCACCTTTTTGCCAAAATTTTTAAAAGCCTTTTCTGCTGAGCCTTCTTTACCTTCGTTTGCCATAATCTTTTGGATTAAAAAGTTAGTAACTTTCAACGCAAGTGCAAGCCCCCGGGTTATGAACACCGACCAAGACCACCTTGACTATATCACAAAACTGCTTGAAACCAAGTCAACCGCCAAGCAAAAAACCTATAAATTTTTGCTTGATGCGTTTGCTGTATTGAAAGGTGAATCAAAACGCATAATCGATGAAATCCGCAAAAAAGCACACCCGGATGATGGCGATGTGACAGTTGATTTTACCGATGTAAACGAGCATGAGTTTCAGGTAAAACTGGCAGGCGACCTGTTGATATTTGTTCTTCATACCAATGTGGTAACCTTTGATGAAGAACACTTTGTTATGAAGGATCCATACATTCTTCAAAATGAGTGCAACCGGTATTTCGGGCAAATCAACATCTACAACTTCATGTCTGATTCGCTCAAGTTCAACCGTGTTAACGATCCGGGATACCTGTTGGCCCGCCTCATGGTTAACCACGAAAACCGGTTCTTTGTTGAAGGGGAAGGCCAGGTGGCTCGGTTGTTTAATAAAGTTTCTGAAGGCGCGCTAACGCACGATTTTCTAAATGGCTTAATAAAGCTGGTGTTGGCTTTAGCTATTGAAAACGACCTAATGGCTCCGCCTTACCCGCAGGTTAAATTTATTACCCTTTATCAAAAACTTGAGCATACACCCGATTTGGGCGGAGGGCAGAAAATCGGCTTTCGGATGAGCTACCAGGATAAAACCAGATGACCTGTTGTTGGGTTGCGCAGCACAGCAGGGCATTTTATATTGCCGGTGAAACCGGTTCATGAAACGCATCGCCTTATTTTTTCTTATCAGCGCTGTGCTGGCTTTTAGCTGCGCATCCAATAAAAAGCACAAGCGGTTAAAGCCCGGCAAGCCTATTCCATGCCCGTTAAAAGACTGCTGAGCATGCTCAATAAAATTATCATCGCCATTGATGGGTATTCGGCATGCGGAAAAAGCACCACCGCCAGGCAGGCTGCCCGGATTTTAGGCTACCGGTATATTGATAGTGGTGCCATGTACCGGGCGGTAACCATGTATTTTCTTGAACAGCATGTGGCTGTTACTAATCCCAAAGAAGTTAGCCGGGCACTTCAAAAAGTGTCCATTTCTTTTAAAGTAAATGCAAAAGGCGTAAGCGAAACTTACCTGAACGGACTTAATGTTGAACAGGAAATCCGCGATATACGCGTATCGGAATACGTGAGCCGGGTAAGTACCATAAAAGAAGTGCGCCAGGCCATGGTTGAACAGCAACGCAAAATGGGTAAAGACAAAGCCCTTGTAATGGATGGCCGCGATATTGGCACAGTGGTGTTTCCGCAGGCCGAGCTAAAGTTTTTTATGACTGCCGACATGTTGGTACGCGCATTTCGCAGGCAGCGCGAACTGCTCGAAAAGGATATTATGGTTGATTTGGATACCGTAATCGAAAACATACAGGAGCGCGATCGCATTGACACCACCCGGGCCGAAAGCCCGCTGCGCCAGGCACCCGATTCCATTGTAATTGATACCACCCACATTACCATTACCGAGCAGGTTGATGAGGTGGTAAGGCGGGCGATTTCGGCCATGGTAAAAAGCCGCTAAAGCAAGCCGCAAAGCCTTTTTAATGTCAGATTTATAGTTAATTTTGCCACCGTTCAAAATTCAAAACCACTGCTGGCATGGGCAAATTTATCCGGTTAAAGAAGGGCTTTGATATCAATCTTGCCGGTAAGGCCGCTTCAACAATCGCAACCCTTGATCAACCCGAAACCTTTGCTGTTAAACCCACTGATTTTCATGGGATTTACATGCCCAAACCCGTAGTAAAAGAAGGCGACCAGGTAAAGGCCGGTTCTGTTTTATTTCACGATAAAAAGAATGAACAAATAGTTTTCACAGCCCCGGTAAGTGGCGAAGTAGTAGAAATAAAACGAGGTGAAAAACGCAAACTGCTTGAGATAAAAATCCTGGCTGATAAAAATATCGAGTACCTTTCCTTTAACAAGTACTCTGTAAGCGATCTGGCCGGCCTTACCCGCGAAAAAGCTCTCGAACAGCTCCTTGCCAGTGGCGTATGGGTAAATATTGTTCAACGCCCCTTTGGCGTAGTTGCTGATCCGGCTGAAAAACCTAAATCAATTTTTATATCTGCTTTCGATTCAGGTCCTTTGGCGCCCGACTATAATATGTTGTTTAAAGGGCAGGAACAGTTTTTTCAGGCGGGTATTGATGTATTGAAAAAATTTACATCCGGTGCGGTGCACGTTAATGTGCACAGCGAACGGGAAATATCACCGGTTTTTTCGCAGATTAAAGGTGCTGAACTCAATAAGTTTTCGGGTCCGCATCCGTCCGGCTGTGTGGGCGTTCAAATCCACCACCTCGACCCGGTAAACAAAGGCGATGTGGTGTGGACCATAAGTCCGCAGGGTGTTATTCAAATAGGGAAATTATTTCTTATTGGTGTTTACGATGCCTCACGCATCATTGCTGTGGCGGGCTCTGAAGTGAAAAATCCGCAGTACTATAAAACCTACACGGGTGCTTGTGTTAAGAAATTTCTGGATAATAATCTTAAACATAATCATGTACGGGTTGTTTCCGGTAATGTGCTTACAGGAACAAGCATCGGGCCTGAGGGCTATATCGGGTTTTTCGATCACCTGGTAACGGTAATACCCGAAGGCGACTACTATGAATTTTTGGGGTGGATCAAACCTACCGTAAATAAACTCAGTTTTCAGCGGGCTTTTGGCTTGCTTTCGTTTCTAACGCCAAAGAAGGAATTTGTAGCCGACAGCAACACGCGTGGCGAGCCTCGCGCTTTTGTACAAACCGGTGTGTTCGAAAAAGTAACCCCGATGGATATTCTTCCTACTTACCTGATCAAAGCAATCATAGCCGAAGATTATGATGAGATGGAAGCCCTGGGGATTTATGAAGTAATTGAAGAGGACCTGGCCTTGTGCGAATTTGTGGATGTATCCAAACACAACGTGCAGGAAATTTTACGCGAAGGAATTGATTTAATACGGAACAGCTAAGCACCATGAAGTTTTTGCGACAGGTATTTGATAAAGCAAAACACAACTTCGAGCGGGGAGGGAAGTACCACAAGTACTTCTACCTGTTTGAAGCCATAGATACATTCAATTTTTCACCGAATACGGTAACACCCGCCAAAGGCGCGCAAATACGCGATGCCATCGATCTGAAACGATTGATGATGACGGTTGTTATTGCCATGATACCCTGCCTGCTGTTCGGCATCTGGAACGTGGGCCACCAGCATTTTCTGGCTACGGGAGCGGCTGCCTCAACCGGTGATAAAATAATCATCGGATTGGTGCAGGTACTTCCTATTATTATAGTGGCCTATGCTGCAGGGGGGCTTGTTGAAGTTGTTTTTGCCATCATCCGTAAGCACCCCATTAACGAAGGGTACCTGGTAACCGGTATGCTTATACCGCTTGTAATGCCGCCCGATATACCATTATGGCAGGTTGCTGTGGCATCCATCTTTGCGGTAGTTATCGCTAAAGAAGCGTTTGGCGGAACCGGCATGAACATTCTGAACGTAGCGTTAACTGCCCGCGCCTTTCTATACTTTGCATACCCAACCGATATTTCAGGTGAGGTGTGGACATACCTGGGCGAGGGTGCGACAACCGTGGCCGGTTATTCAGGCGCTACACCGCTGGCGGTTGCGGCTGCTTCAACGGGTAATGTAGTTAGTGACCTTTCAAATTTCGGTGCCGGCTGGGCAAACGATATTTACAGTTTCAGCAACATGTTCTTCGGCTTTATGCCCGGTTGCATTGGCGAAACTTCTACGCTGATGTGTTTAATCGGTGCGGCCATTCTGGTTATAACCGGTGTGGGCAGTTGGAAAATTATTGTGAGTGTATTTGCCGGAGCCTATGGTATGGGGTTGTTCCTTAACGTGTTGGGCACCAATCCGTTTATGCAGATGCCGGCTCATTACCACCTGGTTATGGGCGGTTTGGCATTTGGCGCAGTGTTTATGGCCACCGATCCGGTAACGGCAGCACAAACCGAAGCCGGCAAATGGGTTTACGGCCTGCTTATTGGTATATTAACGGTACTTATCCGGGTGTTTAACCCGGCTTATCCCGAAGGTATTATGCTGGCCATCCTGCTGATGAATGTATTTGCACCGCTTATTGATTATGCCGTGGTTAGCGCAAACAAAAAACGCAGATTGAAACGTGCGACAGTCTAATCTCTATATCGTAATGTATGCAGCCATCGTCACCATTGTGTCGGGTGGGCTGCTGGCTATTGCTTCCGAAGGATTGAAAGAACGCCAACAGGCTAATATTGAACTGGAGCGGAAATCCAATATCCTTTCAACCGTTATGGCAGTTGGTAAGGATGTGAACGTGGCAGAAGAGTACGACAAGCGGGTTAAAGCATTTGTGGTGGACTATGCCGGCAATGAAGTGGCCGGAATATCGCCTGCCAGCGTGAACATTGAAGCTGAGTATAAAAAGCCTGCCGAAAAACGCCTGTTGCCGGTATATGAGTTCCGGAATGCCGAAGGCCATATTGAGTACGTTGTACTGCCGTTACACGGTTTCGGCTTGTGGGATAAAATCTGGGGGTATGTTGCCCTTCAATCCGATTTAAATACCATTCAGGGTACGGTATTCCAGCACAAAGGCGAAACACCCGGTCTGGGCGCACGCATTGCCTCGGCCGAAATACAGGACCGGTACAAAGGCAAAAAAGTTTTTGAAGGCGACCAGCTTGCCTCGGTGGAAATGATGAAAGGCGAAGGCAATGATTATTCATCCGATCCGCACAAAGTGGATGGCATGTCGGGCGCCACCCTTACCGGCAAAGGCGTTAACAATATGCTGAAGGATTATCTGGCCTGCTACTCGAATTATATTAAAAGGATTAAAACCAATCCGTAAACATTATGAGCTCGGAAGTTGCAGAAGTTGTACAGGAGAAAAAAAGCGAACCGCTCTTTTCGAAGAAAAACAGGAAGTTGTTAACTCATCCGCTGGACATTAACAACCCCATTACCGTTCAGGTGCTGGGTATCTGTTCAGCGTTGGCGGTAACCACGCAAATGAAGCCCGCTTTTATTATGGCCATCAGCCTAACGGTGGTAACGGCCAGTTCAAACGTGGCCATTTCGCTGATGCGCAACACCATTCCGTCACGCATCCGCATTATTGTACAGCTTGCCATCGTAGCCACCTGGGTAATTCTGGTTGACCAGGTTCTGAAGGCCTATGTTTACGATGTGTCCAAGCAATTATCGGTGTTTGTTGGCCTCATCATCACCAACTGTATTGTAATGGGCCGGCTTGAGGCATTTGCCATGGGCAACAAAGTTGGGCCCTCGTTTTTGGATGGGCTGGGTAACGGTTTCGGGTACGGCATTATCCTGATGATTGTAGCATTCTTCCGCGAATTGCTCGGCTCGGGCGCTTTGTTTGGCTTCAAAATTTTTGAATCGGTTGGCCTGCACTACAAAGGCAACGGACTGATGTTATTGCCGGCCGGAGCGTGTATTATTGTAGGTATTATTATCTGGGTTCAGCGGGCATTAAACGGATACAGGGAAGGTTAACAACTAATCATATGGAAAACTTAATCAGCATCGGGGTTCGATCCATTTTCGTTGATAACATGATTTTCGCCTACTTTTTGGGTATGTGTTCATACCTGGCCGTATCAAAAAAGGTGAAAACAGCTTTTGGTTTAGGACTTGCTGTGATCTTTGTATTGGGCGTTACCATCCCGATTAACTGGCTTATTCAGAATTATATTCTTATCGAAGGCGCACTTGGCTGGGTAAGCCCGGAATTTGCTTCGGTGGATCTGTCCTTTCTGCAATTCATCGTGTTTATTGCTGTAATTGCCGCTATGGTGCAGCTTACCGAAATGGCGGTTGAAAAATTTTCTCCGGCATTATATGGTTCGCTGGGTATTTTTCTCCCGTTAATTGCAGTGAACTGCGCTATTCTGGGAGGTTCGCTTTTTATGGTAGGCCGCTCGTACACGCTGGGTGAGGCTACTGTTTTTGGTTTTGGCAGCGGCATCGGCTGGATGCTGGCCATTGTGGCGCTGGCGGGTGTACGCGAAAAGATGAAGTACTCCCATGTGCCCGGTCCGCTGAAAGGCCTGGGTATTACGTTTATCCTGGTGGGCCTGATGTCGTTCGGCTTTCTGAGTTTTCTCGGCTTTTCGATTTAAGCAATACGAAAATGATCAACTGACCTCTGCTCGGATTTCGGCAGAGGTTTTTTATTTTAAACTCAAACGTATATGATTTCGAAAATTGCCCGCTATTTTTTTAACGGTACGTTGTTTATTGTACCGTTGGTCGCCACCATCTATTTTATTATCGAAGCGTTCCAATGGCTTGACTCCCGGCTTAACCTGCCGTATCCCGGAGTGGGCTTCGTTATTATCCTTACGGTAATTACACTGTTCGGGTATTTTACAACCAACTTCGCCTTTAAAACTTTTTCTGATTGGTTCGAACAGATTATCAGCCGGATACCCTTAATCAAACTGATTTATTCCTCCATCAAAGATCTGATGTCGGCTTTTGTGGGTGAAAAACGAAAGTTCGATAAGCCGGTGCTGGTTACTATTAATAAAGATAACCAGCTATACCGCGTGGGCTTTATTACCCAAAACGATTTAACCAACCTGGGTCTGCAGGACATGATTGCCGTGTACATACCACAGTCGTACACCATGGCGGGCGATCATTTTGTGGTACCGAAAGAGAACATCAAACCGCTTAACGTATCGGGTGCGGTGGCCATGAAGTTTATTGTGTCGGGTGGGGTAAGCGGTTTTTAAATACCATCAGGCGATTACGCCTGAGCCAATTAATTCCTCCCCATTATACCAGGCGGCAAACTGCCCGGGGGTAATGGCCTTCTGTGGCTTTTCAAAAACCAGGTACAGCCCTTCCGGCTTTTTATGCAGGATGCAGGGCTCCAGTTCCTGCCGGTAGCGGATGCGCACGCGGTAGGTTTTCGATTCGCCTTCCATAAGTTTCAAATCTTCGCGTACCCAGTGCTCATCGGCACCCGCAATAAACAAACCTTTCCGGTAAAGGCCCGGATGATCTGCGCCCATGCCCATGTACAAAATATTGCGGGTGGTATCGGTGCCGATAACGAACAAGGGTTTAGGAAAGCCGCCCAGGTTCAGTCCCCTGCGTTGCCCGATGGTATAATAATGAGCGCCTGCGTGTTCACCGGCTTCGGTACCAACATCGGGGCTGTACCGGTAAGGGTTTGTTATATCCACCAGGTCGTCCATCGACTGACTGTTACTGAATACCGGTGCATCGGGCGGAACAAGGATGGCCTTGCCTTTTTGGGGTACAAGTTGTTGTTGCAAAAACTCTGGCAGGTGCACTTTGCCCACAAAGCACAGTCCCTGCGAGTCTTTTTTACCGGCAGTTACTAACCCGATTTTTTTTGCGATGCTACGCACTTCGGGTTTCAGCAGTTCGCCAACAGGGAAGAGCGCCCGTGAGAGTTGTTGCTGGATAAGCTGGCACAGAAAATAGCTTTGATCTTTATTCGGATCGGTACCGGCCAGCAGCCGGTAAACGGTTTTGCCGTTAACAACGGTTTCGGCCTTTCGGGCATAGTGGCCGGTGGCTACGTAATCGGCACCCAGTTTCAGTGCCGCGTTTAAAAAAATATCAAACTTGATTTCGCGGTTGCACAGCACATCGGGGTTGGGGGTGCGGCCGCGCTGGTACTCGGCAAACATGTAATCCACAATGCGCGCCTTGTACTCGCTGCTCAGGTCGATGGTTTGGAACGGGATGCCCAGGTGCTGGGCCACAATCATGGCATCGTTGCTGTCGTCAAGCCAGGGGCACTCGTTGCTGATGGTTACCGAGTCGTCATGCCAGTTTTTCATAAACATGCCGATAACCTCGTAGCCTTGCTCTTTTAACAGATAGGCCGCTACGCTGGAATCAACCCCGCCTGATAAACCGACTACAACTCTTTTTTTCATGCTTAGCTTTATGCTGCAAGCTACCAGCTTCTAACTGCTAGCCTATAAGTTGTTAACTTGGGCTTGCAGCCAGAAGCTAGTGACTAATGGCCATTTAATAACTGATTCACCATTTCATTAAACCGCTCCTTTTGTTGTTCATAATAAACCCCTGTGCCCGGCCCCGAAAAACCGGTATGGATGTATTTTACGTGGCCGTCTTTACCCACAAAGATAGTGGTTGGAAAAGCAATAACCCGGTTGAGCGCGGGCAGCGTTTCGCTGGCGTTGGTGTTGGTTCCGGCTATCAGTACTTCATAGGGGATACTTAGTTTTTCTTTCATCTTGCGTACCCGTTCGCGGGCGTAATCAAAGTCAGCTTTTTGTTCGTAAGCCAGCCCGATAATTTCTATGCCGCGATGCTTGTTTTTTGCGTACCATTCGGTAAGAAAGCGTGTTTCATCCATGCAGTTAGGGCACCAGGAACCCAGCAGTTGAACAATCACGACCTTATTTTTAAACCGATCGTGCTGAAGCGATACGGGCTTTCCATCCACATCCGGAAATGTAAATTCAAGTGTTTTGTATCCTTCATTTAAATGCGTCAGCGATTCGGTTGCAGGGGGTTTGGCCTGGTCGTCTCTCACGCCCGTCCACCTTCTTTTGCGCGACTTGCCCAGCCAGTGAGTCCCCGTAAGGGTATCGCCCTGCTTAACGGCATTAAAAATATAGAGGTGATTTCCATCGAATCCGCTAAGCCAGAGCGTATCGTTTACCACGTTTCCTTCAAGGTACCGGTAATCACCGGTGGGTGTAAGAAAGGTGCCTTCGGCATAGTTGCCTTTTTGGGTGAAGATGCCCAGCGCGTTAACCGTGTTGTTGTCGTTAAAAAACTGCACGGCATAAGTGCCTGAAAAATCCGGACCGGAGGCCGTGTAATCCGCTGGAATAAACCGGTGTGTTTCACCGTGGCGTGCTCTGAACGGAACCCGGTAGTCATCGGCATAGCGAATAATAAAGTGGCCGTTCAGTTCCGTTCCGTTCCGAGCGGCCTTAATTAGTGCATCGAAAATATGGATGTGCAGGGTTATGGAATTGCCTGTTACAACAACTTCGTCCAGGTAAAGCTGTTCCCGTCCGTTTTTAATCCAGGCAACGTACTTGCCGGCTTGCGTCTGCAGGTCAAAGGTAAAGGGTAACTCTTCTCCCTGCAGTTCAAGCACGCCCCGCCAGGTGCCGGTAGGGATGGCTGTTTTTTCTGAGCCTGAGCACGACATCATAAGAAGTAACAAAAATGGTAAAAAGCGCATAATGGAGGTTGGTTAAAGGTGAAGAACAGGATTTAAACTAAAAATGTTCGCTTATTGAAAATTGTAAGCAATATACTTTCCTTACTATCTTGAATGAATGAAGGTTGAAGATTCAGGCGATCATCAGGCACACTTGTTCTCAAAATTTAACGTTGCCCTTAATCACCCGCTGGGCGATGACGTGGAGCCGCCCCCGCCCGGTGAGTACCGCGAGTACATCTGCGGCCAGTGCTGGCGCGATGAACGCAGCATGAATATGTACATGCGCTTTACCGGCTATGGCGGTGCCTTATTTGGCATGGGCCCCGGGTGGAAGCCGGGGGATGGCAGTATGTTTGCCGCTTTTAATGCGTGGGTTGACAACCAGGTAGCAAAAGCCCACCAGCGACAGAATATTATGAGAGGAATTACAGAAGCGCTTACCAGTAAAGACCAAAGAATATTTACTGTCGATCCCCGAACAGGTGCTGCAACTCTTCACACCTCCGAGCAGCAAATAAAAGACTGTATGGAGGATCTTTACAAACTGATAAGTTCACAGAGTGGGCCAGTTTGTGCTTCAACCAATGCAGGGCCAAGTGACACCTCTCCATGGGATATAGTGAAAGGAAACTCAAAATTACTTTTGCAAATGATTCTGCATTTACCAGATGCATTTTCAATAAATGGTAATATTAATGCAATTCAATTACTAGGAGTTGATTGGACACCGGATAGCAGATTTCTTAATGGAAATAAAGTGTCATTTTTAGGAATGTTAACCGGACCGGATCGAGGTAAATCAAAAAGCTTTTATGAACATCCCTTGGCATTTGGTTTTGATATCAGCGCAGGTATTACATTAGGTGAATATTTCTATGTGCCCAATGGTAATCAATCATTAAGGCTAAGTAATTTTCAAGGGGAAAGACTTTCGGTAAGCGTTGGCTTTGGGTTCTTGGGATTTGATGGAAGTGTTGGTTTGGTTTATGCTCCACTTGAGAGTGGTTATTATATTGGTATTATGAGATTTGTGGGAGCTGGGGATCCCGGTCTTTCACTTAATGTTAATTGGGGTAGAACTTTTTTTGATGACTAAATTTTGAAATAGATGAAACTTCAATTCCCTTTCTCTGATTCAAAGTATATCAAATATAAGATTGGACTTATACCAATTGGCATATTGTTGTTTATAGCGGGTATATATTGGATGAATTGGAAATTAGAAGAAAGGTTAAAACTTTTTCCTGCTATAAGGACCGAATTTGACATAAATGGGAAAGTAATGGAAATAGTGTTAGAGAGGGGTAACGCAGAAATAACACTTGAGAATGGTGCCAGGTACACTGTTACGTTCGCAAGAAACTACTTGTATAATCCCAATGACATAAGTGAATTCCTTATGAAAGGTGACTTGTTTATAAAGCATCCAAATAATGACACTATCACAATTGTAAGGGATGAAGAAATTTATCTCTTTGTTTTATCTAAGGAACTTAATAGATAGACGCGTATTGAACACAGTAACGAAGTAAATGCACACCCAAACCACCAGGTGAAGAATGTGGGGCATCCGGTGCAATGTAGAATATGACTCGATTTCAATTCCTTTTGAATACAAGTTTCTTGTTTGTAAACAGTCAAGGCGGGGTCAGCGAACAAGCAGGATTGGCACAATGCATGTTTAATAACCGGCAAGTTTTGTAACTTGGTAAGTGAAAGCATTCGGTAAAAAAATGGCCCGCATGAGCTAAATTGATGCTGACGCTTGTGGTAGGTGTGATATGCCGGATTTAACTAAATTTGTAACTACTTGAAATCACTGCAAATGACACGGGAAATCCTTATTAAGAAAACCATTGATAATCTGCGAAAATTGCCCGATCAAAAATTAAAGGAAGTATCCGATTTTGCCGAATTTCTTCTTAGTAGAATTGAAAATCAAATAGTGATTGAGGGTATTCAGAAATTGGTAAGCGATTCAAAGGTATTTAAGTTCTTAAAGGATGAGGAAGATCTTTATTCAGTCAACGATCTGAAAGAAAGATATAAATGAATAAGGGTGACATCGTCCTGATACCTTTCCCATTCACTGACCTATCAGATGTAAAGCACAGGCCGGCACTTATTCTTGTGGCAGGTGAAAGCGATTTAACGGTTTCATTTATAACAACTCAAATAAAGTGGCAGGATGAGTTTGATGTGAAGGTTGAACCATCTGTGATAAACGGTTTAAAACAAACTTCTTTAATAAGGTTGAGAAAACTGGCAACCATTGATAAGGATTTAGTGATAGGTAAACTCGGTAACTTGTCTAAGGATGAGTTAAATATTGTTGATGACAATTTGGTCAAAGTATTCAAACTTAGGCAATAACCACGAGGCATTGTGGCGATGAACGCAGCATGAGACACTGCCTAATTAAGTGTGTAAGTGCTGGGTAACGACTAAGCAACTGCGTAAAGGTTTTATATTTTGCATCTGCCTTCGAAGATAGTTAAAAATTGATTTACGATTAGTGGCCAGTTTCTCACGGGCAAGGTCCATTTTTTGGTGATCTCCCGTAAAGCCAGGTACACCGCTTTCACCACCGCCTGGTCGTCAGGGAACGAAAGTTTGTTGTTGGTATACTTGCGGATTTTTCCGTTGAGATTTTCGATAATGTTCGTGGTATAGATCAGCGTTCGGATTTCGATCGGATAATCGAAGAAGTGCGTGAGGTTATCCCAATTCGTTTTCCACGACTTGATAGCATGCGGATATTTTTGCCCCATGTTACTTCAAGGCTGCTCTAAGGCTTGAGCAGCCGCTCTTTGTTTGGTGCTCCGTAAACAGTCTTCAAATCGGCTACAAATTGTTTCTTGTCTTTCCAGACAACGTAGCGAAGCGCATTTCTGATCTGATGAACTACACAAATCTGGGTTACCGATTGGGTAAACACGCTGGTGATTGCATCGGTGAAGCCCTTCAGATTATCGGTGCTGGTGATGAGAATATCTTCCACGCCACGGCTTTTAAATCAGTAAGTACACTTATCCAGAATGAAGCACTTTCGCTTTCACCCAGCCACATGCCCAATACTTCCTTAAACCCCTGAGCATTAAGGCCTACGGCCAGGTAAATGGTTTTGTTGATCACCTTCCCATTCTGCCGGACTTTGAATACGATCCCATCCATCCACACCACAAAGTACACCGATGAAAGAGGCCTGCTTTGCCACTCCGTTACCAACGTATGTACCCGCGAGGTAACGTTGGAAATAGTGGCATCCGAAACATTCACACCATAGATTTCCCGGATTTGTATTTCAATGTCGCGTACGCTCATACCCCGGGCATATAAGGAGATGATAATTTCTTCGATGCCTTCTACGAACCGGCTGCGCTTGGGAACCAGGACGGGCTCAAACGTGCTGTTCCGATCCCGAGGTACTTCTATCTGTAGTTCACCTCGCGTGGTCTTGATGGTCTTACGGGTTTTTCCGTTCCGTGAGTTCCCGGAGTTAATCCCTTCTGGTGAATGTTTGGCATAGCCCAAATGGCCATCGAGTTCACCTTCCAGCATTTGCTCCATGCCCTTTTTGAAAAGTTCATCGATAAAGCTGTTGAGGTCTTTCGAATTCTTAAATTGCTTGAGAAACTCAGGGGTGAGCATCTCTTTGAGTAGTGGGTGTTGTTCTTGATTTTCCATGGTAACTGTGTTTAAAGTTAAGTCTTTAAATGCAACCGATTCGGCTGAAAGTGGTACATTCCACATCCCCTTTCAGCAAGGCCGAATCGGGCCTTTACACAGTTGCTTAGTCGTTACCCAGCATGAATATGTACATGCGCTTCTCTGTCCCCGCAGCGTCTCCTGCAAGGGACTCTTCTATGTTGAAAGTCAAGTCCTGATGCACTAATTTTGTTATTGTTTTACCTGCGTGGCTGCGATTGGAAACCTCAGCGAACAAGCAGGGTTTACACTGAAAAAGATTTGGACTGTTAATAGGCAAAATTGGCAGTCCTTTCTTTTTTAGGAAAACCGAAAAAGAGTTTCCAACATAGCCCTGGCTTTACCCTTTACCAAGTATAAAATCAATCTTCTATAAGCAGTCATTCCTTTTCGGAAGCTGCACGATACCTTTTATATTTTTATAAAGGTGGGCTGTAATCTGCGGAAAGCAGTCACTCTGAAATCCAGAGGCTGCAAGAGTCCCCTTACATTGTGCCCACCGTTTATAACTTTTATATGGTTAAGCGGCTACGCCAAGTTCGTATTCCGTTTTGTTAATCAACACATAACGCAGTCGGCTCACCAACATCCGGGCAATACGAATGATGGCTTTATTACCCTTCATTCGGCTGCATAGTTGGTTATACTTCATAGTCAATGCCGGATCGGTACGTACTGCAACCCAGGCACTTTCGATGAAGCACTTCCTTAACGTTTTATTGCCTCGTTGTGTGATGTCGCCCACATGTTCACGGTCGCTCGATGAGGAAACATTGGGCACCAAGCCAATGTAGTTACATAATGAATCACGACTTTTAAATCGTTTGATATCTTCTAACTCAGTCAACACCATCATGGCTGTTAACCGGCCTATGCCAGGCACACTGATCAGCAGTTCTACCGGCTTAGCATATTTCTCTTCACCAGACAGAGTGTTTATCTGTTTGAGGATGGTAGTTAGTGTGCTTCTCCAGAATTCTGCTTCAGCCAGGTAAGTAGCTAATGTGTTGTTCCACTTTTCCCGATGTCCACTTTCTTAAGCCACTCCATGAATCGCTTAGACCAATGTGTGCCCGACCTGGTGAATTGTTCGGGGTAATTAATCCCAAAATAACTCAATAAGGCTTTGATGCGATTACGACATCGTGTTTGATTGCCTACAATCCGCTGACGAGCCCGTAACAGGCTGCGGTCTTGCTGACAATTTTGCTGGGTACATAGATGGCCTCCAGGCTCACCACTTTTAACGACCTGGCAATTTTTCGACTGTCTAAGGGATCGCGTTTTTGTTTTCTCTTTGTCTTTGGTCGGCACATCGGCTGCATGAACAACCATGCAGTTAACGCCACTTGCCTGCAGTCTTTCTTGCAACCAAAATCCTGAATACCCAGCTTCATAAGCAGCATGGTAGGTTGCACCCGGAAAATTCCGATTTAGATATTTTACCAACACATCGACATCCGGAGGCTGACTAAAAGTTTTAAGGTGCAAATTCTCGCCCATGATGGTTACCGTGATCTGTTTCTTGTGCGTGTCTAAACCAACGTAAATGTTTTGTCCACTGAAATCCAATTTTTTGTTAACTTGTTTTTGCATAAGCCTTGAGTGTTTTGTTTTAATACAATAACTTATTAAAGTTAGTACACTGGGGCTTATGCTCTTTCAAACATAGTATCTGCGGCATTGGAAATCCTGATTGGTGAGCAACCGCCATGTATTATCTTTAATTTATCGGATGAGTGTTCGTCTTTGCGCTGTACAACATTTTCGATCCCCACCACAAAAGCCCTTATGTTGACCGGTGGAATATGCGCATGGGCTTTGAGTACATACTAAAGAAGCGGAAGAAAAAACCGGTTGAAACGCCACAAAGCGGAATAGGAGCACATCAGGGTAGAACCGAAATAAAAAATCAGGCTGTATCCTTTCCCTGAAGGTTTATCAAGCCTGCTTTGCAGTTGTTTTTGTTGAGCTTGAAAAGACGCGACTTCGGCCGACAGGTACTTGGCTTACGGTCCGGCCATCAAATCAACAAAAGGCTTAGGTTATTCTGGCCCCGAAACGTGTTTTGAATACGGGTATTAGGGACTCTATTTCTTTCTATGGCTCATAGCTCGTTAAATTATATATGACAACCAAAGAAGCCGCTGTGATTTTCAGGCATGCTCAAAGCGGTGAGAAAAGGCTTAGGTTATACCACACTAAACCCGACTGAATTACACATCACCCTTAATGGTTCAGCATTCTGCTACCTCGGATGCCAACGGTACGATCTGCGATTTTGGCCCGGAATCGTAGCTTTTGTCAATCAGTCGTGTTTAGTGCGGTTAAAAAGTCGCGTTTACTTGTGTCCGGTCTAAAACTAAGAGAGAAATGACAACAGGTCTAAAAAGGGCCTGGCAGACCCTAAAATGCAAAAAAGTGGTTGAAAGTGGTTGAAAGTGGTTGAAAAATGCTTATGTTTGTTATCAAGGAATAGACAACCACTACGTCAATGACCTTTTTCACCAGCGAATATGAAAGTAAGCTCGATGCCAAGGGCAGGCTGGTACTGCCTTCGCGTGTAAAAGCCCAGCTGCCCGAAGGCGACAGCGAACTGGTTTTGCGCAGGGGTTTTGAGCGCTGCCTCATACTCTACCCCATGGTGGAATTCAAAAAGGTGTTCTCCAAAATTTCCGGATTGAGCGAGTTTAACGAGGAGTACCGAACCCTCCAGCGCAACTTCTTCAGTGGCACGGCCACGGTTGAACTGGATGGCAACGGCCGCTTTTTACTCCCTAAAAACATGCTCGCCTATGCCCAGATAGAAAAGGATGTGATGCTGGTAGGCATGGGTAACAAAGTGGAGATCTGGAACCCGGCACTATACGAGAAACACCTTATCGCAGACCCAAGTGAGTTGTCGAAACTGGCGCAGAAATACCTGGACCAATAAGCTTCAAGCATGAGCTTCAAGCTACGAGATTGTGTAGACATGTATGAGAGACTTTAAGAAGCTACTCATTTGGCAAAAGGCTATGGAAATTGTTAATGCGGTTTATTTGGCAGTTGATAAGTTTCCGGGTGAGGAAAAATTCGGATTGCGTTCGCAGGTAACAAGAAGCGCGGTATCCATCGCGGCTAATGTCGCTGAAGGAAGTGCGAAGAGCAGCCAGAAGGAATATAAATATTATGTAGAAACGGCATTGGGGTCGGCTTATGAATTAGAAACGCATATGCTGATTGTTGAGCGATTAGGCTGGCTTTCACACCAGGATGTAAAGGATATTTTGTTGATGATAGAAGAAGAGCAGCGAATGCTCTCAACGTTCTTGAACAAGATAAAAGAGAAATGATAACGACTTGCGGCTTACAACTTGAAGCTTGCAGCGAAAATTGAAAGTGCAATGAGTTATCACAAACCGGTAATGGTAAATCAGTGCATCGAAGCACTGCAGATAAACCCGGAAGGAACATACGTAGATGCCACTTTCGGGGGAGGCGGACATAGCCTGGCCATGCTGGAAAAAATAAAAGGCGGTCGGTTAATCGCCTTCGACCAGGATGAAGATGCCGCGCGTGAGGCAGAAAAAATCACGCACCGTTCTTTCACATTCTGTCATGCCAACTTCAGGTACCTGAAAAAGTTTTTAAAACTCAATAAGGTAACAGAGGTAAACGGCATTCTGGCTGACCTCGGCATTTCATCGCACCAGATTGATGAACCAACCCGTGGCTTTTCAACCCGGTACGATGGCCCCCTGGATATGCGGATGGATACCAACAATCCGGTAACGGCCGCTGATGTGCTGAACACCTGCAGCGAAGCTGATCTACACCGGATACTTGGGCTGTATGGCGAAATACGCAATGCCCGAACGGTGGCCAAAGCCATTGTTCAGGGGCGGACGATAAAGCCATTGAGCCGTACCGAAGAATTGAAAAACCTGCTTGTCCGGTATGCGCCCATAGGCAAGGAAAACAAATACTTCGCCCAGGTGTTTCAGGCGCTGCGCATTGAAGTGAATAACGAGATGCAGGCCCTTGAAGATTTTTTGCACCAGGCGGGCGAAGTGCTGGTACCGGGCGGCAGGCTGGTGGTGTTGTCATACCACTCGCTGGAAGACAGAATGGTGAAGAATTTTATAAACAAAGGAAAAACTTACGGAGAAGCCGAAAAAGATTTTTTCGGAAACGTACTTAAACCCTTCGAAGCCGTAAACCGGAAGCCGGTTGAAGCATCGGAACAAGAGATAAAAGAGAATAAACGTGCACGCAGTGCAAAGTTGAGAGTAGCAGTAAAATTATAAACCTCCCCTCTCCTTTAGGAGAGGGGCGGGGGTGAGGTTATGGCAGACAACACATTCAGAATCGACACGAAACCAAAAAGTTCAGGCGGTGGCTTGTTTTCATTTTTTGAACGCAGGCTTAAACTCGAGAACTATTTTGAAGAAGGCTTTCCGGTTCAGCACCTTCCGAAAATTGTATTTGTCATGGCGCTGGGTTTATTCTATATCAGCAATACGCATTATGCCGATAAGACCGTGAGGCGCATTAACGAATTGCAGGCCGAAGTGGAAGACTTGCGTGCGGATTACACCACCACCAAAGCCGACCTGATGTTTGCCAGCAAACAAAGCGAAGTAGCCCGAAAGGTAAGCCCCTATGGCTTGAAGGAAAGTTTGAAACCACCCTACAAAATCGCTGTGAACGAAGATGAATATTAAGCAGTCCATATTGTTACGTGTGCGGGTAGCCTTTTTGTTTGTGCTGCTCTTCGCCCTTGCAGTGGTGGCGCGCATTGCTCACGTGCAGATGATTGAAGGCGATAAGTGGGCCGCCATGGGCGAGCAGATTTCATTTGACTATAAAAAGGTTAAAGCTACACGGGGTAACATTTATTCTGATAACGGTAGCCTGCTGGCTACTTCGCTGCCCTTTTACAAAGTAGCGTTCGATGCCACCCTGCCTAAAGAGGAAGTGTTTCGCAACGGAGTGGATTCGCTGGCGCGTCAACTGGCCGCATTCTATAAAGACAAAAACTGGATCGATTACAAGCGTATGCTCATTGATGCCCGCGAGTCGGGTAAACAATATGTGGTTATTAACCGAAAGCAGATTGATTACCAGGATAAGAAACTGATGCTTACCTGGCCCATCTTCCGCGAAGGCCGGCTAAAGGGGGGTGTCATCTTCGAAAAGATGGATGTGCGTTACCGTCCGTTCTCCAACCTTAGCCGCAGAACCATCGGGTTTGTAAATGAAAATGAGAAAGGTGCCGGCCTGGAATACAGTTTTAACAACCAACTGGGTGGTAAAGACGGCTACGCCTACTACCAGAAAATTGCCGGTGGCATATGGAAGCCTGTGTTTGATGCCAACAATGTTAAGGCGGTTAACGGGTTGGATATTCAAACCACCCTCGACATCAATCTGCAGGATGTAGCCGAAACAGCGCTGCACAAAGCCATGGCACAGCACCGTGCCGATGACGGCCTGGTGGTGGTGATGGAAGTAAAAACCGGAGAAGTGAAGGCCATCAGCAACCTGAGCAGCGATGGTAAAGGCAATTTCTATGAGAAATTCAATTTTGCCACGGGCGGCTTGTTTGAACCGGGTTCAACCTTCAAGCTGGTAACCATAATTGCCCTGCTCGAAGACAGCAATATTGATTTGGCTGACAGCATTGATACCGGTAAGGGTGAAACTATCTTTTATAAAAAGTACCGCGTGCGCGATCATGAAGAAGGCGGGCTTGGTAAAATCACCATCCGTGAGGCGTTCGAACACTCGTCCAATGTGGCGATGGCCAAACTGGTGGATAAGAATTTTGGCGTGCGCCCGCAGCGCTACCTTGATCACGTAGAACGGCTTAAACTCAACAAGCCACTTGGTCTTCAGATTACCGGAGAGCCTGCACCCAAGTTCAACTACCCGGGCCAGAAGGGTTGGAGCGGCATCAGCCTGCCCTGGATGGCCTACGGTTATGGCATTGAGATAACCCCCATGCATACACTTAGCCTGTATAACGCTGTGGCGAACAATGGTAAAATGATTAAACCTGTTTTTGTAAAATCGGTTAACCAGGCCGACCGGGTTAAGGAGCGTTATCAGACGGACGTTATCGTGAGTAAAATATGCTCCGACCGCACGCTGAATAAGTTAAAACAGTTGCTCGAAGGCGTAGTTGAAAACGGCACTGCGAAGAATATTAAAGGAACCCATTACCGCATTGCCGGAAAAACCGGAACGGCCCAGATATTGGAGAATGGCCAGTACACCAAAAAATATATCACTTCGTTTGTCGGGTATTTTCCGGCTCACAGTCCAAAATATTCAGCCATGGTGCTCATCAAGAATCCGCGCGGCTGGCAACAGTACGGCAGCAACGTGGCTGCACCGGTGTTCAAAGAAATAGCCGATAACATTTATGCGCGCGACCTGAACATTCATTTGGCTATGGAAAAGAAAACCTACCGGGAACCGGGCCTGTTTCCGGTTATCCGTGCCGGCAACCAGGAGGAGTTGACGATGCTTTGCAATGAATTGGGAATATCGAATCATTCGAAAAGCGAAGAGTCGTGGGTGCGTGCCGTAAAGAATGGCGATGCCGTTAACTGGAAGACCAATACAGTCGGGACCGGTATTGTACCCGATGTGATGGGGATGACCTTCCGCGATGCGTTGTATTTGCTGGAGCGTGCCGGACTGATGGTTTGGTATGAAGGCACCGGCCGGGTTCAAAGCCAGTCGTTACTGCCGGGTGCGCGGATATCGAAGGGCGATCGTGTTTACATAAAACTGGGATAATGCCTGAACTGAAGGACATATTATATAACGTAAACATCACCTCAACCTATGGCGACATGGCTGTTGGTGTGAAAGGCATTTGCTTTGATTCGCGTAAAGTGAAAAAGGGATTTTTGTTTGTTGCCGTACGAGGCACCCAGTCTGACGGCCACCTGTTTATCGAACAGGCCATTGCCGGTGGTGCCATTGGAATAGTATGTGAAAAACTACCCGATACCATCCATGAAAAAAACACCTACGTCACAGTCAAAAATAGCGCGCGCGCGCTGGGAATTATTGCTGCTAACTTTTTTGGCGCTCCGTCACAAAAACTGAAACTGGTTGGAGTAACGGGCACCAACGGCAAGACTACGGTGGCCACGTTGCTCTATAAACTGTTTGGCTCGTTGGGGTACCGGAGCGGCTTGATTTCAACGGTGGAGTATAAAATTGTTGATCAAACACTCCCGTCAACCCACACTACGCCCGACCCGATTCAGTTAAATGAGTTGCTTAAAAAGATGGTTGAGGCAGGCTGCACACACGCCTTTATGGAAGTGAGTTCGCATGCCATCGACCAGGAGCGGATTGCCGGCCTGGAGTTTACCGGGGCAATCTTTACCAACATTACGCACGATCACCTTGATTACCACAAAACGTTTGAAAACTACATTAAGGCGAAAAAGAAATTTTTTGATGACCTGAGCAGCCGCGCATTCGCCCTGGTTAATGCCGATGATAAACGCGGCATGGTGATGCTGCAGAACACCAAAGCCAACCGGAAAACCTACGGCCTTAAAAAAATGGTTGACTTCAAGGGCAAGATCATCAGCAATACGCTGGAAGGGCTTGAAATGGAAGTTGACGGCAAAACCGTGTGGTTTAAACTGATTGGCGACTTCAACGCGTACAACCTGATGGCCGTGTATGCTGCAGCCGTGTTGCTGGGCGAATCGTCCGACCAGGTGCTCACAATCCTGTCGAACATAACCGGTGCTGCAGGGCGGTTTGAACTCATTGCCCCCGGTTCAAAAATCACCGCTATTGTGGATTACGCCCACACACCCGATGCATTGAAGAATGTGCTGGAAACGATTAAGCAATTCCGGTCAGGGCAGGAGCAGGTAATAACTGTTGTAGGCTGTGGCGGTAACCGCGATCGGGCCAAGCGCCCGCTTATGGCTTCCATTGCGGTGCGGTTAAGCGATAAAGTGGTGCTCACATCAGATAACCCGCGCGATGAAGAGCCGATGGACATTATCCGCGAGATGCAAACCGGTGTCGGGCCAACCGATGCACGAAAAACAGTTGTTATTGCCGACAGGGAAGAGGCTATTAAAACGGCCTGCCTGATGGCCAAGGAAAAGGATATTGTGCTGGTAGCCGGCAAAGGTCATGAAACTTACCAGGAAATAAAAGGAGTGAAGTATCCTTTTGATGACAGGGAAGTGGTTGAACGGATGTTAAAATTAATTGTCAATTAACTGATTGTTTAATGTGTCAATGTGCAGATTGAAATGAGGAATTACACGGAAAATATAATCGTTAAAATGACGTTCGAATTTGCTCTTGAAATAATGGAGTTTTCCGAAATCCTTCGGGAGAAGAAACGATTTGCCTTCGCTGATCAGGTTTTGCGTTCAGGCTGTTCCATAGGGGCTAATGTGAGGGAAGCACAGGGAGCCGAAAGCAAAGCTGATTTTATTCACAAAATGAAAATTGCGTTTAAAGAGGCTGAAGAAACCGAATATTGGCTGGAGCTATGTGATTTTGGGAGGAGTTATCCAAAACCCGGAATACTGTTGAATAAGATTGAAGGTATTCTTAAAGTTTTGAACAAAATAATTTCATCCTCTAAAAAAAGTAATGGAAAGGGTAGAATTAAGGAATTGGCTAATTGACAAAGTAAGTAATTAGAGATGCTGTACTATCTATTCGATTATCTCGACAAGCAACACGACCTCATCGGGGCGGGTGTGTTCCAGTACATCTCGTTCCGCGCGGGTATGGCAGCATTTCTTTCGTTATTGATCACCATCTTTTTCGGTAAAACACTGATTGGCTTTTTAAGGAAGAAACAAGTTGGTGAAGAAATCCGCGATCTCGGCCTTGAGGGCCAACTGCAGAAAAAGGGAACACCCACCATGGGCGGTCTTATTATCATCGCGGCTATTCTATTGCCCACTTTGCTCTTCGCTAAACTTGATAATATTTATGTCATTCTTCTTATAACAGCTACCGTTTGGCTCGGCCTTATCGGCTTTGTTGATGATTACATCAAGGTTTTTAAAAAAGATAAGGAAGGCCTTGCGGGGCGATTTAAAATTGTCGGGCAGGTTGGCCTTGGGCTTATCGTGGGGTTAACCCTTTTCTTTCATAACGATGTTGTTGTGCGTGAAGTGAAGCCCGTACCATCGCAAAGCCGGCTTTCCGAATCCGTGCAGGATATCAACGTGGATGCGCTGCAGGAAGAAGACGGAAGGCCGTACCAAAATGTTCGGTCAACCAAAACCACCATTCCGTTTTTGAAGAACAACGAATTCGACTACGCTTATTTTCTTCCGGCTTCGCTTAAGGATTTTACGTGGATAATCTATGTGGGTGTTGTCATCCTGGTGATTACGGCAGTGTCCAACAGCGCAAACCTTACCGATGGCATTGACGGCCTGGCGGCCGGCACTTCGGGAATCATCGGGCTAACGCTGGCTATTTTTGCGTACCTCTCCGGCCGGGTCGATTTCTCCAGCTACCTCAACATCATGTACATACCCAACCTGAGCGAGTTGGTGATTTTTTGCACCGCCTTCGTGGGCGCGTGCCTTGGCTTTTTGTGGTATAATGCTTATCCCGCACAGGTTTTCATGGGCGATACCGGCAGCCTTACACTGGGCGGTATCATAGCCGTGATTGCGTTGGCCGTGCGCAAAGAGTTGCTCATCCCGGTGCTGTGTGGAATTTTTTTCATCGAAAGCCTATCGGTGATAATTCAGGTAAGCTATTTCAAGTACACGAAGAAAAAATTCGGTGAAGGCAGGCGTATATTTTTGATGTCACCCCTGCATCATCACTATCAGAAAATGAATCTGCACGAATCCAAAATTGTGACGCGTTTTTGGATTGTGGGCAGCCTGTTGGCAATTGTTACACTGGCAACTTTAAAATTACGATG
This sequence comes from Flammeovirgaceae bacterium, assembly GCA_015180985.1. Lineage (NCBI taxonomy): Bacteria > Pseudomonadati > Bacteroidota > Cytophagia > Cytophagales > Flammeovirgaceae > Flammeovirgaceae bacterium. Next base: position 1,758,706 of record CP054185.1, read on the forward strand.
AGCAAGCGGTTAGTTATATTAGGTGCAGGCGAAAGCGGAACAGGGGCAGCCTTGTTGGCAAAGACTAAAGGCTTTGAGGTTTTCGTTTCCGATCAGGGAACCATTAAAGATAACTACCGCGATGATCTGATCAGGAACAAAATTGATTTTGAAGAAGGGGTACACACCGAAGCAAAAATTCTTAATGCCGATTTGATCATAAAGAGCCCGGGTATTCCTGAAAAGGCCGAAATGGTTGTACGGGCAAAACAAAAATCTATCGAGATTATTGATGAAATTGAATTTGGTTTCCGGTTTATCAAAGGAAAGGTAATAGCAATAACCGGTACAAACGGAAAGACCACCACCACCCTGCTTACCTACCACCTGATGAAAGCAGCCGGGTTCAGTGTGGCATTGGCCGGTAATGTGGGCGAGAGCCTGGCCCGTAAAATTGCGCACGGCAACCACGATTGGTACGTGCTCGAAATCAGCAGTTTTCAACTGGATGGCACCAAGACCTTCCGCCCGGAAATTGCCGTACTGTTGAACATCACCCCCGACCACCTGGACCGCTACGGGTATGAAATGCAAAACTACGTCAACTCCAAATTCCGGATCATCCAAAACATGGAAGCCGGCAATCACTTCATCTATTATGACGATGACGGGGTTATTTCTAAAGAAATCAACCAGCGGAAACCGGTGGTAAACCGTATTCCGGTTTCATTGAAAGCAGGAGCCTTGCCGGTTTATGCCAGCGGAACCACCATGCATTTTAAACTCGGTGCCGAGGTGTTTTCCATCCGGCAGGAAGAAACCACACTGAAAGGTCCGCACAACCTTATTAATACCATGGCCGCTGTATCAGCTGTTTGCCTGGCAGGCGCAAAACTTAAGTTAATTAAAGAGGGGCTAAAAACATTCCGCAACGCCCCGCACCGGCTGGAATTAATTGCAACGATCAACGGTGTTGACTTTGTGAACGACTCCAAAGCAACCAATGTAGATTCGGTTGTGTATGCTTTGGGAAGCTACACCCAGCCGCTCATCTGGATTGCCGGTGGTATTGATAAGGGCAATGATTACAACCTCATTAAAGATGACGTGCAGAAAAAAGTAAAAGCGCTCATCTGCCTGGGCAAGGACAACGATAAACTTAAAAAGTTTTTTACCGGCATAGTACCGGCCGTTCATGAAACACAAAGTGTTTCTACGCTGGTGCGGCTTGCGTTGCAGGAAGCTAAACCGGGCGATGTGGTGCTGCTATCTCCGGCCTGTGCCAGTTTCGACCTGTTTAAAAACTATGAAGACCGGGGCGAACAGTTTCGTAAAGCGGTGCTGGAGTTGAAAAAAGAAGTTGAAAACCAATTGGTATGAATAAACTAAAAACATGGGCTGACGAAAATCTGCAGGGCGACCGGGTAATCTGGGCGGTGGTTTTCATCTTGTCCATGATCAGCATTTTGGTGGTGTACAGTTCAATCGGCACGCTGGCCTATAAGCGCTCGGTAAGCCCCGAAAAATACCTGCTTACCCACACCCTACACGTGTTTATCGGGCTGGCCGCCATGTGGTTTGCACACCGTGTGGATTACCGCTACTATTCCAAACTTTCGCGGCTAGCGTTGTGGATCAGCGTGCCTTTGCTGATATACACCTTTACAAATGGTACTACCGTAAATGACGCAGCCCGCTGGCTCAACATTCCTATTATCAACACATCGTTTCAGCCGTCCGACTTTGCCAGTCTGGCCCTGATCATCAACCTGGCCAGCATGCTCTCCAAGCGGCAGCAAAACATTGCTGATATAAAGGAATCACTTATACCCATCCTGTTCTGGTGTGGCTTAATCTGCGGGCTGATTGCTCTTACCAACATGTCAACGGCCGTGTTGCTGCTGCTTACCTGCATGCTCATCATGTTTATCGGCAGGGTGCCGATGCGCTACCTGGCCATGCTGCTGTTTGTGGGTGTGTTGTTCGGTGCGTTGGCATTCAAGTTTGGTATGCGTGGCGGCACAGTGATTAATCGGGTGAATGATTTTATCGGATATGTGCAGGGTACAAAAGAACTGCCGTTTCAGGCAAAGCATGCCCACATCGCTGTGGCAACCGGAGGCATTACCGGAAAGGGTCCGGGTAACAGCGACCAGCGCAACATCCTGCCCCATCCGTACTCTGATTTTATCTATGCGATCGTCATCGAAGAATACGGTCTTATTGGTGGTGTGGTTGTATTGGTGTTGTACCTCATCCTGTTGCATCGCGGAATGAAAGCCGCCTACAACAGCGAGCGGGCATTTGCTGGATTGCTGTCGGCCGGATTGAGTTTCGACCTGGTGTGCCAGGCCATGATCAACATGGGAGTGGTGGTGGGCCTCGGCCCGATAACCGGACAACCGCTGCCGCTGATCAGCATGGGTGGAACATCCATGGTGTTTACCGGCATTTCACTCGGTATCATTTTAAGTGTGAGCCGGGGCGAGCGCGATGAAATGTGGCAGCAGCAAACGGAAATGAAAGATAAAAATGTAGAAATGAAGGCAGCGTAGTTTGAACAAAAGTTAGCATATAGAATATAGAACTTAGAAATGTTAAAAAATGAGTACTAGGGAAACTGCAAAATCATTTCGTGACCTGATTGTTTGGCAAAAGGCACATCAGTTGGTTTTAGATGTTTACCGGAAAAGTTCACTTTTTCCTAAAGAAGAAGTTTATGGTTTGGTTTCTCAGATCAGGCGCGCAGCAGTTTCTGTCGCAGCGAACATTGCTGAAGCATTCAAGAAAAGAAGCGCTAAGGAAAAATTGAGACTACTAAATATTAGCCAGGGGTCTTTGTCAGAAACCGAATACTACCTGATACTAGCGGAAGATTTAGGTTATGGCGATGAAAAGTCGCTCAAAGCAAATGCACAAGAGGTGAGCAGGATTTTACAAAGTTATATGAAGGCAATAAAAAGTAATTCTTAATGCGAAATACTAAATTCTGAATTCTTAATTCTTGAAGAGAGACAAACCATATCGACTCATCATCAGCGGTGGCGGCACCGGGGGGCACATCTTTCCGGCTTTGGCTATTGCCAATGCGTTTAAAGATCGTCATCCCGATGCGAAGATTTTGTTTGTGGGCGCCAAAGGAAGAATGGAAATGACACGCGTGCCCGATGCCGGCTATGAAATTGTTGGTTTATGGATCAGCGGCATCCAGCGCAGGCTCAGTCTTTCTAATTTGTTGCTGCCGCTTAAACTGATAACCAGTTATTTCAAGGCTTCGTCTATCCTTAAAAAATTTAAACCACACGCAGTAATTGGTACAGGCGGATACGCCAGCGGCCCGATTATGCTGGCGGCAACTTCAATGGGCATACCGTCATTGATTCAGGAGCAGAACTCATTTGCCGGCCTGGCCAATAAACAGGTGGCCGGCAAGGTGAGCCGTGTGTGCGTGGCCTACGAAGGCATGGAAAAATATTTCCCTAAAGAAAAGATTGTATTAACCGGTAATCCGGTTCGGAAGGATTTACTGGCAATAACGGATAAGCGCACCAAAGCATTAAGCCATTTCGGATTCGATTCATCGGTAAAGACGCTGCTGGTTCTTGGCGGAAGCCTCGGCTCAAAAACTATTAACGAATGCATTTATGCCGGTATTGAAAAACTGATGGATGCCCGCATCCAGTTGATCTGGCAAACCGGTAAGGGGTACTTCCATCAGTACTGCGAACTGCTCAAGAATACTGATAAACGAAAAATCCGCCTGTTCGATTTTCTGAAAGAGATGGATCTGGCCTATTCAGCTGCCGATGTGGTGGTTAGCCGGTCGGGCGCTTTGGCGGTTTCCGAGTTGTGTGTGGCCGGCAAACCCTGCATCCTGGTGCCATCGCCCAATGTGGCTGAAGATCACCAGACCAAAAATGCAAGGGCACTGGTAGAGAGAGGGGCGGCACGAATGATAACCGATGCGCAGGCAGGTGCAGAACTGGTTGATGAAGCGTTGAAATTATTGTTCGATGAGCAACAGGCTGCCCGGCTTTCGGCAAACATCAGTAAGCTGGCCATGCCACATGCCACCGAAAAAATTGTGGATGAAATTGAAAATCTTATCGGTATCCGGGCTAACGGTAGTTCAGTTGCCGGTATAACCAATCGGGCCATGTTAATCAGTTAAGCAGTGAAGTTGGAAAACTACCATAACGTTTATTTTCTCGGCATCGGGGGCATTGGCATGAGCGCCATAGCCCGTTGGTTCCTGAAAAAAGGTTTGCGTGTTTCGGGTTACGATCGCACACCCACTTCGCTTACGGCCGAGCTTCAACAGGAAGGTATGCACATTCATTTTGAAGATGGTGTTGAAAATATTCCTTCGGAGGTCCGGACGCAAAAAGAAAATACACTGGTTGTTTTTACTCCGGCCATCCCGAAGGATCACGCTGAGTTCAATTACCTGAAAGCACAGGGGTACACCATTATGAAGCGTTCGGAAGTGCTTGGCTTACTTACAAGAAATTACAAAACGATTGCAGTGGCCGGAACGCACGGAAAAACCACCACCTCCTCCATGATTGCCCACATTTTGAAAGCGGCCCGGGCAAACATGGTGGGTTTTCTGGGAGGCATTACCACCAACTATGAATCGAACCTGGTAATGGAAGGCGAGATAAATGCAAACACCCTGGTGGTGGTGGAGGCCGATGAGTTCGATCGCTCATTCCTGCGGTTGTTTCCGCATACGGGTGTAGTTACTTCGGCCGATGCCGACCACCTCGATATTTATGGCAACCATGAGAGTATGCTCACTTCGTTCAGGGATTTTATCCGGCAGATTAGTCAGGATGGTGAACTCATTATCCACGAATCGGTAGATGCCTTGCTTACGGCCGACATTCAGATAAAAAATAAAATCACCTATGGTATGAGCCGGGGACAATTTTTTGCCGGCAACATTGCCGTTACGCGGGGGCGTGACGGATTTTTTGAATTTGATTTATGTGGCTTTGATACAGTTCATCGTATCACGCTCGGTGTCCCCGGTTTTCATAATGTCGAAAATGCCATTGCGGCCGCCCTGGCCTGTTACCGGAACGGCATCTCGATGGCAGTAATCAAACCGGCACTGGCTTCCTTTAAAGGAGTGAAGCGCAGGTTTGAATTTGTGGTCAAATCAGATAAAGTGGTGTATGTGGATGACTACGCTCATCATCCTACAGAAATCGAGGCCTTTCTGCAATCCATGCGTTCGATGTATCCCGGCAAAAAGTTAACCGTGGTGTTTCAGCCCCACCTGTACACGCGCACCCGCGACTTTGCCGAGGGGTTTGCCAAAAGCCTGAGCCTTGCTGATGATGTGCTGTTAATGGATATCTATCCCGCACGCGAACTACCGATTCCAGGTGTGGATGCCGACCTGATTTATAATCACGTTACGGCAAAAAATAAGGAGCGCTGCAGCAAGGGTAATTTACTGGAGAAGCTAAAAAGCCGGGAGCTTGAAGTGCTCACCACCGTGGGAGCCGGAGACATCGACACGTTTGTTCAACCGATAAAAGAAATACTGAAAACGCGCTATGAAGGGTAAGTGGAAAATACGAAAGGAACTAAAAATCGGTGTGGCGCTGGCTGTGCTCTTTTTCTTCGTGGCTTTTACTGAGCGAAAGCTCGGTTCGCAATCGGTAAACGATGTAATTGTTAAAGTTGAAAATGTTGATGACAATCACTTCATCGATGAAGAGGATATTCTGAAGTTGATTCGGTTGGATCGCGAAAACCTGAAAGGGGCCGACCTGGCCCGGCTAAACCTGAAGGAAATTGAAAGCCGGATAAAATCCGATCGGTTCATTCAGGATGCCGATCTGTACAGTGACATCAAGGGCAACCTTATTGTGCGTGCCACCCTTCGCAGGCCCATTGCCCGCATCATCCGCAACGATGGGCCCGATGCGTATGTGGCCGAAGATGGAACCATTATGCCGGTAAGCAGCAAGTTTACCGCACGGGTAATGCTCATCAGTGGCGACCAAGTGCGCAAGCTGCTTGAAAGGGAAAACATTACAACTGATGAGTCGGGTCGGCACCTGATTACACTGCTGCACATGATTGGTAATGACGATTTCTGGCGGGCGCAAATAGCCCAGCTTCATATCACCGCTAAAGATAAAATCATCATGCTGCCGCAGATAGGCGCCCAGACGATTGAGTTCGGTACAGCCGATAAAGCCGAAGAAAAGCTGAAGAAACTGAAGATTTTTTATAAAGAAATTCTGCCGCAGATGGGCTGGAACCGCTATAAGCGGGTAAATGTGGAGTACGATAAACAACTGATTGCTGAATGAAATTTTTTAATACTAAACCTATAGAAAGACAAACAACCACTAATCGTTAACGCTATGGAACATGAAAAATTAATAGTAGGTCTCGATATCGGCACAACGAAGATCTGTGCCATCGTGGGCCGCAAAAATGAGTTTGGCAAGCTCGAAGTGCTCGGTATGGGCAAAGCCGAATCGGAAGGTGTTGTTAAAGGCATCGTCTTTAACATCGATAAAACCGTGTATGCCATCGAAAAGGCTATTAAAGAAGCAGGCGACCAGGCCGGCATTAATATCGGCCTTGTAAACGTGGGCATTGCCGGCCAGCACATTAAAAGTTTTATCCAGCACGGGGGTATTACCCGCACATCAAAGGAGGATGAAATTTCCATTGATGACGTGGAACGCCTCACCCAGGACATGTACCGCATGGTGGTGCCTCCCGGTAGTCAGATCATCCATGTGATGCCGCAGGATTACATGGTGGACTACGAAGAAGGCATCAAGGAACCTGTCGGCATGTCGGGCGTGCGGCTGGAGGCCGACTTCCACATCATTACCGCGCAAACCAATGCCATTAACAACATTAATAAATGTGTACGCAGAGCCGGACTTGAAATTGGCGATTTGATTCTGGAGCCGCTGGCTTCCAGCCTGGCCGTGCTGAGCAGCGATGAAAAGGAAGCAGGCGTTTGCCTCATTGATATTGGCGGTGGCACAACTGACATTGCTATCTTTTACGACAACATCATCCGGCACACGGCTGTTATTCCGTTCGGTGGCAACATCGTTACCAACGACATCAAGCAGGGCCTGATGGTGCTTCCGCAGCAGGCCGAACAACTGAAAACGCGTTTTGGCAAAGCCATAGCCGAAGAGGCCAGCCCCAATGAAATTGTTTCCATACCGGGCATCCGCAACCGGTCGGCCAAAGAGATTTCGGTAAAGAACCTGGCCAACATCATCCAGGCGCGCATGGAAGAGATCATCGAAATGGCGCATGCCGAAATCATCAGCTCCGGCTTTGAAAACCGCCTGGCAGGCGGCATCGTGATTACCGGTGGCGGAGCACAGCTCAGCAACCTGAAGCAACTGGTAGAGTACATGACCGGCATGGACACGCGCATCGGCTACCCGAACGAACACCTTGGCAAGAGCAAGATCGAAGCCGTAAAAAGCCCGATGTATGCCACGGCCGTTGGCCTGGTGCTGGCCGGCTTCCGATCGCTGGATGAGCGAGAGGATATTTATAAAGAAGCACGCGAGGTTGTTAAAACATCAAAAACAGTAAAGAAAAGTCCGTCAAAGAACTTCTTCAATGAGATACTGACGAAAACCAAAAGTTTGTTGATTGATGACCTTGACGGAAAGGATGAATACTAAACAATACAGAAACCACTAAACCCAATGAATATGTTTGAAACCGGATCGTACAAATTCGACATCCCCAGGCACACGATGGGGACGCCCCGATCGATCATCAAGGTGATCGGTGTGGGAGGCGGAGGCAGCAATGCCGTAAACCACATGTTCCGACAAGGAATTAAAGATGTGGAGTTTGTTGTGTGCAACACCGATGTGCAGGCGCTTAACGCAAGCCCGGTACCCACTAAACTTCAGATCGGGGCCGACCTGACCGAAGGCCTCGGCTGTGGGGCCAATCCGAAAATCGGCAAAGGCGCAGCCCTTGAAAGCAAGGAACTGATTAAAGAATTTTTGCAGGGAACCAAAATGCTGTTTGTTACTGCCGGTATGGGCGGTGGCACCGGCACCGGTGCCGCACCGGTTATCGCCAAAATTGCCAAGAGCATGGGCATCCTTACGGTGGGCATTGTTACCATCCCGTTTGCCTTCGAAGGCAAGAAGAAACAACAGCAGGCCGAAGCCGGCATCAAATCGCTGCGACACAGTTGCGACACCGTGCTGGTGATCGTTAACGATAAGCTGCGCGAAATTTACGGCAACCTGCCCATCGGTAAAGCGTTTGCCCAGGCCGATAACGTACTTACTACAGCTGCCAAAGGCATTGCCGAGATCATTACACTGGCAGGCTATGTGAACGTTGACTTCCAGGATGTGCGCACCGTGATGCTCAATGCCGGCCCGGCCGTTATGGGCACGGCTGAAACCCGTGGCGAAAACCGTGCACGCAATGCAGCCAGCGGAGCGCTCGCCTCACCGCTGCTTGACAACTGCGACATCATGGGCGCCAAGAAAATTCTGCTCTCCATCGTATCGGGTGCTGAAGCCGAGTTGCAGATGGACGAACTCATGGAAATTACCGGGTACATCCAGGAACAGGCCGGCCAGGAAGCTGAAGTAATCTTCGGCCACGGTGTTGACCCCGAACTGGGCGACCGCCTGCGTGTAACCGTTATTGCCACCGGCTTTGAAAGTGAAGCACCCGAGGAGGAGCCGGTTGCCAAAGAAGAAGAAAAACCCGCTGAACCGGAGGTTAAGAAGCATGACCTGGAGCGCAGCCAGATATGGCTGTTTGAGCAAGACAAAGCCGTTGAGCCTCCCCGCGATATTGAACTGAAAGTTACCAACGAGCCGGTAATGGGTGTAACCACACCACCGGAAGAAGAGCCGATGGAAGAGGAGTTTACGGAACAACGTGAAATCATTTACGATGAGCCCTACGGCAAAACCGAAACACCCGTAACCGATAACTTTGGTGATGAGGGTGATGAAGGGTTGTTCGGAACAATGGATGATGAGTTTGATGTGGCTGCTGAAAAATCGGCCGACCAGGTAATTAACGAGGAGGGCATGATGGCCCTGCGCACCACCAAAGAACGGCTGCGCCAGCAGGCCGAGCAGCGAAAGGAAAAACTGAAACAGGCCCGCAAGCAGGAAATGACCAAAGAGGAGTTTAATGAAAAGTGGGCATTGCCTGCCTACTTACGCAGGGGCGTGAAGATGGACAACGTGCCGCACTCATCCGATCAGTTTATATCAAAATATAACCTGAACGATGAAAACAGCCTGCTGGGCAACAACAGGTTTTTGCATGATAATGTAGACTGAGTTAAAAAGATTGAAATAGATCCGTGGTTTCAACGATTTCAAAGGTATGGCATCTCCGGTGTGACTGGTATTTTACTCCATTCGTAGTGGTTGTTGGTTGTAAATACTTTTTGCCGGCACCGGAATGCCTTCTTATCAATTCTGCCTGAGCAGGATTATTTTTTTGCCTTTGAAAGCCCCGGCAGTCGGCCGGGGTTTTTTATTTTTTACCCGGATAGTTCAGGCTATTATGTTCGGCTATCTGCGTCATCAGCGGAAGTAAAAAAGATGGTTTTTACAACCGCTTCGCGGGTCCTGCCAATTGGCACCAACCTTGCCTTGATGGAAGGGTAAACAGTTGGCTTATGAAAAATATAGCGTTTATTGCCGTGCTGACCGGGTTATCGGCCTGCGAATTTTATTATTACGATCCGTATTCCAATCCGGTAAGCCGGCTAACCGGCCGGTATTCGGTAAGCGAGTACAGCGAAACATACAATGCCTGGTACAACTATACGATTTGGATTGAGCCAACCGGTTATAACACCCAGGAAGTACGCGTGGATAACTTTTACGATGCAGGCATGCGGGTATATGCCACCGTTAGTTATAATAAAATTACCATCTGGCGACAAACGGTAAACGGCTACACGGTTGAAGGAACCGGAACGGTTTATGGCGATGAGATTTCGTTTACCTACAGCGTGCGCGATAACCGCACCAACTCGCGTACGGATTTTTGCGAGGCCACTGCGTGGCGGGATTAGAAATCAACGTTTTGGGTTTATTTAGTTGCGGGAGCAGTAGGGCTTAAAAATGAAGCGTAGCGGAATGTTTAGCCCGACTTGCTCCCGAACTGTCCCCCGTGACCGACCTACATTGTGAAACATAAACTTTAATTTAACACCAAGCCCCCACATTGCAGAAACATTTTGTTAGCGGCTGGCATTTGGCTCAGTCTTTTTATAAAGTCTTAATGCAGTGTAAAATATCCATAGTAAGTAAAAGAAGAATACAAGTCTTTGTCCAAGGGCAGGAGTATTTGGGAATATAAAAGGCCACGCACCAAAAATGATTGTCAACCAAGTGAATGTCAAAGTCGGTTTAATGGATTGTTTCCAGTAGTCAGTTTTTTTCATTTGTCGTGGATAGGTAAATGCCCCAATCAAGAAGAAAATGTAACTCCCAAAGCTACCGATTGTATGAAGAAGCATTGTTGTCGATTGTTTGTTGTCGAAATCTCCGGGGAATAATCCAGAGAATGACATAAATAGTCCGCTTAGTACGAAACTTATAAGTGGCAACTTGCTTCCTTGTCCGTTAGATATTGATTTAAAGAGTCCGTAAGAATAAATTGAAATCAATAAACCAGTGAGGATATAGCCTAAGATATTCCAGGTCCATTTATTTGGAGCATCTAATGAACCAAGTTCACTTACTGCTTTTGTAAGGAAGTTATATTCAGGTCTAATACTTGACATAATAAGATATGTCAACCAGAATGTTACAGGTCCCAAAAGTCCCAAAATTGCATATTGTTTCTTTGTCATTACTTATCTGTCAAGGTGTGATAAACTTTTAAAATGCTTGCCGCTAACGTTGGTGTTTGCGATGTGGCCGGAATAGGAGGGCTTGAAATGGAGCGAAGCGGAATGTTTAGCCCGACCTGCTCCGAACTGTTCCCCGTGACCGATCTACATTGTGAAACACAAACTTTAATTTAACACCAAACCCCCACATTGCATAAACATTTTGTTGGTTACCGTGGCTTCCTATATCTTTAATTTCTTGGGGTCTCGTCTTGGGTCGAACAACGTCACTATTTTAATCGTGTCGGTCGATGTCTCGTAATAAATGGCTGTTTGCTTTGTCAATACAGACCGTCTAACATTTTTTCTTCTGCTTGTCTTGGGGAATAGTCGTGGATTGATTGAAATAAGTTCAAGTCTTTTGTCCAGTTTCTTTACAAAGTTTGTGACTTCCTTCTCAGTCCATTTGTATAGGAGATAGTCGATGATATTTTGAAGGTCAAATATTGCTCTGTCGGACCACCGAATTCTATAACCACTTCTCATAGAGCTTTTTCACTTCCTTATGTGGTTTTAGTCTGCCAGCTTTAATATCAGCCAGTCCTTTGTCAATTGCATTTTTTTCTTCGTCTGAAATCTGGTCCCACCAGTCTGTTTTTGAACGGCTGTCCTTTAACATTTTTAGTCTTTCGATGGATGTCTCGTCCTTTAATGTCGTCACCCACTTGATAATTTCAAGTTTATCCTTCTCAATATTCATATCGCTTACTTTAGCTTTCATAGTCCCCTAATTTAATGATTTTTTATCTGTGAAGCCATACTCTTTGCCAAGTTTTGGTTTGCGGGTCGGCAGTTGCTACTTGGCAATGTGTATGGCTTTTGGGTTGGCTTTAATAATTAAATGTCAGTCCTACTCCAAAACCCATATCACTGTCGTAATGTGTCCTGAAACCTAAGTTTTTACTTGCGATATAATTCAGTCCAAACATATATTCTCTGTCCGTATTTACCATAAACGCAGCCCTAAATCTTTTTGAAATGGGTATATCTTCACGTCTTAATTGTACTCTTACATTTCCATCGTGATAGACTTCTGTTTGCAAAATTACAAGCATTGGCAGAGTATAAGCGACCCCTAAACTAAACTGTCTCCTGTTGTCTTTGGTATTTGTTTGTCCAAAAAGATTTCTTTCAGGTGTATCATGATTTCTGTATCGCCAATCAAATCCAATAAAAGGCATAAGCCATTGGTTTCTTCCAATGTATCGTCCTATGTGGGTTTCTGTTTCGTAACCGTGTCTGTCATTATAACCCAAACGCCATTCTGTGCCAAAAATCCAACGGGTATTTTGCATCATAGCCATTCCGTCATTACCATTTGTTGCAAAATCGTTTTGGAACATAAAATGAAGTTCGTTACTCTCTCTTTGCAATTTTTTGTAAGCCCATGTTTTGTCAGGTAACAAGGGGTTAGGTGCTTGGTTTTCTGTGCTAAAAACTCGGTTCATTCCTGCCATCATATGATAGAGAATATGACAATGAAAAAACCAGTCACCTTCTAAATTGGCTTCAAATTCTATAACATTGGTTTCCATTGGCATTATGTCCGATACATTTTTTAGTGGTGCATAATCGCCTTGCCCGTTGTTTACTCTAAAGTCGTGTCCGTGCAGGTGCATTGGATGTCGCATCATTGAGTTGTTGTAGAGTGTTATTCTTACAATTTCTCCTTTTTTGATTAGAATTTTATCACTCTCGGCAAGCACTCGGTTGTCCATACTCCACACATAGCGGTTCATATTGCCTGTTAATTCAAACCTTAATTCTCTGATAGGAGCATCTTTTGGCAAAGTGGTTTTGGTAGGTGATTTCAGCATTGCGTAGTTTAAGGTAACAATGTTACTGCTCGGCATTGTATGGTTGCTATGGGCTGAATATTTGGTTTTTTTAGGCTTATTTTCTCCTGTGATTTCAGGGTACATTACTGTATTCATATCCATTTGTTGCAAGGACATATCCATACCCATATCGTTCATTGTGCCATCCATTTTCATCATATCGTTCATCATTTTCATTCCTTCAAAGTATTTCAGTTTAGGCAATGGGCTTGCCAACTGCTTAATACCTGAGCCTATGTAAATTGATGCTGATTTGGTGCGGTCTTCAGGGGTTGCCAATAATTCATAGGAAGTATTTTCTGCCGGAATGGTAACGATGACATCATACGTTTCTGAAACTCCTATAATCAATCTATCCACTTCCACAGGTTCTACATCATTGCCGTCATTGGCTACTACGGTCATTTTTCCACCTGCATACGTGAGCCAAAAATAGGAAGATGCTCCACCGTTGGAAACTCGCAGACGCACTTTATCACCTGCTTTGAATTGTGATAATTGGCTTTCAGTTGTGCCGTTGATAAGGAATTTATCATAATAGACATCACTCACGTCCATTGCCAACATTCGTTTCCATTCGTTGGTCAATTTGGTTTTAAAATGCCCCGCTTTTATGGCTTCGCCATAACTCTGAACAGCATTTTTCTTTATGGCAAACCAATCATTGGCATTGTGCAACATTCGGTGAACATTATCAGGATTATAGTCTGTCCATTCGCTCAAAATAATAGGCACATAGGGCCAATCATCTATACCTTTTCTGAAGGTTGGGTCGCCTTCACGTTTGAGTAGCACCATAGAACCATACATTCCTATTTGTTCTTGGAGTCCGCTGTGGCTGTGATACCAATGTGTACCGTTCTGAATAATGGGAAAACGGTAAATATGCGTAGTATTGGGCTTAATCGGCATTTGGGTCAAGTATGGAACGCCATCTTCTTTGTTGGGCAAATACAATCCGTGCCAGTGCAATGATGTACTTTCTTTGAGCCTGTTATGTACGTGAATTTCTGCCGTGTCGCCTTCGGTAAAGGTGAGTGTAGGCATAGGAATTTGCCCATTTACGGCTATTGCCCTTTTTTCTTTTCCTGTAAAATTTACGATAGTGTCTTTTACGTAAAGGTCATATCGCACCACTTTTTGAGCGAAAATGGTTGTAGTTGCCAATAGTAAAACAACTATCGGCAACAGTGTTTTAAAAATATTTTTTTGATTATCCATTTAACATATTTCATTTTAAATTAGGTTTAAAAGCATCCAAGCACTCATTGCTATCATCAGAGCATCTTCAATAATGGTAACAGTACTCATTGGCAGATTGAACACTGCACCCAAACAGGCACATTGGATTTTCTTTTTGTTTAATACCGATTGTAATACGCCAACAATACTGATGCTCATTACCGTAAATGTTACGCCATTGGTTAGGAGCGGATTGAAATTGATTAAAAAAGCAATACCCAAAGCCAATTCTGTGAAAGCATAGATATAAGCCCAGGCGGGTAACCGCTTTGCTACTACATCATACATTACATAACTTTCGGCAAAGCCTTTCAGATTTAGCATTTTGAAAAACGAAAACACCAAAAAGAACCCCGCCATAAAATGTCGCATCCACTGCATTGTATCAAACTTCTCATTAGCAAACTGTATTAATACTGTTACCAACGAGATATGGAAAAATATCATCAAGATTGGCTTGTAGGTGGCTAACCAGCCTTTGGTTTGTTCTGCCAATTCACTGTGTTGCTGGGCAGAAATATGGTATTTATCAGGCAAGGCTTTTTGCAACCTATCCAATGGAATGTGTTTATCCATTGTAATTGTGGCTGAATTTTCTTCTTTTGAAACTTCAACACTCACCACATTTTCTACCATCAACAACGATGATTTTACTTTTGCTTCGCAACTTGAACAGGTCATTCCTGTTACCTGATATGTATGTACCATAATCTTAGATTTTAGAGGTTAAAAACGATGGCACAAAGTTCTGAAGCTATTAACTCATCTTTGTTGTGGTATTTTGGGTTTGAGTTGTAACATTTATAAGTCTTCAATTTGCCTTCGTTTTGTGTCTTTCAATTGCTTGTAATGTGAAGGCGAAAAGCCCGTAACTTTTTTGAACTGATTACTCAGATACGCCACACTGCTATAATTCATCTGAAAAGCAATTTCACTCAAAGTCAATTCATCATACAGTAGCAATTCTTTCACCTTTTCAATTTTTTGGTTGATAAAGTATTTTTCAATGGTCGTATCTTCTACTTCTGAAAACAAATTGCTAAGAGATGAATAATCCTGTGCTAAATTTTTTGACAAATAATCGGAAAGATTGACATTGAGTTGAGCGTTTTGTTGATGCACCAATTCAATTATCAAAGTTTTGATTTTATCAATCAATCGGCTTTTTTTGTCATCAATCAGTTCAAAACCAAAAATTTTAAGATGTTCGGCAATTTCACTCTTTTGCCTTTCTGAAATGGGTGTTGCAGTTTCCACTTCGCCCAAATTAACTGCAAGTAGTTGAAGTCCGAGTTTTTCCAACTCAGACTTCACTACCATTTTGCAGCGACTACACACCATATTTTTGATGTATAGTTTCATTTACTCAATGGTTTCAATCGTTTTACCACATGTGAGCATTTGCGAACCGAAGTATGGGTTCTTAATGGTGTTTTCCTTGCTCAACCAATTAGCACCTTTACCGTTGTTTGCCATTGGGCAATGTTGATAATAGGTAGGCGTTACTTGTTTTGAAACTTTCAAGAGTTGATACATATTGTCAGACAAGGTATTGAAATGGTCTCTTTGATGCCCCACATCTTTCGTCTCTTCAATGTGTTCAGCATCAAATTTCAAGTCCTTCATTACTTTCATCCAAACAGTATGTTCTTCATTAGAAAGTTTGTTCATCTGCACCGAATTAAGGGCGTTGAGTAATTCTTTTGCTTTGGCAGAAGCCAAATTTCCATCAGATTTTACCAAAGCATCTTTTAGAGCAAAGTAATTTGCAAAAACCGCTGTAATTTGATGGACTTCTTGGTTAGTTTCTGTTGACTTGTCAGTTGCCCCACCGTGATTGTGCTTAGAATGGTCATCCTTCGGTTCAACTTTTACCGTTTCCGATTTTTTCACACGCTCGTACCTGCAACATTCTGGAAGTTTAGCATACACATCATCAGGTGCAAGAAATTGGTCGCTATCGTACCCTGCCAACGCAATACGCTTTAAGATTTCGTCTTGACTGGTCTTGCTTGGGTCGTAGGTAAGAGTAGCCATTTTGGTATCTTTGTTCCAATCTACCTGTGCTACTTTCTTGATGTTTCCTGCTTTTTCAATGGTGCTTTCACACATACCACAGTTGCCGTAAATTTTTACGCTTACCGTTTTAGCGTTTTTGATTTGAGCGTTACACGCTGTAAACGATAGCAATAGTGTTATTGCCATCAATATTTTTATTGATTTCATCTTTTTAAAATTAAATGTTTAACAAAAAATTGAGATTGAAAGCCAGTGATTGCTTTCAGATGGACAGACCTATGGCTGTCAAGGCAAGAAATCAGCCTATTTTTGGCGGTAGCCAAATGGAAAGGAAACCTGATGAATAAAAGCTGTCTTGGTAATAAAAATTCGGCTTGTGGGGGATTAACTTAAATCCTGAAAATTTGACAAAGTAAGGAATAGTAAAATATGTGTGGTTTGCCGGACAATGACAGTTTGGGTTGCCACATTTTCCATCACAATCTCTTCCGTGATTATTGCATTGTACATTGTCTGTGTCGCAACAACTTTTCTTTCCTTTTTGAGTATCAGATTTTTTGGTACAGGTATTTTCTAGGTTTTCCGATTTTGACCCACAAGCATAGGTGTCTGGTGGCGTCAGTAAGAAACCCGTCAGACTTAATAATGCTATGTAGATAAATCTCGTCATATTGTTTAAACGCAAATTTACAAATTCTATTCGGTCAAGCGTTGACAAAAAACAGCTCTTTTGGTTTTTAGGGTTGGCTTTTGTGTCGGCAAAAACCAAATGTGCTGTTTGTGCGGTCGGCTTTTTACAATGAGGCACAACGTTTGTGTTTATTTAGTTGCGGGAGTAGGAGGTTTTAAAAATGGAGCGCAGCGAAATGTTAAAACCGACCTGCTCCGTCATTGTCCACCGACACCGAACTAAATTAAGAAACGAATTTGAATTGGCACACAAAACCCCGCAATTAAATAAACACGGTGTTGCTGGCTGTGCGGCCATTCTCCAATCTTTAATCGTTAGCCTGTATTTAGTCCACCGTTTTATTGTCCTACGTCTCCTTTTATTCTCAGCCGTGCGGTCGGACATTTTTATAATATACTTTGTCCACTTGGAGAAACTGAGCACACTCTTTTGCAAGCTTTGGTGTCGGGGGGGTAACGACTAAGCAACTGTGTAAAGGCCCGATTCGGCCTTGCTGAAAGGGGATGTGGAATGTACCACTTTCAGCCGAATCGGTTGCATTTAAAGACTTAACTTTAAACACAGTTACCATGGAAAATCAAGAACAACACCCACTACTCAAAGAGATGCTCACCCCTGAGTTTCTCAAGCAATTTAAGAATTCGAAAGACCTCAACAGCTTTATCGATGAACTTTTCAAAAAGGGCATGGAGCAAATGCTGGAAGGTGAACTCGATGGCCATTTGGGCTATGCCAAACATTCACCAGAAGGGATTAACTCCGGGAACTCACGGAACGGAAAAACCCGTAAGACCATCAAGACCACGCGAGGTGAACTACAGATAGAAGTACCTCGGGATCGGAACAGCACGTTTGAGCCCGTCCTGGTTCCCAAGCGCAGCCGGTTCGTAGAAGGCATCGAAGAAATTATCATCTCCTTATATGCCCGGGGTATGAGCGTACGCGACATTGAAATACAAATCCGGGAAATCTATGGTGTGAATGTTTCGGATGCCACTATTTCCAACGTTACCTCGCGGGTACATACGTTGGTAACGGAGTGGCAAAGCAGGCCTCTTTCATCGGTGTACTTTGTGGTGTGGATGGATGGGATCGTATTCAAAGTCCGGCAGAATGGGAAGGTGATCAACAAAACCATTTACCTGGCCGTAGGCCTTAATGCTCAGGGGTTTAAGGAAGTATTGGGCATGTGGCTGGGTGAAAGCGAAAGTGCTTCATTCTGGATAAGTGTACTTACTGATTTAAAAAGCCGTGGCGTGGAAGATATTCTCATCACCAGCACCGATAATCTGAAGGGCTTCACCGATGCAATCACCAGCGTGTTTACCCAATCGGTAACCCAGATTTGTGTAGTTCATCAGATCAGAAATGCGCTTCGCTACGTTGTCTGGAAAGACAAGAAACAATTTGTAGCCGATTTGAAGACTGTTTACGGAGCACCAAACAAAGAGCTGGCTGCTCAAGCCTTAGAGCAGCTTGAAGTAACATGGGGCAAAAAATATCCGCATGCTATCAAGTCGTGGAAAACGAATTGGGATAACCTCACGCACTTCTTCGATTATCCGATCGAAATCCGAACGCTGATCTATACCACGAACATTATCGAAAATCTCAACGGAAAAATCCGCAAGTATACCAACAACAAACTTTCGTTCCCTGACGACCAGGCGGTGGTGAAAGCGGTGTACCTGGCTTTACGGGAGATCACCAAAAAATGGACCTTGCCCGTGAGAAACTGGCCACTAATCGTAAATCAATTTTTAACTATCTTCGAAGGCAGATGCAAAATATAAAACCTTTACGCAGTTGCTTAGTCGTTACCCAGCACTTACACACTTAATTAGGCAGTGTCGTCGGGGGGGAATGTGTGGCTTGCAAATGTGTGTGCGGATAATTTTATTCAATAGTAAATTGGCTAGGACTAAAATCAAAAACTTTTGTAATAATGTCTGGGTTTAACTTTCTTTTCTCAAACCACCTTTCTCTCCAATAGTCAGTCAAGTCTTTCTTTGATAAATCATAGTACTTTGGTCGTTTTGCATTGTCATTTAATACTTGTTTAAAGTTTTTAGCTAATGGTACAAAGTAGATACTTCTTTGAAAGGAGTGGCGTAATAAAAAGTCTGAGTCAAAACCTAACATGTCACCAGCAGTTCTAATAACACGCATAACCCAACTTGGCCCATCACCAAACTCGTGATTAATCTCAATATTTTTTGACCTTAAAAATTTTACCATTTCCTGAATAGTTTCATCAGATAAATGAAGTGTCCCATAACCCTTTGTATGACCAATTGGTTGATAAAGCATTAAATCTTTATACTTAAGGCGATTGTATTGAGAACTCTTTCCGTATAAGCTTGTTGTAAAAATTCCTACTAAAGAGTTGGCAATTCTCTTATCAATGATTGTAACCTTGTCTTTATATTTCTCTCTATAAATCTTTCTTACTTCATTTGATGCAAGCAGAAGGGAAATGAGTTTACCGCCCAACAAATAATTGTATGGGGGCAGCGCACCAATTACAAATGCGTCCATCGTGTATATTAAGTTTTTTGTCCGGGTTGCTTTGTCCCATCCAATAAACTCATCTCTTTCCGGTATATGAATAATAGGACTTCCTAAAGCTGCAATTCCAATTACCGGTCTATTCGGAAGAGCTTTATCTCTAATTAAAAGTTTTATCCTTCTACCAACATAATCGCTGTATGGTGAACTCCAATAGTAGCGATACATTCTAAACAGAGCGTGTTGCTTGTCAGTTTCACAAACCTCTATTACTGGTTCAATCTTTGAGGATAGAACCTCGTATCCATTGGCTAAGTTCTTTCGTGCAAGTTCAATATGCTTCTCAATCCATTTTTTGTTTGAATTTATCGCTTCTTCTCTCTTGATTGACATAGCTTGCTTTATTGTCTCCTTGTCGTAAGAAGCGGGAGGAAAAACCTCAATTTTCTTTTTGCCAATTCGTATATCCCAATCCAAATTCCATAGGTCACGGAGAATTAGGAGTTTAACTTTTTGCTTGGGTGATTTTCCCTTTAAAGAAAACTGAACAAACTCTTTTTTACTAAGTTGTTTGTCAACTACAGTATTTTTTTCAAATGCTAATGATTTCATTCGAGTTTTAAGTTCAAAGTTGAATGTTGTGCCAAAGTTCAGCTTGGCAACACAAATATTCTCGATTTTCATGTCGATGTGTTGTTAATTCGTCCACATCAATTTCAAACATTCTTGCAAGTAATATTGGTTTTAGTTGATTAGCATCATAGAATACCTCCGTCCCTAATTCATTTAAGATTTCTTCAATTATTCTGAAAAGCTGACCTACATAAATACCTTTCAATGTATTGTCTTCAAAGTAATGAGTATTTAAGGTTTTTTGACCTAGTTTTTGCCTAAGTGAAGTGGCCAATTCATTGAATACTTGAGTTGCTCGATTTCGAATTTCAATTGCGGGTGAATTTCCATATGCGGCCTCTGTTTCGTCTTGTCTTATTTCTGGTATATACAATTCTTCAAAACTTCTGATTCGGACAGGTAATACAAACGGCTGCTTTGGAGCACTCCACATATAACAATTTCCTTGAATCGGTTCACCTATTAAATGTGCAAGTATATCATGGGAATAGTGAGAATTGTATTTACCAAGTGTTCCAGCGTCACCCTCTGACAATAAATGGAAGCAGAACCAATTATCAGCTTGACTAAGGAGTTCAGGAGCCATCGAGCCCGGTTGTTGAGTAACGAGAATTGCACCTAAGTCGTATTTTCTTCCTTCCTTTACCCACTCAACAAATGGGCTTGATTCTTCAAGACTTCTACCTAAAACGCTTTGAGCTTCCTCAATAATTGAAATCACAGGAATTGGTGCTGTTGTTCCTGTGAAGTTTTCTTGATTAAATGAGAAAATTCTGCGCATTAAGAGCCCTGCAATGTTGTATCCAGCGGTTGAACTTAACATACTAATGTCAACTACAACAACAAAACCGTTTCGTAAAGCTTCAAGTGTGCCATTAATTAGTGTACTGTGAGGGTCATGTAAGTGGCGAACTACATTAAACATGTTGCTTTTGGCAGCATTTATTTCTGCTGAGGCATTTTGAATTTGTTGTCCCTGATAGCCAAGAAGTCTCCCAACTTCTGCATCAGCTGCGCCAAGTCCGTCTCTAGCTATCAAGTCAACAAGTAATCTCCAATTTGTATCATTAAGAGATTTTAATTTAATAACGTTCTGGTTGTCTTGTCTTTCTGATGATATTGCAATTCCGATAACATCTCTGGCGGGAAGTTCTCTTATGTCCAATCTAACTTCTCCAGCTTTCCAACTTTGATAATATGGATTAATTCCGGTTCTATTTGTAAATACTATTATTCTATCCCTCAGTTGTGGAACGTCACATAAGCCAGGTCTATTGTTGCTTATATTAGGCCAAAAATATTCACCGTCAGCATCAAATATCAACACCCCTGCATTATGCCTATTTTGAGTTTGTGGAATACCACCACGATAAAGTTCAGAAATTAAATATTTTATTAGGTTTGATTTCCCATAACCAGCTCGCGCGAAAACAACTGACCTTTTGGAAACAAGGTTGTTTATGTTAAAAGTTACTTTCAACTCAGGGTTAATTTGCCTTAACATAGATTCAGGGGATGATGTCCTTCCCGAAAAGACGAATTCTCCAAGAACATAATCTCCTAGGTCAGTTGTTCCTCCACTTAATTGACAGAGCTCTCGAAGTACACTGTCACTTGGGAGCGCAACTTTGGCCCCTAAATGGGGTAATCTCCTTTGAGATGGAACAAATATGATTTTCTCAACCTCCCTTTCTCTCCCTTCAATGGTCTCTCTGACTTTGATGTTTTTTACTGCACCAAGTAGTTTTATTTGAACTTTGTATTTGAGTTTCTGCTTTTTTAAGTCTTCTGGAACATCCTGCTCTCTTTCCTGCATTGTATTAATGTAATCTTCACCTTCAGCTGAGGCTAAAAGTCCTGAAGGAACAAACTTTGTAATGCGTCCCAGAGAAGCTTCTTCTGGGGTTGCAAGTTGAATTAGTAAGAACTGACCAAGTTGAGGTCTGTCTTGCATTTCAGAATTATAAGGTGTAACAATTTCTGCTGCAAATTCGAAGCCTCTTTCACTGAACCCTTTGAAGGTTCCCATTAATTTTGACTTTGAGAATAATTCAGGCATTGCGGTATCTTATGTTAGTTAAATTTTGTCCAAGGTATTTCATTCTTAAGACTTTCTCTTTTTCTTCTGGTGTAAGATTTTGTGTTATTCCTTCAAAGAGAATGTCTTGCAGTATGTCAACTTCGAGGCCATTTACTTTTGCAAAGTCATGAGCTTTTTGAACACACATTGGAAAGTCTGGAATCGGAAAGCCGGGTTGTGCATCTTTAGTTAGTTGACCAATTATGGTATCAACTTCGCCTAGTTGCCATTCAGCAATATCAACAGGCCAAACTGGGTCAAAAGGACGATTGCCAAATTTTACAAGAAAAAGTTTACCCATTGATTGATATAAATAAGAGCCATCTTCTCCTGGTTCACTTGTTTCTAAGGTATCAAGCCATGTTCTATCATAATTGTAACATTTGGCTTCAATGTCTTCTGGTACTCGAACGTAACATGGATAAGGTTTATGCATAGTTTCCTCTAACTCCAATGCAACAGAAAGTCTACTCAAAACAGCGCTTTGTTTTGCTACGCCCACCATTGAAACTGTAATGTTCTTTTTTTTATGCTCTTGGTAGGCTTGCCTAATTAATTGGTCTAGCTTAGGAAAGATTTCTCTTTTAAATGATTTTGTTCTTAACATTCCCTCTCTTACGATAATTGTGTGCGAGCCCCAAACCCTATATTTCATAAGGTCATAAAGTACAGCCCATTCAACAATGTCTCGGTATATTCTTACTGCACCCGTACTTTTACCCGGTTCACCTAAACCCTTTAGCAAATAGGACAATCCAACAACATTAGTATTTAAGTCTTCGCATAATCTTCTTAACGGTTCAACTAACAATGGGCTAGATGTCTCAACGCGGTTGTTTAGTTCATTTGCCTTAGAATTCGAAGCAATTGCATCTAATGCACACTGATCACCAAGCGAATCCACAACGCGAACTAACTCTACTGTTGCTGGATTAAAGTAAAGTCTGTTATCTCCACCATCTGATGAAACAAAGGAAACCGCATTAACTGAAAAAGGTCTTATTGGCTTGACGTCACCTTTCAGTCTTCGAGCAAATTCTCTAAACTCATGCAATACAGGCTCTTCTGTCTTGTACGCTTGGAATACTCTATTTTTTAGTTCTTGAAAATTGTCCTCTGCAAGCATTGTGAAATCAATATCAGTTTATCAAAGATAAATTTTTTATTAAACTGTCCGAGGGCTGGATTGGCTCTTTTGGCTGCTTTGGTTGCGGGTGGGTTTGTGTGGCAGCCAAATGTGCCAATACGGGTGGGGCGATTTTAATAAGGTCGCGAGTCAGTCATTCACCCTATTATTATTAAGTCAATCGGTTATATTTTGCAAAGTCCACGCTGTGTCAAAGTCGTTCAATTGTCCTCAGAAATCTTTGTTAGTAAAATGTCTACTGTTAGTTGTTTACTCTGTCCGGCCGCATTGCCAGCAACGTTTGTGCTTATGCAGTGGCGGGAATAGGAGCGCTAAAAAATGGAGCGTAGCGGAATGTTTAGCGCGACCTTCACGTCACTGTCAACCGTGACAAAACGTTGTTTGAAAACTAAAGCTACAAATTACACCGAACCCCGCCATTGCATAAGCATTTTGTTGCCAGCCGTTTTGTCACCTATCTTAAATTCTTGTCAATGAAGTCGGTGGTGTAATTTTTCATTGGATCACTATTTCCTTTTTGTCTCTCAGTAGCTAAAAACTCTTCAAACTTGTCGCGTAAATGTGTCATGTTATTGTCTCGGTTATTCTTGGCTTCCTTTAGCTTGTCAAAGTATTCTTCTCTCTTAATTTCTTTTGTCTGTCCAAAATAGTCCATAAACTCAAATCTGTAGAATCTTTCGCTTGTTAAGTCACTGAAGCAAATTTCAATTTTGTCTGCCCAATGAATCCAAAATAGTTCAAGCCTTTGATTTTCATTAAGAGATGTGCATGAAACCCACTTTGTAAATGAGTTCGTCTTTCTATCAGTCGTGTAACGAACAATTAGATTTAATGCAGGGTTTTTAGCGCCATTCACTGCAAACCAACTGTCTTTAAATATCCCTTTTATTTGTTCAGGTTTGTCAAGTGTAATAAAAAGAAGAGGTCTTATTTGAAGCCTGTTAAATGCCTTTGTTGCTTCATAAGTTATTAAGGAAATGTATCCTAACACGATTAAATTGACGATGCTTAAAAAGTAGCCGTTAAATGTTGCGAAGTCAGCCCATCCGTCTGAATTATCTGCATAGCCGTTATTGAAATGACTAAAATACAGTATCAGTCCTCCCAGAAGGATTGTTATTGAAATTCCAAGTGTCCAAAAAAGTCCTCTCATATCTCGTCACTCAAACAAAATGGCTGGCAACATCCATCTATGTCTATTGTACATATTTCACTTATAAAAATAGCCAATTCAGGCCTTGTTGCTGAAACAGATCTTCAGGGTTTCTCTAAATACTGATGGGCTTTTTCAACATCCTCCGGAACATCAATGCCCATGGTCTCCATCTGGGTTTCAATGACCTTAACGCTATAGCCGTTTTCAAGCCACCGCAGTTGTTCCAGTGCTTCGGCTGTTTCAAGCGCTGATACCGGAAGGCGCGTAATCTTTTCAAGTACATCGCTCCGGTAGGCATACAGGCCAATGTGTTTAAAGAAATTTCCGCTGGCCGGCCATTCAACCTCCGGCCTGTTGCGCACATGCGGAATGGGCGACCGGCTGAAGTAAAGCGCATTGCCTTCTTTTGAAAAAACAACCTTTATAATGTTCGGATTAAATACCGGTTCGGAATCGGTAATGCGTTTGGCTAATGTGGCAATCTCGGTTTTCCCGTCAAGGGCCCGTGCCAGCAAATTAATTTGTTCCGGCTGTATGAAGGGCTCATCACCCTGCACGTTGATAACATAATCGAACTTTTTCGGCTGCCGGGTAAGGGCTTCGTAGCAGCGGTCGGTACCGCTTGCATGCTTTTCGTTGGTCATCACCACCGCTCCGCCAAAGGCCTTTACATGATCATAAATAAGCAGGTTATCGGTGGCCACCACCACCTGGTTTATGTGCGCAGCTTTAGCTGCCTGTTCATACACGCGCTGGATCATGGATTTGCCGCCTATGTCGGCCAAAGGTTTTCCGGGAAACCGGCTTGAGGCATAACGGGCCGGGATGATGGCTATGATGGATTGCATCGGGCAGGCAGAGTGTTTACATGGTTTATTAAAGGCAAAGTTTACATTAAAAATTCAGAGTGGAAATACCGCGCCAAACCGGGCCACTGCAAAACCCTGTTCCTTCACTTTTTCAAGGGCCATGCCTGCCGGGTTAAGCAGCGGATTGGTATGATTAAAATGGATAAAATGAATTTTGCCCCGTTCCGATTCCGGTAATGCACCAAATAGTCTCATGCTTTCAATAACGAACGGATGGGGTATTTCGCTGATGTTGCGGGTTTGAATTTCTTCGCCATCGAAAAAAGTGGCATCCAGAAAAGCGTAATCAACGGTTTTCACAAGGTCAACAATGTTTTTATCCCATTTTTCCCATTTGTCAATATCGGGGATGAACAGCAACTTTTTGGAAGAACCTTCAACAAGGTATCCGGCTGTTTCAGAAAACTCATCGCGGTGCGGAACTGTAAATGGAGTAATTGAAACGGAAGGTGATAACCGAATTTTTTCTTCCGGCCTGATCCCGATAAGGTTAATATTTTTCAGATAAACCAACTGGCTCCACGGTCCGTTTGTTTGCAGGTAGTCCTTCATGCGCGGAAGGGCGTACACAGGCACTCCGTTTGCATTCATGCCTTCCCGGCCCAGGTACATCAGGCCGGCATAGTGGCCGATGTGTGCGTGCGTAAGCAAAATGCCATCGGGCGCCTTGTTCTCAACACCGGCAAGGTCGTTCAGTAATTTTAGCTGACGGGGTAAATCGGGTGTGGCTTCAATGATCCAACGCTGATTGGTTTTCGGATCGATAATACCCAGCGATACAACCATGCGGGTTGGATCAGGGTTTTTAAATAGGTCTGTGCAGCAATCTTTTTTACAGCCAATATGAGGCGAGCCCGCATCCTGCAGATACTATGTTTGAAAGAGCATAAGCCCCAGTGTACTAACTTTAATAAGTTATTGTATTAAAACAAAACACTCAAGGCTTATGCAAAAACAAGTTAACAAAAAATTGGATTTCAGTGGACAAAACATTTACGTTGGTTTAGACACGCACAAGAAACAGATCACGGTAACCATCATGGGCGAGAATTTGCACCTTAAAACTTTTAGTCAGCCTCCGGATGTCGATGTGTTGGTAAAATATCTAAATCGGAATTTTCCGGGTGCAACCTACCATGCTGCTTATGAAGCTGGGTATTCAGGATTTTGGTTGCAAGAAAGACTGCAGGCAAGTGGCGTTAACTGCATGGTTGTTCATGCAGCCGATGTGCCGACCAAAGACAAAGAGAAAAAACAAAAACGCGATCCCTTAGACAGTCGAAAAATTGCCAGGTCGTTAAAAAGTGGTGAGCTGGAGGCCATCTATGTACCCAGCAAAAATTGTCAGCAAGACCGCAGCCTGTTACGGGCTCGTCAGCGGATTGTAGGCAATCAAACACGATGTCGTAATCGCATCAAAGCCTTATTGAGTTATTTTGGGATTAATTACCCCGAACAATTCACCAGGTCGGGCACACATTGGTCTAAGCGATTCATGGAGTGGCTTAAGAAAGTGGACATCGGGAAAAGTGGGAACAACACATTAGCTACTTACCTGGCTGAAGCAGAATTCTGGAGAAGCACACTAACTACCATCCTCAAACAGATAAACACTCTGTCTGGTGAAGAGAAATATGCTAAGCCGGTAGAACTGCTGATCAGTGTGCCTGGCATAGGCCGGTTAACAGCCATGATGGTGTTGACTGAGTTAGAAGATATCAAACGATTTAAAAGTCGTGATTCATTATGTAACTACATTGGCTTGGTGCCCAATGTTTCCTCATCGAGCGACCGTGAACATGTGGGCGACATCACACAACGAGGCAATAAAACGTTAAGGAAGTGCTTCATCGAAAGTGCCTGGGTTGCAGTACGTACCGATCCGGCATTGACTATGAAGTATAACCAACTATGCAGCCGAATGAAGGGTAATAAAGCCATCATTCGTATTGCCCGGATGTTGGTGAGCCGACTGCGTTATGTGTTGATTAACAAAACGGAATACGAACTTGGCGTAGCCGCTTAACCATATAAAAGTTATAAACGGTGGGCACAATGTAAGGGGACTCTTGCAGCCTCTGGATTTCAGAGTGACTGCTTTCCGCAGATTACAGCCCACCTTTATAAAAATATAAAAGGTATCGTGCAGCTTCCGAAAAGGAATGACTGCTTATAGAAGATTGATTTTATACTTGGTAAAGGGTAAAGCCAGGGCTATGTTGGAAACTCTTTTTCGGTTTTCCTAAAAAAGAAAGGACTGCCAATTTTGCCTATTAACAGTCCAAATCTTTTTCAGTGTAAACCCTGCTTGTTCGCTGAGGTTTCCAATCGCAGCCACGCAGGTAAAACAATAACAAAATTAGTGCATCAGGACTTGACTTTCAACATAGAAGAGTCCCTAAAATAACCAGCGATGTTTCTTTGATTGAGGTAACCTGCGGCTGCGGTACTTGGTTAGGGTGTTCCCGGTTACAGCCCGCCAGCAGAATAATAAAAAGAAGGAATGCCCTCATGAAACTTTTTTAACCCGAAGTGAGGTCGTCTCATCATCAAGTACTTCAATGGGGTCGCCTTTTTCCAAAAACTCACCGCGGGTGTACGCATCATAAAGCTGCCCGTCAATCATTACTTTACCTGCCGGACGCAGCACCGTATAGGCTGATCCTTTTTTACCTTTCATCGATTCGGTAGCGGGTTTTACCATATATCCTTCTGCGCTATCCTGTGTTTGCACCAACGCAATCCGCTTGAATAAGCGTGTATTGGAAAGACGGGCTCCGCCAACAAATAACACGATAATACCACCGAGTATACCGCCAAAGGCTGCGGCAACGGCATAGAGGATTTCGTTGGCCGGAACAAATTCAAAATCAAAGGCATCGTTATTTACCATTATCAGAATGAGCGAACCAACTGTAAGCGTAATACCGGCAACACCGGCAATGCCAAAACCGGGCAACACAAAAATCTCAACGGCAATCAGGGCTATCCCTGAAAAGAGTGCAATAATTTCCCAGTTTTCGGCCAGGCCGTTCAGGTAGTAAGGAACCAGATAAAGCACCAGCGCTACAATGGCTGCAAACAGCGGGAAGCCCACACCCGGTGTTTGCAGTTCAAAGTAAATGCCTCCTATAATGATGAGTATGAGCAAACCGCTGATAAACGGATTCAGAAAAAAGGCAATGATGGTTTCTGTTCCGCTCAGCTCAAATGTTACCAGTTCGTAGTTTTCAACCTTATTCCGTTTTAAAATTTCTTCAACCGATTCCACTTTGGCTTCACAAAAGCCGTGCTGAATGGCCTCTGATGTGGAGAAGGTAATAATCTCGCCTTCTTTCTTTACACTGTCAATTACAAGATCTTCATCCACCATGCCTTCGGCTATGCGCGGGTTGCGCCCTTTTTCTTCGGCAGTGGAGCGCATGATGGAGCGCATGTATGACTGGTACTTGTCTGGTGCCTTTTCACCGGTGGCGCTTACCACAGTGGCTGCCCCGATGCTGGCACCGGGCGCCATGTAAATGCTGTCGCAGGCAATGGAAATTAATGCACCGGCCGAGGCGGCATCCGAATTGATGAATACCCATATTGGTTTTTTAAAGGCCATAATGCGGTCCACAATCTCTTTGGCATCGGTTAATATACCGCCATAGGTATCCATTTCAATTATCACAATATCGGCTTTAATGGTTTCTGCGTTGGTCAGGGCAAGGTCAACGTAGCGCCTTGTGCGCGGATCAATCTCGCTCTTGATCTCCATCAGCATTACTTTTGTTTTCTGGGCATTAACGGCAGAGGCAAGACCCAGCAATAAAATGAGCATGTATTTCATCGGCAGTTTTTCTGAAATCGTTGCGTTAAAATTAACCAAATCCATGCAACAATAGTTTGGCTGATTATTTGTTTACTTAATTGCCGGAAGGCTTTTTTGGACGTGCGGGGATGGTTAACTTTATGGAAAAGTTGGTGTACCTGCATCCTGAACTGGCAGGCTTGACCGGTTATCCGGAATTTTTTAATGTTGATTATGATTAAACTTTTGATTTTTACCGGCCTGGCATTTTATGGCACCGAAGTGCAACCCGACTCGGTTGGGACGGAAGTCATTAACGGAAAGATTTTCATCATCCACCGGGTTGACGAAAAAGAAACACTTTACGGAATATCAAGGCGCTATGGGGTAACGGTTAGCCAGATACTGGAGTACAATCCGACAGCCGATGCCGGCCTTGAAGTGGGGCAGATTTTAAAAGTGCCCTATGTGCCAAGAAGCAAACCACAGCCGGCCCAGGGCAACATCCACAAGGTAGCCGAAAAGGAAACCCTGTTTTCAATTTCACGAATGTACAACGTAACCGTTGATGAGCTTAAGCAATGGAATAACCTCGCGGATAATGCGCTTGCCGTAGGACAGGAATTGGTTATAAAAAAGAGTGAATCACTGGTAACAACACAACCCATGCCCGCTCCGCCCCCGGTCAAATCAGTTCAATCCATGCACACGGTGGCTTCAAAAGAAACGCTGTTTTCTATCGCCCGGCAGTATGGTGTTTCCGTTCAGCAACTGAAGGAATGGAACGGCTTAACTACCGAAGAGTTGAAAATCGGTCAGCAGCTTTTGGTGGCGCAGCCGGTATATAATAAAGAGCAACCGGTGGTTGCCACAGTAACTGAACGGCCTGTTACCGAAACTCCGCAGAAAGAAGTTACCGCCTCCGTTGTTGATTTCGGCAAGCCGGTAATCATATCGGAGCCGGTGCGTAGCAGCAACGAAATTGTTGAGTCGGGTCTGGCCGAACTGATTGAGGGCACCGAAGCCAACCGCAAGTATCTGGCGCTGCATCGCACCGCCCCGGTGGGTACAATCCTTAAAGTGCGCAACGAAATGAACGGCCGCGAGGTGTTTGTGCGGGTTATCGGCAAACTTCCGGATACGGCACTGACGGACAAACTGGTTATCCGGATTTCCAAATCGGCCTACGACCGGCTGGGAGCAATTGACCCGCGGTTTCGGGTTGAAGTTACTTTCTATAAGTGAAGAGCGCACTCGTAATTATTGCACAGCTTTTTGTGCTGAAAATTGGTTTGACTCAAAATCTTGTTCCTAATCCTGGTTTTGAAGAATTAGTTCTTTGCCCGAACAGCTACAGTACCGATCGCAGGGATTTTAATCCGCCCGGTTGGAATTCGCCTACCCGCGGAACGCCCGATCTGTTTCATGCCTGCAGTTGGGGCGAAGCTGATGTACCTTACAATTGGGCCGGGTCATCCAATGCACACTCCGGTAAAGGGTATGCCGGTATTTACGTGTGGTCGCACAGTCATAAAGATGTTAATTACCGCGAATACATTCAATGCGAATTAGCCGAACCGCTTAAGGCCGGCCGATTGTACCGGTTGGAATTTTATTTTAAGCTGGCGTCAAACTCGGTTTACACCATAAATCGTATTGGGCTTGCTCTTGTACCGAAAGCCGTTAACCTCAGCCATGATCAGGTACTGGAAATACCTCCTGTATTGTCGGTTGAAAAGGATTCGGCCATCACGGTAACAACCGGATTGTGGGAACAAGCTTCAATGGATTATAAAGCTGTTGGAGGAGAGCAGTTTCTGATTATTGGTAATTTTTTTGATAACCAATCAACCAAAGCCATGCGGCTTCCGCACCGCATTGGTAAGAATCACATGCTTACCAACAGCGCCTATTATTACATTGATGATGTTTCGGTTGTTTCACTTGAACCTGATCCGGTACCCGACACAGTTGCCATAACCGGATTTGATGCACAGGCAGTTGAGCTAAACCGGGTTTATATTTTGCAAAACATTCAGTTTGAGTTTGACAGTTATGTGTTGATGCGCTCGTCTTTTGCGGAATTGGATAAGGTGGTAAGCTATCTTAATGCCCATAAAGATGTGTCGGTGCGTCTTTCCGGTCATACTGATTTTATCGGTTCGGATGAGTACAACCTGAAGCTTTCGCGTGAACGGTCACGCAGCGTGGCCGATTACCTGATTTCAAAAGGCATTAGCCCAACCAGGATAACCACCTATGGTTTTGGAAAATCGAAGCCGTTACGAACTGAGATGACCGATGAAGCACGCAGTATAAACAGGCGCGTAGAGATACGATTTGTTAACTGATAGACGGTACGGCAGCCTGCTGCCACGATTCGAGTCGCTTGTTCATCATCGAAAACCACAGCGGTGGCAGGAGGGCGATCAAAATCATAGTAGGATAACCAAACGGCAATTGCGGGCTTTCATCGTAATGGTTAAGCACCTGATAGCGCTTGATGGCGTTGGCGTGGTGATCGGAATGGCGCTGAAGCTGAAATAAAAAGAAATTGCTGATAAGGTGGCTGGCATTCCACGAGTGAAGCGGGTTAACCCGCTCGTAGCGGCCAGGTGCTATTTCTTTTCGTTCAATGCCGTAATGCTCAACGTAATTTACCAGTTCGAGCAGGGTAAAGGCCAGAATGCTTTGCGCAAAAAAGAAGGCCGGTAGTTCAATGGCCGGTCGCTTAAGCAGGTAGCTGGCCAGCAGGGTGAAAACCAGGCAAAAGAGCACCGGCAGCAAGGCAAACCAAATCATCTGGTTTTTGGGGTGAAGGACAGGAAGGTTCTTCCGGTTAAGCCGGGCTAACTCCAGTTGCCAGGCGTGCGCATAACCTAAAAATACCGAGCGGAACCAGAAGGCGTAAAAGTTTTCATTCTTGCGTGCCGTTGCCGGATCGTGCGGGGTGGCCACCAGTACATGATGGCCCTGGTTATGTTCAATATAGAAGTGCATGTAACACACGGTCATCAGCAATAACTTGCTGTAAAAGCGCTCAAGACGGCTCTTCTTGTGCCCCAATTCGTGCGCCACCGTTATGCCAATGCCCCCGGTAACCAGCGCAAAGCTGATGGTGAAGCCTATCCACTCCGGCAGGGTATTGATTTTTCCGGACGTCACTGCGTAAAATCCCCATAGTATGAATGCCAATTGAATGAACGTCCATAAATATGTAACGAACCGGTAAAAAAATTCTTCGCTCACAACCTTTACCCGCTGTGGTTCAACATTCGTTGTATCCAATCCGCTGGCCTGATCAATTACAGGTATAATAATAAAAGCGAAAACAATGGCCAGGTAATTCCAGTAGCCATCCAGGTAAAAGCCTGCAATAACCAGCGCGGGGATGATGAAGGCGGTAAAAAAGCCGATTTTTTTTGCCATGCAGCTAAAATACCAAAATTGGTGCTATTCGGAAATCGAGTAGAAGAGGGGTTTCTTTTCCAACGTAGCGCTTTGATCAATCTCTTTCAGAATCGATTTGTTGGAATCGATGAACTGGTTATAAGCCTGTGCCGCTGCATCGTAATCGGCCCGATGAACTTCAATACGCTGGTCGGCCAGGCGCAACCGTTCAACCAGTTGCTGCAACGTGCTGTTATATGCATACGAAGGAATGGATTCGGCCAGGGCGCTGATTTCGGTTACAAGTGAGTTAGAAGCAAAGTCATACTCTTCCACTACATCGCTGTTGGTCATGGTTTTTTGGGTAAAACGAATACGGTGCAGTTGGTCAATCCGGTAGTTAAGTGATTGCCAAAGTTCATCATCTGTTTCGCGGGTAACTTTCAGTTCGTGCAGGATGGCTTTCATGGCTTTAATGCGTTGGTTATCATCATACATCATCCGGTTCCAGGTATTCAGCATACTATCCTTCAGCAGCAGGTAGGTATCGGTAAGCGAATCAATCTTTGTATAGCTGGTAAGATGTTCAGAAGGCTTCCCTGTGCAGGCCCCCAGCAGGACAGCCAGCAGTAAAACGGATAAACCCAACACAAGATTCTTCATGGTATAAAGCAGTACGCGCAAAAGTATAAAATTGTTGGGGCTGCCCGCCCTACTTTTGTCAGGTTGTAAGGTTTAGCACAAAATAGCTGGTTTTTATACCGGTTTAAACTGTTCAAATGCTTCCCGGCAGTCGTTGCAGTAGTGAATGGATCGGCACAAGGTTGGCCCGAACGGATTTTTAAGCTCGGTGTTTGTGCCGTTGCAGCGCGGGCAGGGCACATGCTCCAGTATGTCCAGGTCTTCAAGCAGCACCTTGCCTGCAGGTGGCGGGGCCAGTCCGAATTGTTTTAATGCACGTCTTCCTTTTTCGCTGATTCTATCGGATGACCAGGATTTCTTAAAACTGATTTCAACTTCGGCATGTGTCACACCTTTTTCCTTCAACCGGGTAAGCACATCGCTCTTCATCATATCTAATGCAGGGCATCCAACGAAAGTAGGTGTCATTTCAATAAATACCGATTCTTGTTTTATGTTGATTCCGGTAATCACACCCAAATCGACCAGTGAGAGTACGGGTATCTCGGGGTCTTTTACTTCATCAAGCCACTCCAGAATTTGTTTTTCGGTATAAGGCATGGCCGTTTTATTACCACTCCGCAGTTGGATCAATGCCGAATACTTCACTCATTTCATCGAGCAAGGGCTGCAGGTGTTCGCTGTGCTTACCCAGGCGGCCACCATAAACAGGTTTAAGTAGTTTCCAATCAGGCAGACTTAATTGAGTTTGGCTGAGTACCAGGTCAATCTGCTTCATCCATTTTTCCTGTAAAATATCTTCACCTCCAAAAATTCCCTGCGTTATCAGATCTTGTTCGTACGGTGAGGGTTCAAAAATACCCAATGCATGGGGCAAGGCTTGTTGTAATGCAAGCTGCAGCCGACTAACGCTTTCTTCGGTAGCGCTGCCCAGTTGTTTTACCCAGGTGTTGGCGTGCAGTGTGTGGTAACGCAATTCAGCACGGACTTTTACGGCCAGTTCAGCCAGCGGTTTATACGATGAACGGGTAAGCATTTCGAAGCGCAGGGCCTCGGCTGTATCATAGAGAAAATGCCTGATCAGGCTGAAATCGTATTCGCCATTAGGTAGTTCAACCAATATGCAATTATGAAACTGGCCGGCATTGCGGGTAAAGGCCACGGTGTCCGGTTCCTGTTCGCCCAACTGGTGAAGCAACTGATACAACGCATGGCTTTGCCCGATCTTATCCTGGGCCATGCTGGAGAAGGCAATGTCTTCTTCAAGCAAGGGCCCCATGCCGGTCCATTCGGAGTTTCGGTGGCCGAGGATGAGCTGATCATCGGCCATTTTATAAAGCAGCTCCTTTAATGCAGCGTTGTTCATGGTTAAACTTTAGTTCGTTCCAGAAATTCTTTGAGCTTATCACCGCCTTTATAATCCGAGGCATCCCTGAATTTTTTCTCGGGCAGGGTAAGCCACAGTTCCTTTTCTTCGGGCGAGGTAAACCGGATGTCGGCTGTGCGGATGGCCCATACATTATAAACCAGTTTGGAACCATAAAGTTTCCTGGCTTCACTCATGGCTTCGGCCGGATTGGCGGCTTGTACGGTGCCCGCGTGCTGATGTTGCTTGCCGCGCCTCAGTAAACAGTATATTTCATACGAAACTTTATCTCCCGGCTGCTGTTCTATCAGGTTGATAAAATCCCATGCGCTTGTGTTTCCATCTGTCATGGCTGAAACATACACATGGCGTGTATCGGCCACATACAGCGAAACACAGGTGAAGCGTCTGGTGAAAGCCTCTTTGGCCAGTACAAAAGCCAGCTCTGAATCGGGGGCATGCACGATGCCTTCATGCTGAAAGGGTTTTCCTTCTTTTGCCTGTACAAATACCTCAAAGGTGCCGAGCTGGTCGAGCGGTGCTTTCGGTTCAACCTGGCCGGGCTGGCCTACTTTCGGCAACCGGTTTACGCGTGGGTCAAGCGACTTCATCGCGACAAATATACGCTTCCTTCAACCGTTTGAAAACGGTTTAAACCGGTGCTGATAAATGTCATGTTTCGGGGTAACCTGCGGTTTCTTTTTGCTGTTGCTTACTGTATGAAGTACACGGATTTATTGTGGATGCTGGATGTGCTGTACCGGTTTTACCCCCGGTATCATACCCATGATTTGATATTGCTTGCCGAGGATATCTGGAAATGGGTGAATCATGAACTGCCGGAAGACAGTGCCGCGCTGGTGTATCTGAAAACCTCCTTTGGTTCACCGGCTGAAGCGCTTCAGTGGATATGGGATGAAATTGAAATGCTGGCGGGATTTTACCGGTTTCCAAATTAGCCTGTTACGCTAAAGGCGTAACGTAGGCCATGCTTGGTTTTTTTAACGCTTCGCGCACCCACCGGCCGCGCTCTTCGGCTATGCGCCTTACCTCCAGACGTTCTTTGTTACAGGGGCCGTCACCATTTATCACCCGCTTAAATTCTTCCCAGTCGGGTTCGGTGTATTCCCACCGGCCGGTATCCGTGTTCTTTTTCAGATTCGGATCAGGTATGGTGAAGCCAAGTTCCCAGATTTTTGGCACATACATATCAAGGAACTGGTTGCGCATGTCATCGTTGGAGGCCATTTTCACCTTCCAGCGCATCAGCACTTCGGTGTGGGCCGAAATTTTATCGGATGGGCCGAAGAAATGCATCATCGGTGTCCACCAGCGGTTAATGGCTTCCTGAAACATTTGGCGCTGCTTTTCTGTGCCGGAAGCCAGGTAAATAACGCAGTGATGTCCATATTTCAGGTGGAAAGATTCTTCGGCACAAATCCGATCGAGGGCACGGCAGTAGGGGCCGTAACTTCCTTTGGCATTGGCCAGTTGGTTTACGATGGCGCCTGCATCTACCAGCCACGAAATAAAACATGAGTCGGCCCAGGTAAAGGCAGGGTAATTAAAGATGTTGGAGTATTTTGATTTGCCGGTAATCAGGTCGGTAATCATCTGTTCGCGCGTTTTACCCAGCGTTTCGGCAGCGCTGTAAAGCAGTTGTGCGTGGCCTACTTCGTCCTGCACTTTGGCCATTAACGAGAGTTTGCGCTTAAAGCCCGGAGCGCGGGTAATCCAGGTGCCTTCGGGTAACGCTCCGATAATTTCGCTGTGGGCGTGTTGCTCAATCATGCGGATGAGTTGTTTGCGGTACAACTGCGGCATCCAGTCGGTGGGCTCGATTTTTTCACCGCGGTCAATGCGGGCTTCAAACTCGGCCAGTTTAACCGGGTCTTCCTGCGCCAGGCTATCGGTTTTAATTCCTTCAAAAGTTTGTCCTCCTCCGTACATACCAGTTATGGGGTTTTCTTTAAGGTAACAACCAACCTTTGGTTTAGTTCTTCTTTAATCCGTTTATCAGCATATCGGCAAGCTGTTTGCCCAGGGCTTCCGGTGCAATGGAGTTCTCCGGACTGTACCACAGGGGCATCCAGTTTAATGATGAAAACAAGGTCATAACAGAAAGCTTGGTGTCAATGTCTTTTTTAAATTCGCCAGATTGCACACCCTCTTCAATGATTTTTTTAAACCGGTTGATGTAGTTGATGCGCAGCAGCAGGAAATCGCGCAGATAAGGCTGGCTGAGGTGGCGGTGTTCGTTCATGAAAACGGCCGAGGCAGTCAGGTCGCGGGCCATTACCCGCACGTGGCCTTCAATACCGCTACGCAGTTTTTCGCTGGCCGAGGCTTTCATTTTCTCTACAGCATTAAGCGAAGCGCGGAATTCGGCTGCCATATCGAAACACAGCGTGCGGAGGATTTCTTCCTTCGATTTGATGTGCGAATACAGGCTGGCTGCTTCAATGCCCAGTTTCTGGGCAAGGTCGCGCATGGAGGCCGCGGCATAGCCTTTCTCCCTGAAAAGCTCAGCCGCTTTACGGATAACCTGCTTTTTACGCGATATCGTTGCAGTAACTTCCATGAAATGCATCTCAAAAATACAATAAAATGCCCTGATGCTAAAAGTGAAATGCATAATTTGGAGACACGGATAACAACCGGTAAGTCATGCAGTACCAGTCGGCAAGTGAGTATTTTTACAAATTGTATGCCCGGCTGTTCGTACTGGTACTGGTGCCGCTGATAGCCTTCTTGTTTTTATTTTTAGCCGTTACAACAGGGCACTTGAGCAATCCTCTGGGTGTTGACGGGCAATCGGTTGTGTGGTTACGCTATGTATTTTTATTTGTATTTGTTGCTGATTGGACGTTAGCCTTTCAGTACTACAGGCGTTCATTAAAGCCTGTGCGAACGTTAGTGAGTCTTGCCGACCGGCTAAACAGGTATTACTATCTTGTATCCATACGGTTTGTTATCATCATTACCGGATTGGTGTTGCTGGCCGCAGGGTACTACCTGCTTGCCGATGAAGTGCTGGCGGGTATCTTCATTACCAGCCTGCTACTGCTTGTTTTAATTTGGCCTTTCCCCGGGCGCGTGGCCAGCCACCTGCACTTGAAAGGAGATGAACAACGATGGGTGCGTGACTGGAAATAAAAAAGCTGCCGGAGTAAACAGCAGCTCGTATTGGAAGGTTATGCAGCCTACTCAGAAAATTATTCCGAAACTGAATGCATTTAATTTTGGGTTGTTAGGCTGACTGGTAGTAAACAACTCATTCAGATCGTAATTAAAGAAAAGATCGGTAGAGCGTATGCCCAGCTGAACCCGCACTCCGTAACGGAAATTTTGAAGGTAAAAGTTGTCTTTGTTCTTATCCTTTTCTTTATCACCATCTTCTTTATAAATCACTTTACTGTGGCTGCCGATGCGGTAGCCGGCATACGGGCCGATGCCGATGCGGAATTTACTTCCGTTCGAATCCCAGAATCGGGTTTTATCCCCGCGGCCGCCAAAGTCAAGCATGGGTATAAAGTAGGCATTTACAAAACTCATCGAGAGTTTGCTCTTGGAATAATTTCTGGCCGGGTCTAAATCTTCTGCAAATACCACCCCGTTTTCATCTTTCGACATAACGACATTATCGTTTTCGAACTTAAAGGTATACCAACTCATACCCAGGCCCCATTCAATAAACAGCTTACCGGCAACCGGTGTATGCTGTACGGAGGTAAGCCCCAGGTACCACGAGCCCCAGGGCCGCGCGGTGTATAACGCATTGGTTTCATCCGGAAATTTTCCGTTTTGCAGGTAATTGTTAAGGCCCAGGTCAATATTAAAAGAGTGCCGGGTTCTTTTGCTGCGGTAGGTTCGGTTGCTGCGCCATTCGTTGTCATCATCGTCATCCCACACTACTTCAGCGGGTTCATCGGGTGTTTCAACGCGTGGCGTATCAGCAACTGCAACTGCCTGATTTTTTTCAATACGGTTCAGGATGTCGGTAAACAACGCCTGAAAATCGTATTGCCGAAGCGTTGAAAGGTCGGCATGGTCTTTTATCGTAAATACCACGCGGCTGGTTTTTGCCAGTTCAACAATAACGGTGTCGGTTTTTTGTTGAGCAAAAGCCTGCAGGGCAATGCCTGCGAAGAAGGTACTTAAAAAAATGGTTTTCATCATCATCGTTTAGTTTTTCTTGTCTTTTTTGTTATCCAGGAAATTAAAAGCAAACAGTTCGTTTTTCCTGTCGCGCAGGTCGCCCAAAATATCCTCGTTGCTGAGGTTGTGAGCCAGGCCTGCCAGCTTTTGTAAACGAGATGATTTTTTATGTTCCGGGGTTGCACCAATTTCTTCCGGCTTTAATAAATATTTTGAATGGATTTCTTCAGCAGTGAGCACAATAACCAATCCGGTAGCCGGTTGAGTGATTGTTTCTTCGTTGTTCGGAGCCGGAGTGGTGTGTTCATTTATCTCAACAGGCAGTTCGATGGCGGCTATTGGTTGAAACACCTTGGCGGGAGGCTCAGGTAACATTTTCTTTCGTGCTGATTTTGTAGCCTCATGTACAACCGGATCGGCACCTGAAGGAATTTTTGCTGTGATTTCAACTGAATTACGTTCAGGCTCGGATGTTTGCTGTGCAATAACGGGCTCCTCTGTTCCGGTTAAGTTTACGAGCAGCAGCGAGGCAACGGCAAACAGGGCAACACCTGCGGCAACCTTTAGCCATACCATTTTTTTGGCTGATTTATTAAGTTCCGATTCAACGCGCGTCCACGCTTCCATTGCAGGCGGAATAGCGTGGTGTCCGAGTTTTGATTTAAATAACGAATCAAGTTGCTGATTCATGGTGGTGGTGGTTATGGTTAAGGCCATCCATGTCGGCCAATAATTTTTGAAGGTATGAGCGCGCCCGGCTCAACTGCGACTTGGAGGTGTTTTCGCTTATTCCCAATTGGTCGGCTATTTCTTTATGCGAGTACCCGTCAATGGCATACATGTTGAATACAATTCGATAGCCCGTGGGTAATTGCTGGATTAGTTGCAGCAGGTCTTCCGCTTCCAGGTGGTTGCTTATTATGTTATAGTCTGGCTCACGGTCAGCCGCTTCCAAATCAGTTTCAAGGTACATCGACCGGTTTCTGCGCAAAAAGGTGAGCGCTTCATTTACCACTACCTTGCGAATCCATCCTTCAAAACTTCCTTCACCTTTATATTGTTCAATGCGTTCAAATATCTTTGTAAAGGCAGTTACCAGCACGTCTTCGGCATCCATACTGTCCTTTACATAGCGATAACATAGAGCATACATTTTGGCAGAATAGCGGTTGTAAAGGG
Source organism: Flammeovirgaceae bacterium (assembly GCA_015180985.1). Taxonomy (NCBI): domain Bacteria; kingdom Pseudomonadati; phylum Bacteroidota; class Cytophagia; order Cytophagales; family Flammeovirgaceae; species Flammeovirgaceae bacterium. The sequence goes on from CP054185.1 coordinate 1,798,302, forward strand.
ATTGCTGGGCGCTCCGCTCGCGCCTGATGCACCCCTTAATCAGCTGTTCTTCCTGTGCCCGGTAAATAGTAAACTCCATTATGCAGTTCGTTGGTAAGATGCGCCCTGGCGCCCATGGGTTGCACGGCTTGTAAAAATAAATGTAAAGGCGTGCTTTTTACGCTATTCTGGTGGTAGAAACAAATATTCCGTTACCGGGTTGGCTAGGCCTGTGCCACCAGCCACCCGACAAATAGTATGAGCAGAATGATGATAATCATGGTTAGTCTTTTATTACTTCGGGGTTTCCTTTATAGGTTATTTTGCTGGCTATACCCTCGTTCATTTCCAGCCGCCCGGTAACATGCACCTTTGCTTTGGATGCCCCCGATGTGCGGATGTCGGCATCGCGAACGCGGAAATCGAATGCGCTCAGTTGCGAGGCGCCACTGATGCGGGCATCCAGTGAAGTGCCTTCTCCCTGAAGGATTAATTCAGAGGCACCGTTCAGGTTAACCCGCAGGTCGCGCACGTTGGCCTCGCCCCGGATTTCAACCGCACCTGATGCATCTAGTTCCAAATCGTCTTCGGTAAAATCTTTAAACCGCACTTTGCCGGCTCCGCTTACTTCCATGCGCTCCAGCTCAGGCATTGTAATGCGGATGTTCATTTGTTCCAGCTTAAGGGGGTTGCGTCTCCAGTTTATTCGTTTCTCATCGTCATAATCAATAATCAGTGTGCTGCCTCTGGTGTATATTTTGTATTTCTCTTTTTCGGTATCCCGGCCGATCCACTCTACAGCATAGGTATTTCCACGGGTAATGGTTACATCGAGCAGGCCGTTCAGTTCAAGTTCACTAAAATCCTCCAGGCCATACTGATCAGTAGCTGATGAGTCCTGCGGAAACGGTGTTTCTTCTGATTTGCTTTCGCAGGTTATGCACTTCAGCCATCCATCAGTGGTAATGAGCCAGGTGTTGCCGTTACGGTTTTCGTATTCAATATACTGCGAGAGCAACCGCCAGGTGTTATCATCGAGCACGAACGGATAATTGTATGGGATGTACAGCGTCATCTTTAACCGTTGTGCCCGGAACACGGCCCCGTTACTGAATTGGATGTTTGAATCAAACGTCAGGACAGAATCCTGTTGCTGAACGGTATAGTTAATCATTTGCGCATTATTGGCTGCTTCCTGGCGGGTTCGGCCCTGCGCCTCGAAATACTGTACCAGTTTAAAGGTCTTTCCTTCGTAGCCTTTTAATGATAGCGTGGTAACGTCATAATCGTCCAGTCCGGTTTCGCGGATTTTCAGTACAGCTGTTTTGCCTTGTAAGTCGTAAACCGTTTCCACTTTGTGTTCCCCATCTTCTTTAAAGCTCATTACAATTTTCGGCACGGTTGCGCTGAGCACCACAACGGATGACAGGAACAGGATAAACAGGAACCAGCCGGTGGCGGCATTAAATACTACCCGGTTAGCGATGGCCGAAATGCCCAGCAGCAGGATAATAATGCCCGGAATGAGCGACCCGATAAAGGCCACCGCTACGGTAAATGTTGGAATGGCGCGCGAAAACTCTTCAATCGGGAAACTGATATCCTGCCAGCCCAGCAGCCAGGCCGACTGGAAGGTAAAGAGGCCCAGGAAGATGCCAAAGGCAACCAGTACACCAATAACCAGGATGAGGCCTGTAAATGCAATAAGGATACCAATGGCCACTCGCAGTACTTCGGCTATCGGAGTTAGTATTTTACCTAAGCCGGTAATAAGCATGCCCAGCAGGCGGAAGGGAAAAAGCAGGATCTTTGTAAATGCATTCTCTTCACTACGCTGTGCATCGCTTCCTTTTTTTATGTTCGATTCAATATTTGAAAGGGTTACCGGCTCGCCCTGCATCTGCATTTTATCGGTAATGGATTTGGCCTCGGGCAATACAATCCACAGTACAATGTAGGTTACAATTCCAAGGCCACCGAATACGGTGAGGATGATAAAAAGTATGCGGACAATTACCACGTCCATGCCGAAGTATGCCGCCATACCGGCCGAAACTCCGCCAAGCACTTTTCTTTCCGGATCGCGGAAGAGCTTTTTGGTAATTTGGGGCTCATCCAGGTCATAGGAACCCGGAATAACTATCCACAGCACAAGATACACCAGTAGAATAACTCCATAAGCCAGTGTTAAAAAAGCAAACAGCAGGCGTATCCACACCGGGTCAACGTTAAAATAATTGCCTAAGCCTGCACACACGCCACCGAGTATTTTGCGCTTTTGGTCGCGTAAAAATTTCTTGTCGGTTTGTGATGAATAGGATTGTTGGCCCGAATTTGTTGTGCCCGAATCGGGTTGCACAAAATCCTGTTCTTCGGCTGCTTTGAAATCGTGCACGCTGCCCATGGTGGCAATCAGGTTTTTTACGTCTTCGCTGGTAATCACCTGTTTGCTTTCGCTGAGCTTGCTCAGAAAAATTTCGGCAATGCGGCTTTCAATATCGGCTAAAATTTCGCTGCTGTCGTCAAACGAACTGAAGTATTTGTTTACCGAGTCGAGGTATTTCTTCAGCGCTTCGTAGCCGTCTTCTTCAATATGAAAGATGATGCCGCTGATATTGATGCTGATATTCTTTTTCATAGTCGGGATAATCGAATGGTTAGGAAGTTGCTTTTGATCGTGACGTGATCATTTCCGTGGAATGGATGACCTCATCCCAGGTTTCGGTAAGTTTCTGCAGAAATTTCATACCCTTATCGGTAAGTTTATAGTATTTGCGTGGCGGCCCCGATTTTGACTCGACCCATTTGTATTCCAGCAGGCCCGAATTCTTAAGCCGGGTAAGTAATGGATACAGGGTGCCTTCTACCACTATCATACGGGCATTGGTGAGTTCATCCAGCAGGTCGGATGCATACACTTCGCCCCGCGAAATAATGTGAAGGACACAATATTCCAATACCCCTTTGCGCATCTGCACTTGTGTGTTCTCCAGGTTCATAACAGCCGGCCTTTGGCAGCCGGTACTTGGCATCACCAAGTACTAAGCCAAAGAACGTGATTTTTAAAAAAGCTTGTTTTTGAACCAAAATGAGTGGTTTTATCTTTTGAGGCCGGGTCGTAATTCCGTTCACTGGTCATAATTGAACAGTGCAAAATCAGAAGCGTACATGTTACGGGCTATTTTTAACGTGCTGCCGGAATAATAAACACGGTAGTCATAAGGTGGAGTTTGGTTCAGGTGAGGGAACTCCAAACCATAGGCCGAAAGAAACTTCTGTAATGCTTCCGGCTTTTCCAGTTTAAAAATCTTCACCGGGATTTTTCTTTTTAAATACGATGCAACAAACTGGCGCTGCGGGCGGAAGTGCTGATCCTTCAAGCGGTCGGGGATTTTACTGATCCGATACACAAACTCATCGAATGAAAGTGATTTTGGCAGTATGCCGAAAAGGTAATCGTTGTAAATAAAGTCGCTATCGTTTCGTTCAAAAAAATCGCGGTACACCGATACCAGCCGGTGTAGCGGATGGCGCACTACGGTAAAGCCGGTTAATGTTTTCAAAGCCGGCCCAACCTTGTCTTCAAGCCAACAATCCGTAATCAAATTTACCTGGGTTGAAGTAATGGTTTTGGGTAAATCCGGAAAATTGATTTTTAAAAGAGCAAACGAGCAGGATGTGTTTGCGGCCTTGGGTATGCGCACGTAAAAAAGTTTCTTTTCCGGGGCAACTAAATGCCCGCCTTGCTGGCGAAGTGAACTTTTTAAGTGTGCACCTGTGCTTTTAAATTGATGAACAATTAAGTTCTTATGAGGAAGCGGCTTTTCAGGAAGACTTTGATTTGGGAGAAATTTTTCAAACCCCGCCAGTTGACTTTTTTGTAAAAAAGCAAAATCAGTAGCCGGGGTTTTAAAGGAGCCGTGTTTGGCTATAACGGTAAGTAATGAAAGTAGTCCGGCCACAAACGTAAAACTAAAAAAAAGGCCGGCATGCAATTGCCTTTTACTTGGTGCCGCAAAACGGTATAAACGCCAATCCTGCCGTATATTGCAGGGTGAAAAGGTTGGCTTTCAGTAAAATACCGATGAATTGGCGAGGATTGGTGCTGTTTAATGTGCTGGCTGCGGTAATACCCGCTTTTTCTCAGCACGGCAACGAATGGATTCGGTTTAATCAGTTCTACTATAAAATTCCGGTTGCCCAAACCGGCCTGTACCGCATTACCTATACCGATTTACAGAATGCCGGCTTTCCGGTGTGGAGTGTAGACCCCCGAAGATTGCAACTCTTTCACCGCGGTGAAGAACAGGCCATATATATAGAAGGAGAGTCTGACGCGGTTTTTAACGTAACCGACTACATTGAATTTTTCGGTGTAAAGAATGACGGGACTTCTGATGCCTCGTTGTATAAACCAGCAGCGCACCAGCCGCACCCGTACCATAACCTGTTTAACGATACCACCTGGTACTTCTTAACCTACAACCTGCTGCAAGCCGGCAAGCGGATGCCCGTTACCTGGGAAGTAAATGTGACCAGCATACCCAAAGAAACCTCTCACCTTCATGAAAACCTGATGGTGCTGTCAAATCAGTATGCTACCGGCATTGGTTATGGGGCAGCACCAAACAATTTTATTCAAAATACTTTTTTTGATTTAGGCGAAGGCTGGACCGGCACGTTGCTTCGGCAGAATGAGCAAGCCGATTACGTGCTCACCAATCTCACCAATCAGGTGCAGGCTGACGGAACCCCGGTATTACAGGTGCAGGTGGTGAGCCGTGCCGATGTGCTTAACCGCGTGGAAATTTATGCCGGCCCGAATACGGCAGGTCTGCGACTATTGACCACTCAAAACTTTTCAGGGTTTACACCGGTTACACTTACGCTCCCCATCAATTGGACGGACATCGGGGGAGACGGCAACATGACGGTGCGTGTTCGTGCCCTCAGCCAGGGTGCCGGTGCAGCGCGCCTGAGTGCTTCATATATTAAATTGACTTTTCCGCAATCGTATAATGCCAGCGGTGCCACCGAAAAGTTTTTTAATCTGAATGAAAATCCTTCCGGTAAATCATACATCGAAGTTCAAAGCCCACCGGCTGGTGCACGGCTGTTCGATGTCACTTATCCGGCCGATGTAGTTTGGTATAAGCCGCCCACACCGGCTTCTCCTATGCATCCGGTTATATCCGGAACAACGGTTTCGCGAAAACTCTTTCTGGCCTCAGCTGCCCGTTCGGTTACAGGAATCAAGCGGGTACACTTCCGCCAGATTAACCCGCCAGAGCATGATTACATCATCATCAGCCACCCGTTGTTGCGTCAACCTGCCGGTGGCTATGCCGATCCGGTTAAAGCGTATGCTGAATACCGTGCATCTGTTGAAGGTGGTGGTTATGATACACTGTTGGTAAACATCGGCCAATTGTACGATCAGTTTGCTTATGGCGAAACCACACCGCTGGCGATTTACCGGTTTATGAAATTTTTTACCGATACGCATGTGCCCAAATACCTTTTCATTATCGGTAAAGGACTTGACCCTTCCTGGAATTACTTCCGTAATCCGAATGCCCCGGAGTTTGCCGTTCATAAAAACCTGGTACCCTCGGCCGGCATGCCGGCATCTGATATGCTTTTCACCATCGGCTTGGCCGGCACTACCTATGAACCGGCCGTACCTACTGGCAGAATTTCTTCTACATCGGCCGCACAGGTAGCGGCTTATCTGAATAAAGTCAAAGAGATGGAAGCCCAACCCTTTGATGCGCTGTGGCGTAAGCAACTTATTCATTTAAGCGGTGGCATCGCTGCCGGTGAGACGGATGCGTTCAGGATTTTTCTGGAGCAATATGCAGAAGTAGCCAAAGGCCCCTACCTGGGCGCCAGCATAAAAGCGCAGGCCAAGAACACAACAGAAGTGGGCGAACTTATTAACATAGCCGAGGAAGTGAATAACGGCACCAACCTGATTACTTTCTTTGGCCACAGTTCACCCACAACAAACGATTTTGAAGTAGGCTTTGTGACCGATCCGCTGCTGGGGTACAACAACCCGGGCAAGTACCCGATGTTCCTTATCAACGGCTGCAACTCGGCCGATTTCTTTACTACCACGCTGCGCTGGGGCGAAGACTGGGTGCTGGCCGCCAACAAGGGGGCGCTTGGCTTTATGGCGCATACATCGTTTGGTTATACGGCAACGCTTCGCAAGTATTCTGATATTTTTTATAACGTGGCGTATGGCGATTCAGTGTTTATAAAAATTGGTGTTGGCGATATCCAGAAAGAAGTGGCCAGGAGGTACATGCTTACCAGCCCGCCTACCGAAATCAATCTTACCCAGGTTAGCCAGATGCTGCTGCTGGGCGACCCGGCTGTAAAAGTATTCGGGGCCACAAAACCCGACTATGAAGTGAGCAGCAATACGCTGGCGGTCGAGTCGCTGGATGGTGAACCGGTTACCGCGCTTACCGATGAATTTTCGCTGCGGTTTATCATCCGCAATTTCGGGCAGGCCCGGCCCGATGTGCTGCCCGTGCGGGTAACCCGAATCTACAACGATAATTCAACTGAATCGTATGACACGCTTTATCAGCCTGTCTATCATGCCGACACCGTTTCGTTTGTAATCCGGCAGCAAAAGAACAAAGGCTTTGGCAATAACACATTCAGGGTAGAGTTGGATCCGTACAACCAGTACCCTGAACTGAATGAAGAAAACAATGCCGCTGAACTTAACCTGTTCATACCGCTTAATGTTACACGCAACCTGTTTCCGTACGATTTCGCAATTGTTAACTCAATAACTCCAAAACTCACATTTTCGAGTACCGATATTCTGGGTACAGCCCGCGATTTTGAACTGGAGGCGGATACAGTCAATACATTTGACAGCCCCTACCGGAAACAATTTGTGGTAAACGGTGTGATTGCCGAAAAAACCATTGACCTGCTCACGCAGGATTCGCTGGTGTATTACTGGCGTACCCGGTTTAAGGATCCGCAACCCGGTGAGAGCTCCGATTGGGTTCAATCGTCATTCAGCTACATTGCAGGTTCAGCCGAAGGCTGGGCACAGCTTCACTTTCCGCAATACCTTAAAAACAGTTCGGTAGGATTGGTGAAAGATGCCGAATTGCGCCTGCTGAAATTTGAAGAAAGCACCATCCCGGTGGATATCCACACCTTCGGCAGCAACCATCCCGCACCCCATACCGATGTTTCGGTAAAAATTAACGGCAGCGAATACAATCCCTCAACCTTTGTGGCTGTATGCCGCGACAACACCATTAACCTGATTGCGTTCGACCGGCATTCAACCATACCGTATGCAGGTCTTGAGCTTAACCCGTTTATCGGCCTGGCATGCGGCCGAAGGCCTCAGGTGATTAACAGCTTCAAACCGAATGAACTGGTAACAGGCCTTGGCAATGATATTTTTCAATACATGACCAACGTATCCGATGGCGATTCGGTGGTGGTATTTTCCATTGGTGATGCAGGATATTCCTTGTGGCCGGCCGCTGCCAAACTTCAGTTTGAGCTGATTGGTATTTCCGGTGCACAAATCAATTCCCTCCAACCCGGTGAACCCGTTGTGTTCTTCGGAAAAAAGGGCGCCTTGCCCGGTACAGCACGAATGTTCCGGCCCGCAGCCGCACCCGTTAATGAACAGGAACTTTCGGTGAGCGGTACCATCAGCGGAGGGTTCAGTGCAGGAACAATGACAACCACACGCATCGGGCCGGCAACAGCGTGGCAAAGTTTTACCGCACAGGCAGTGTTTTCAGAATTTCCGGTAACGGATTTATACCGCTTCAATATATATGGACTAAACCTTCAGGGTCAGTCTGATTTGCTTGTGCTTGATGCGGGCAATTCTGTTGATCTTTCGTTCATTGATGCCGGGCAATACCCTTACCTCCAGATTGAGTACTATGCTGAAGATGTTACCAACCTAACCCCGCCCCAGTTGACGAAGTGGCTGGTGCTGTACACCCCGGTGGCCGAAGGCGTACTCACTTATTCGGGCGAAGCCGGACCTGTTACCTTACACGAAGGTGAAACCTGGATTGGTAATTACGGGTTTAAAAACATTTCGCAGAAAAATTTTTCCGATTCGCTTGTGGTGCGGATGGAGGTATTTAATCAGCAAGCCCTGAGCAACGACCTGCGTACTGTAAAAATTAAAGCACCTGCACCCGGTGAGACCACACCCTTTACGTTTACTATAAACACCATTGAAAAAAGCGGACTGAACGATGTAAAAGTTTTTGTTAACCCGCGCCTGGTGCCTGAGCAATATTATGAAAACAATGTGTTGGAACTGTACAACCACCTCGATGTACAGGCCGATGTATTCAACCCGGTACTTGATGTAACGGTTGACGGCCGCTACCTGCAAAACGGAGACTATGTTTCACCGAATCCGAAAATCACTATCCGCTTATGGGATGAAAACTCGTTGATTAAAAAGACCGATACGCTGGGTGTGAAAATTTTCCTTACCTACCCGGAAGAAACAACACCAACCCCTGTTTATTTCAACCGCGCTGATGTAGCGTGGTTTGCCCAAACGGATGTAGAAGATTTTCGTGTTGAATTTCTACCGGTAAACCTGCCGGAAGGGGAGTACACGCTGCAGATTGAAGCCCGCGATGCGCGCAACAATGCCAGCGGTGCCGAGCTGTATACAATAACATTTAATGTGCGGTATGAACAAACGGCCTTATTGCTGGCACCTTATCCCAATCCAATGTCTTTTATTACCTCGTTTGTGCTGGTGCTCTCCGGTGAAACACCGCCCGACAAGTTGGTGCTTGATGTTTTTAACGGCAACGGCCAGCCTGTACGAACGGTTGAATTTGGCGACTTTGTGATTGGCACCAACCGGCTGGTGTGGGATGGAACCGACAGCAGGGGCAATACGCTGTCGAATGGATTATATCTATACCGGGTAAGATTAATCAGCAATGGCGAGTTGGTTTCTGTGGCTATACCGGAAGGCGAGCAGTTTCTGAAGAACGGGTACGGGAAGCTTGTAGTGGCGAGATAGCGAACTTAAACCTTGGCCGTCTTCCATCCGCCTCGTGAAAAAAGCCATAAGGTAAACAGCCCTACCGAGGTCTCGGAAATGAACACACCCCAAAACACACCCGACTGCTGCCAGTTTAAGTGAATGGCCAGGAACCACGACAGCGGTATCTGGATGAGCCAGAAAAACACCACGTTAATTTTGGTCGGGGTTTGCGTATCGCCTGCACCGTTAAAGGCCTGCACCGAAACCATCCACCAGCCGTACACAAACAGCGAGTAGGAGAGTATGCGCAGCCATTCAGCGCCTACGGCAATCACCCGCGCATCGGTTGTGAAAATACCCATCAGGGCGTTGTTAAAGAAAAAATAAACAAACGAAACACCCACCAGGAAAATCATATTGTACCCCCCGATTTTCCAAACAGATGATTCAGCCCGTTCGGGACTGCCCGCACCGAGGTTTTGCCCCACCAGGGTGGCCGCTGCATTGGATAGTCCCCAGGCGGGCATCATGGTAAACATCATCAGCCGGATGGCAATGGTTGAGCCGGCCACCGCTTCGCTGCCGATTTCCGACAAAATGCGCATCAGGAAAATCCATGACGTCATGGCCACAATCATCTGGCCTATGCCGCCCAGTGAGGTTCTGAAAATGTTCAGGATGATTTTTGCATCCCAAACCAGTTGAGCGTACATGGCTTTAATGTGTTTTCCGCCATGAAACAGCGTGTACAACTGAACCAGCACCCCGGCCCCCCGGCCAATGTTGGTGGCCATGGCCGCGCCTTCAATGCCGAAGGCCGGAATAAATCCCCAGCCGAAAATCAACAACGGATCCAACAGGATATTAATGCCATTGGCGATCCACAGCACACGCATGGCGATGGCGGCATCGCCCGCACCGCGAAATACTGCGTTGATGATAAACAGCAGCATGATAACCGCATTGCCACCCAGCATCCATTGCGTGTAGCGGTAGCCTTCGGTTAGCGCCCACGCATCGGCACCCATCAGTTGAAGCAACTCCTTGGCGTAAAAGATTCCGGCTATTGCAAATGGCAATGATGCGAGTATGCCAAGGAAGATAGATTGAATGGCTGAGCGGCCGGCCTCTTCGTTGTTTTTCTCGCCCACTCTTCGCGCAATAATGGCCGTTACTGCGGTGGCCAATCCCATAGCAATGGAGTATAAAAGAAACAGGTAGGTTTCGGTAAGTCCAACGGTAGCTACGGCCGAAGGGCCCAGTTTGCCAACGAAGAAAATATCAACCACAGCAAAGGTGGATTCCATTACCAGTTCGAGGATCATCGGAACGGCCAGCAGGAAAATAGCACGCCTGATACCTATTTGGGTGTAGTCGGCCTCGGTGCCGCTCATGGCATTTTTAAGTTCCTGCCAAATGGATGGACGCACCGGAGTAGCGGGAGGGGATGAAGAGGGGTTTTGTTGCATGGTTGTGGCTTACCAGATTTCAAATGTACCCTATTTACTAACAATCTTGTTTCAACAGCAACTAATTGTTATTGGTATCAGGCTTCCAGCAGTTGCTTAATGTTGAACTTTTTCATTTTTAAGAATGCTTGCATTACTCTTCCGGATCGCTTCTCATCACTCATCAGGCTATCCAGAACAGCAGGCACCACCTGCCAACTTACCCCAAAGGTATCTTTCAGCCAACCGCACATGCTTTCCCGGCCTCCTTCGGTTAGTCGGTTCCAGTAGTAATCAATTTCTTGTTGATCATTGCATTCGATAACAAACGAATTGCCTTCCGCAAAGTCGGCATCGTGCGGAAGGGAACTGCTCATGGCATTAATAATGAAATTATTCAACTTAACCTGTGCAAACAGCAGGGTTCCTTCCGGCTGTTTTGCATGGGGTGGATAGGGAGCTTCCAGTAAAACTGTTGAGTTACTGAAAATACCGGTATAATGATTCAATGCACGTTTTACCAGGCTGCTCTTGGCATTGGCGAACAATAGGCTCGGAACAATTTTCTGATGAGAATTAATGGCGTCAACGTCCAGTTGCCAGTTCACACCAAACCGGTCCCTTATCCATGCATAGTTTTCCGACCAGTCGTATTTCCCCAACGGCATGAGGATATCGCCATCTGTTGAGAGTAAGTGGTATAACCGGTTAATCTCGGTTTCGCTGCCGCAATACACATAATATGAAATGGCTGAGTTTACGCTAAAGGACGGTCCGCCATTTAACGCCATGAATTTCGTTCCGCCAGTTATAAAGGTTGTGGCTAATGCTGATTTTTTAAGGATGGCCGAACCCGGAAAAGCGGAGCAATAGAATTCAGCAGCTTTGTGTGCGTTGTTGTTAAACCACAAACAAGGATAGATATTGGTGTTCGTCATGGGATTATTTTTATGGTTGTTTTTCTTTGACCGGGGCCCTGAATTGCATTTTGTTAACCTCCCATAACACCGGTCTTGACTTTGCCGGCCCGCTTGTAGTGTGCGATAATTACTCCGGTTGGTGTAACAGAACTTTTTTCCAAAGTAAATGATGCTGCGCTCGAACTATTGTTGAACAGATTTTTTCCCTTACCCAGAATTAATGGATGAATTTTTAACCTGAGTTCGTCTGCTAAATCATGCTTAAGCAATAAGTGAACGAGCTCGCTACTGCCCCAAACCTGCATATCCGGACCTTTTGAGTTTTTCACTTTTTTTATGTCAGCTATGGATTTGATGAAGACAGAATTATTCCACCGCGACTTTTTGCGGGTTTTTGAAAGGACGTATTTTGTTCCATTGTTGATACCCGGCCAGAAGTCTGAATGAGCAGGCCAGTAATCCTCCCAGATTTCAAACGTTTTCCTGCCCAACAGATAATCTGCCGGTTGTTGTAATTCCTCCTGTACTACGTTGGCATACGTTTGATCATCATACGGAGCAACCCAACCTCCATATTTAAAACCGCCTGATGGGTCTTCTTTGGGGCTACCGGGTCCTTGCAAAACGCCATCCAATGTGATCATCGACAGGATAATTATTTTTCTCATGCTTAATGAATCCGGGTTTAGTCCTTAGCAGCACAATTGAACATCCAACGCACTCCAAATTTATCCGTGCAACTTCCGAAGTAATCACCCCAGAACATATCCTGCAACTCCATTTCAATGGTGCCTCCGGCCGAAAGTGCCTTGAACAGCCGTCTTGTTTCTTCGCGCGTATCGGGTTCGAGGTTAATGTACACGTTGTTGCCCATGTTCACTTTAAAGCCCATGGATTCAGGTGCATCGGTGCCCATTAACCTATGGCCGCCCAGTATAGGCAGGCATACGTGCATCACCAGGTTTTTGTCAGCCTCTGCGATAGGCGGGGCATCGGGTGAAGGCGGAATGTCGCTGAATCGTGAAATGCCGCCATCGAAATCATTACCAAAAACAGATTTGTAAAAAGTAAACGCTTCCTCGGTTTGCCGCGGAAAGTTCAGGTAGGTGCTTACGGTTGCCATGAGTTTAGTTGTTAGTTATTCGTTGTTAGTTGTTTGAAGCAGCTTCGCAAATGGCCTTTAGTTTCTTTAACGCACGAGGCCATGCTTCGGTGAAGTAATCTTTGAACTGTGCATTGGAGTCCATTTCCACTTTAACTATCGTTTTACCATTTGCTTCAGTAAATGAATAATCTTCGCGTGAACCTGCCCATTCGTCAACACCCGGGCCGCTGGTAATTTCATTTCCATCGCTCACCATTCCGTAATGTTCAAGTGAAACATATTTGTTGGGTATCAACTCAGCAACCCGGCTCACAATACCTTCGGTTTTACCTTCCTGGTTGGTTCCGATAAAAAGTATTTTTGTGCCTTTTACCCAGTTTCCCTTGTAATGCGATGTGGGGTTGAATTCGGCTGTCCATTTGCGGTACGTTTTATCATCAAGCATTGTATGATAGACCTTTTCGGCAGGGGCATTAATAGTGGTTTCAAAAACAAGTCGCTCAAACTTTGAGGAAAGCTCAACATATTTTTTAAAGTTATCCAGTATCGCCTGCCACCCCGCGCGCTGCATTTCTATGGAGTGAACGCTTTCGGTTTCGAATGTTTCAGACACGGAGGTATAATCTCCATTGGGCGCAAACGTAACAGAAACCTTTCGTCCATCCGACATCGTGTAGTCAATTTTCCGGTGCTCATCCACGCGGGTATAGATTCCGGTAAAGTCAAAACTCATACTTCCGTCACGGGCGGCCATGCGTGAAAGAAATTTACCTCCAACCCGCAAATCGTTTTCGGCATGAGGGGTATGCCAGTCATCCGATGCCTTATTCCATCGGGTAACGTGTTGGGGTAGTGTCCAGAGTGGCCACACTTTTTCTACCGGTGCGTTAATGGTGGCTTGCACGGTAATGGTTGTTTTAGCAGCAGTTTCCATAGTTTAGTTGAGTTTAATTTTTTGACAATGCGTTTTCATCCATGTAAAGTATTTCCCACTGGTGGCCGTCAAGGTCGGCAAAACTGTGGCCGTACATCCAGCCGTGATCCTGCGGTTTCATGTAGGTTGTTCCTCCGGCTTTAACGGCCTTGTTAATCACCTCATCTACTTCAGCCCTGCTGGAAGCATCCAGTGCAATCAGTACTTCGGTATGCCTTCGGGCATCGCAGATTTCTTTTTTTGTGAATGTTTTGAAATAGGGCTCTGTGATTAGCATGGCATAGATGTTTTCGCTGATAACCATACAGGCGGCCTTATCATCGGTAAATTGTGGATTGAATAAAAAACCAAGTGATTTAAAAAAAGTCATCGAATCACCAAGATTTTTTACCGGAAGGTTTACAAAGATTTGTCGAGCCATGATTTTATGGGGTTGCTATTCAATAGGGGTTGGTCATTTTCAAGTATTTCAATGTAGAACCCGAGTCGGTTCAATAACTTAACTACGTCTTCACTATGAATTGGTTCTCTTTTGCTTTTTATCCGCATAACTTTGTCGCAATCTTCTAGATCGAAATTAATGACGTAGGCAGGATACACTTCCTTCAGCAGGGACGAAATCATAAGTGCTTCATGGTGATGGGTGATTTGCGTTTTGAACACTTCAATTTGCATGTGCGATGGGTTAACAATACAAACGTAGCACACAACCAGATACAACAAGGGGTGTAAATCTGCCATTCACGGGGGTTGTTTGCGACAACCTTAACCCTTAGTTTTGATAAAAAACTAAGGATATGAAAACCATTTCCATTTTAGTGCCACGGGGTGCGGTGGCTTTGAGTTGCATTGAGGGTCCGTTTATTCTTTTTAATAAAGCAAACGAGTTTCTGACCAGCGTTGGGCAGCAACCGCTTTTTCAGATTCAGCTGGTAGGCCTGACTCCTGATGCGCAGGTTTACGATCAGTTTTTTACTGTGAAACCGCATACAACCATTGATCAGGTAGAGCATACTGACCTTATTATAATTCCAGCTGTGAACGGAAATTTTACGGAAGTAATTGATACTAACCGCGATTTCCTGCCCTGGATTAAGCGGCAACATGAAAAGGGAGCAGAGGTAGCCAGCCTGTGCGTGGGTGCCTTTTTACTGGCGTCAACCGGTTTACTCAACGGGAAGAAATGTTCAACGCACTGGAGTGCCGTTGATACGTTCCGCGAAATGTTTCCGGACGTGGAACTTGTCTCTGATCGCGTAATAACGGATGAGCAAGGCGTGTATTCCAGCGGAGGGGCAAGTTCGTTCTGGAATTTGTTGCTTTACCTTTTGGAAAAATACACCAACAGGGAAATGGCTATTTTGTTCTCAAAATATTACGCTATTGAAATTGACCGGTATACGCAATCTCCTTTTATCATTTTCCAGGGCCAAAAGGAGCACAAGGATCCGGTAATCCGCAAAGCTCAGGAGTTTATTGAAGCCAATTACCAGGAAAAGATAAGTGTGGAGCAGTTGGCCAGCATGTTTGCGCTGGGGCGCAGAAACCTGGAACGCAGGTTTAAGAAAGCCACTTCCAATTCAGTAATTGAATACCTGCAACGTGTGAAGATAGAAGCGGCCAAAAAGAGTCTTGAGATTTCGCATGAGAATGTAACTGAGGTCATGTATAAAGTGGGTTATTCCGATGCAAAAGCTTTTCGTGATGTTTTTAAAAAAGTTACCGGCATGACGCCCCTGGAATACCGTAAGAAGTACAACGCAGCAGAAGCAACAGCCGCTTAATATGAGCGTACCTGATCTACCTGCGTTTAGTGAAAAATCGAAGCGGCTTTCAAAGGAAAATCAAAAATTTCTGTTGAAACTGAAGGATAAAAATCCCCGCAAAGTAGATGACGTATTTCACCGCCTGCACGATGAGGTATTTGAACAAACCGATTGCCTTGCCTGTGCCAATTGCTGTAAAACCACAAGCCCGATTTTTTACCAAACCGATATTGAACGTGTCGCAAAGTCATTACGGATGAAGCCCGGTGATTTTGTAAAAAAATACCTTCGTGTAGATGAAGACAATGATTTAGTGCTGCAATCAACACCTTGCCCCTTTCTGCTTGCTGATAACCGTTGTAAAATATACACGGATCGGCCTAAAGCCTGCCGGGAGTATCCGCACACCAACCGGAAAAAGATGGTTCAGATTATGGATTTGACACACAGGAATACGCTGGTTTGCCCCGCGGTTTTGGAAATGGTAGAGCAGTTTAAAAGATTGAGCCTTGAATTCTGAACCTTAAATTTTGAATAATGAACCTTATCAAAAGCGCATTAATTATTGTATCGGTGCTGGTTGCGGGTTTACCGTACGTTTCGGGCCAAACCCGGGCGCGCGATCTGGGCATTACCATCGGAGTGCTGCCCACCGGTAAACTGAATGCGATAACCGATGTTACGGGTGTAAAGGTTGGGCACACCACGCTGGTAGCGGGCAGTACAGTTCGTACAGGGGTTACTGCTATTTTGCCGCATGATGGAAACATATTCCAGGAAAAAGTACCGGCAGCCATTTTTGTAGGTAACGGATTCGGAAAGCTTGCAGGCAGTACACAGGTAAAGGAACTTGGCAATATTGAAACACCCATTATACTCACCAATACATTATGTGTTTCCACAGGAATCGAAGCTGTTATCGAGTACACGCTAAATCAAAAAGGAAATGAGCATGTGCAGTCGGTAAATGCCGTAGTTGGTGAGACTAATGATGGATATTTGAATGACATCCGCGGCAGGCATGTAAGCCGTCAGCATGTGCTGGATGCGCTTTCATCCGCATCCGGTGGTTCGGTGAGGGAAGGAAATGTTGGTGCAGGTACGGGCACGGTATGCTTCGGCTTTAAAGGCGGTATCGGTACGTCATCGCGGGTACTTCCAAAAAGCCTGGGCGGTTATACAGTAGGCGTGCTGGTACAAACCAACTTTGGCGGTGTTTTGCAGATTGATGGTGCCCCGGTAGGGGAAGAGTTGAAAAAATTTTACCTGCGGGATCAACTTACCGAAAAAGCTGATGGCTCCTGCATAATTGTAGTGGCTACCGATGCACCGCTGGATGCGCGTAACCTGGAGCGGCTTGCGCAGCGTGCCATGATGGGCTTAGCTAAAACCGGAGGTATTGGCAGCAACGGCAGCGGTGATTATGTGATAAGTTTTTCAACGAACCCGCAGGTGAGGATTAAGCACGAAAAGGCGGGCTTATCGGATACAACGGTTTATGTGCGCAACGATGCCATGTCACCTTTGTTTATGGCTACCATTGAAGCAACTGAGGAGGCGATCATTAATTCATTAATTGGTGCTGAAACAATGACGGGAAAAGACGGGCGAAAAGCAGAAGCATTACCTCGCCAGGAGGTTCTTGCAATTTTGAGGAAATATGGTGCGGTGAAAAATTAAAAAAGTGGCCGTTTTGATTCGGCCACCTGGTTATAATCGTTTAAGCTACCTGTGCTGCCAGCTTTTGCGAGAGTACCGATTTAGGCACTGCGCCCACTTGCTTATCAACAACCTGGCCGTTTTTAAACACCAGTAAGGTTGGAATAGAGCGGATGCCGAATTTGGCTGCGGTCTGCGGGTTTTCATCCACATTCAGTTTAGCCACCACGGCTTTGCCATCGTAGTCGCCAGCCAGTTCTTCCACAATAGGGCCAATCATCTTACAAGGTCCGCACCATTCGGCCCAAAAGTCAACCAATACGGGCTTATCGGTTTTTACAATCTGATCAAAATTGGAGTCGTTGAGTTCAATCGTTTTTCCCATGATAATAATGTTGTGAATTTATGTCAGTTTTAAAGTTCTGCTGTTTCCAACACAAAGGTAGAAGAATTTGTTCCATCTTCTGCAGGTTCAGGTACGGGTTCAGTAACAAGGGTATCCGCAAGCCAGCGTAACCCGGTCTTGTCGGAAATTATCCCGATTTCACCTAGTTTTTTAAATGCCTGGATAACCGCATTGGAAGCATTAACCCGGTAGGTGCGCGACAGTAATTCGGTTTGGATGGACTCCTGTTCGTCCAGGACATATAAATGAAAGGAGGATTTTCCCGGATTCTTTTTAACGGTTTCTTCAATTGTTAGTATAAGTTCCGGGTTAATAGCCTGCAAGGGTAGTTTTAGAGCAATACCCTGCACGCGTTTTTCGGCCAGGTCATGCAGGTTTTCGATGTTGCGTATCTGGAACTCCAGATTCATGTTTCCCCAGTTGTTTCGTTGGACAGCGCCTTCAACAAACAGAAACCACCCTTGCGACATGAAGTCTTTGTATTTCCGGTATTGATCGCCAAACAAGGTAAAGGTGAAATTTCCCGAGTAATCCTCCAGGGTAAATTTGCCGAAAGGCCTTCCGGTTTTAGTCATCCGGTGTTCTACCGAAGTAACAATACCACATACTTTCTTTTCCTGGTTTTCAATTTTTTCAAGGTCGGCAAGCTGGCCGCACATGGAGTTGCAAAAGGCACTAATCTCAAAGCGGAAATTATCCAGCGGATGCCCCGAGATGTAAATGCCGATAACCTCTTTTTCCAGGTTAAGCTTTTCCAGTTCACTAAACGGTTCAATGGCATCCACTTTAGGCTTGGGCATGGCTGTGCCGGTAGCTGCGCCAAACAAACTTACCTGTGCGCTGAGTTCCTCCTGCTGCGATTTACCCGCATACTTAATGGCTTTTTCAATCAGGCTGGGTTCTCCATTGTTAGAATATATGTACTGCCTTCGGTGGATGCCCTGGAAGCAATCGAAAGCCCCGGAGAGCGCAAAGCACTCAAAGGTTTTTTTATTTACGGCACGCTGGTTAACCCGTTTGGCAAAATCAAAAATGTCTTCAAACGGGCCGCGGGCATCGCGTTCCTGGATGATGGCTTCAACGGCTGCTTCACCGGCTCCTTTAATGGCTCCAAGGCCGAAACGAATTTCACCCTGTTGGTTAACGGCAAAATAAACCCCCGATTCATTTACATGCGGCCCCAGTACCTTAATGCCCATGTTGCGGCATTCTTCGATAAAAAACGTAACCTTATCCAGGTTGCTTTGCGAGTGGGTGAGTACGGCAGCCATATACTCGGCCGGGTAGTTGGCCTTGAGGTAGGCCGTTTGGTAAGCCACCAAAGAATAGCAGGTGGAGTGCGATTTGTTGAATGCATACTGGGCAAAGGCCTCCCAGTCGCTCCAGATTTTTTCGCACGTTGCCTGCGGATGACCGTTTGCCTTACAGCCTTCGATGAATTTGTCCTTCATCTTGTCCAGCACACTCTTTTGCTTTTTGCCCATGGCTTTGCGCAAAATGTCGGCATCGCCTTTGCTAAAACCGGCCAGTTTTTGCGAGAGCAGCATAACCTGCTCCTGGTAAACAGTAATGCCATACGTTTCAGCCAGGTATTCCTGCATTTCGGGCAGGTCAAATTTCATGGCCTGTTGCCCGCGTTTGCGTGCAATAAATTCCGGGATGTACTCCATTGGTCCGGGCCGGTAGAGGGCATTCATGGCAATCAGGTCTTCAAACTTATCGGGCTTGAGTTGCCTCAGGTATTTTTGCATGCCGGCACTTTCAAACTGAAACGTGCCGGTGGTTTCACCGCGCTGGTAAAGTTGATAAGTCTTTTCATCATCCAGCGGTATGGCCTCTATATCAATCTCAATACCCTTGCTTTTCTTAATGTTTTTTAAAGCCGTTTTTATAATCGTAAGGGTGGTGAGGCCAAGAAAATCCATTTTCAACAATCCGGCACTTTCAACCACGCTGTTATCAAACTGGGTAACCAGCATGGCGGAGTCTTTGGCGGTTGAAACCGGCACAAAGCTGGCCAGCTCATCGGGTGTGATGATTACACCACAGGCGTGGGTTCCGGTATTGCGAACTGAGCCTTCTATAACCTCAGCCTGCCTCAATACCTCGGCACGCAGGTCGTTTCCTTTCCGGATATTGTCCAGATCTTTGATTTCTGTAAAGGCAGCATCCAGCGTTGTGCCGGGCCGTTCAGGAACCATTTTGGCCAGCAGGTTTGCCTCCGACAGGGGTAGGTCCATTACCCGCGCACAATCGCGAATGGAGGATTTTGCGGCCATGGTGCCATACGTAATAATTTGAGCAACCTGCTCTTTGCCGTACTTCTCAATTACATATTGAAGTACCTTCTCGCGTCCTTCATCGTCAAAGTCAATATCAATATCGGGAAGAGAAACCCGGTCGGGGTTAAGAAAACGCTCGAACAGCAAGTCGTACTGAATAGGGTCAACATTGGTAATACCGGTGCAATAGGCTACCACCGAACCGGCTGCTGAGCCGCGGCCTGGGCCAACCGAAACACCCATTTCGCGTGCTTTCGTGGTGAGGTCCTGTACAATCAGAAAATAGCCGGGGTAACCGGTTTTGCGGATGGTTTCCAGTTCAAATTCAATCCGGTCTTTTATTTCCGGACTAAGTTCATCGTAGCGTTTTTTTGCACCCTCGTATGTCAGGTGCCGTAAGTAATCATCTTCTGTTTTAAAGCCCGGGGGTATCTCAAATTTCGGAAGCACCACCTGGCGTTCCAGGGTGTAAGCTTCAACCTTATCAATTATTTCAGTAATAGTGTGGACGGACTCCGGTAAATCGCGGAAGATGGATTTCATTTCCTCCTGCGATTTGAAGTAGTATTCATCGTTAGGCAGCCCGTAACGAAAGCCCCTGCCCGATCCTTTCGGGGTATTTAGTTTTTCATTTTCACCAATGCATACGAGAACATCCTGTGCTTTGGCTTCGTGCTTTTCAAGGTAGAAAACTTCATTGGCGGCAAAATACTTAACGCCATATTTTGTTGCGAAGCGCAGCAGAACCTCGTTTACATGGTCTTCCTCTGCAAGGCCATGGCGATTAAGCTCAATGTAAAAATCACTACCAAATAAACGATGCCACCATTGAAATGCTTCTTCGGCTTGCCGTTCGCCTACATGAAGAATAAGGTGCGGAATTTCACTGTTCAGGTTTCCGGTGGTGGCAATGAGATTGTTGTGGTATTGCGAAACCAGTTCTTTATCAATGCGTGGATACATACCGTACAAACCTTCGGTGAAGCCGAGTGAACAAAGGCGCGCAAGATTATGATATCCGGTTTTGTTTTTTGCCAGCAACACCTGCTGGTAGCGCTTGTCGGGGTTGTCTTTAGTAAATTTTAGTTTCTTCCGTTCTTCAGCCAGGTAAAATTCGCATCCCACAATGGCTTTAATCCCAAGCGCATGGGCTTCGCTTACAAACTTAAATGCACCGTACATATTGCCCAGGTCGGTTAGGGCTACAGCCGGCATCCTGAGATCGGCCGCCAGTTTAACCAGCGACTTGATGTCTGGTGTGGCTTGCAGTACGGAGAATTGTGAGTGCACGTGCAGGTGACAGTACGCGCTTTCAATAGCCGGTTCTGATTCACCGGTAAGAGAGTAACCCGCCTGTTTTACTTTCTCGCGCTTAGCAAAGTTTGCCGTTTCCAGGTCGGGTTCTTCGTAGTCAATTTCTGTTACCGGAGTTTCATCAACTGGCGCGATAACTTTTTTTGTTATTAACCCGAAAAAGCAGCGGGCTGTGGCGGCTACATCGTAGGCAGCATCATGCGCATCGTTAAAACCTTTTCCAAAGAGTTTCTCGTGCAGTTCGAGCAGGCGCGGCATTTTCAGTTTGCCGCCAATACCGCCACTGAGCTGGCAGAATTCAATGGAGGCGATTCCGGTATCTGTCTTCCGGAGCTCAAGTATTTTTCGGGGGTCAAGGTCTCTGCGGATAAATTCCGCCCCGATGATGTTGATATCAAACTCAATATTATGCCCTACTAACATGGTAGCTTGGCCAACATCTGATAGAAATTGAGCCAATACGGCATCCAGTTCAGTACCCTCTTCCAAAGCACGTTTGGTTGAAATGCCGTGCACCTGCTCGGCCTTAAACGGGATGTTAAAGCCATCGGGCCGGATGATAAAATTCTGTTGCGAAAGAAGTTTACCCCGGTTGTCATGCAGTTGCCAGGCCAGTTGTACCAGTCGCGGCCAGTTTTCCAGATCGGTTAACGGAGCAGTTTTATTGTGCGGAACACCGGTAGTTTCCGTGTCAAAAATCAGGTACATCAGTAATTAAAAAGTGGTAGTGGTTTACAGCGTAAAAATAGGCTATTGGTTAGTTATTTCAATTTGGTTCATTTTGGAATATTAGTTCAATATTGGGAATTTAATCCGTTTTTAGTTCAACTCTGTTATATGTAAATAATTGACTATCAAACATTTAATTTTTCAGGCCTGAAATTAGCCTTACAGCATTAACCATTTTTTAAGTAAGATGAAGCAGTTCATGAAGGCGGTAATGAATTTTATCAGGCGCGAGTGGTTCTTGTTTGTTGTACTTGGCACCATAGCAGTTATTTTTCTCCTGTTCGAAGTTTTTTTTGCCTGATAACGATTTTGTTTCCTGTTCAACAAACATTGTTTGGTAATTCTTCGGGAGGTATTTTGCATGACTTAATTGCAAGTAAGTCATGAATTGGTTTATCCGTTTTTTAACCAGTAGCCTCGGAAGAAAATTAGTCATGGCCCTCACCGGCCTTTTTCTCATTCTTTTCCTTGCTGTGCATTTAACCGGTAATCTTCAATTACTGAAGAATGATGGTGGCCGGGCATTTAACATCTATGCCGAGTTTATGAGCACCAATCCGCTCATTCAATTCATTTCCAAAGGAAATTTTGCTTTCATTCTCATACACGTTCTGCTTTCTTTTTACCTCACCATTCAGAACCGCAAAGCGCGTGGATCGGAGCGTTATGCGGTAACCTCCGGCAAATCTTCAATTTGGGCATCTCGCAATATGGGCATCCTTGGAACCTTGATTTTGATTTTTATTGTCATCCACCTGAAAGATTTTTGGGCGCAGATGCACTTTGGCTCGGTAGCTACAGTTGATTACGATGGCCATCAGGTGCGCGATCTGGCCGGCCTTGTGGATTACTGGTTCGCTAAAGAATGGTACGTTGCCGTTTACGTATTCTGCATGGTTGCATTGGCGTTTCACTTGTGGCACGGCTTTATCAGTGCCTTTCAAACATTGGGCTTAAACCACCTAAAATATAATTCGCTTATCAGTTTTGTAGGCAAAGCGTTCGCGCTGATTGTTCCGGCACTGTTTGCCTGGATACCCATTGCCATGTACTTCAACATTTAATCGCTTAACTTGTTTGTACCGATATGAAGTTAGATTCCAAAATTCCTGAAGGGCCGCTTGCGGAAAAATGGACGAAACACAAGTTCAACCTGAAGTTGGTTAACCCGGCCAACAAAAGGAAATATGATATTATCGTAGTGGGTACCGGTTTGGCCGGAGCATCGGCAGCCGCTTCGTTGGCCGAATTAGGATATAATGTAAAAACATTTTGTTTTCAGGACAGCCCCCGCAGAGCACACAGCATTGCGGCACAGGGCGGTATCAACGCTGCAAAAAATTACCAGAACGATGGCGATAGTGTGTATCGGTTGTTTTATGATACCATAAAAGGAGGCGACTACCGGGCCCGCGAAGGCAATGTTTATCGCCTGGCCGAAGTAAGCGTAAACATAATCGATCAGTGTGTGGCGCAAGGTGTACCCTTTGCCCGCGAATATGGCGGCTTGCTGGCCAACCGATCATTTGGAGGCGCACAGGTATCGCGCACATTTTATGCCCGGGGCCAAACCGGCCAGCAGTTGTTGCTGGGTGCTTATTCGGCCATGAACCGCCAGATTGCCAACGGTAAGGTTAAATCATACACCCGAACCGAAATGCTGGATGTGGTGCTGGTTGATGGTAAAGCCCGCGGTATCATCACCCGCGATCTGGTAACCGGAAAGATTGAAGCGCATAGCGCTCACGCAGTATTGTTATGTACGGGCGGTTACGGTAACGTATTTTATCTCTCAACCAATGCCAAAGGCTCCAATGTAACGGCCGCCTGGCGCGCCCATAAAAAAGGGGCGTTGTTTGGTAATCCGTGTTTCACTCAAATTCATCCTACGTGCATTCCGGTTTCGGGCGACCATCAATCCAAACTCACACTGATGTCAGAATCACTTCGTAACGATGGGCGCGTGTGGGTGCCCAAGGTAGCCGTTAAAGGATTGAAGGCCAGCGATGCGGTAAAGATTGCCGAAGCCGATAGAGATTATTTCCTCGAAAGGCGTTACCCTTCGTTTGGTAACCTGGTTCCCCGCGATGTGGCCTCGCGCAATGCAAAATATGTTTGCGATGAAGGCCGCGGAGTAGGCTCTACCGGCCTGGCGGTTTTTCTCGACTTCTCCGATGCCATTAAACGCGATGGCCGCAACGTAATTGAAGCCAAATACGGCAACCTGTTCGATATGTATAAGCAAATCACAGGCGATGACCCGTATGAAGTACCCATGATGATTTACCCGGCCGTTCATTACACCATGGGCGGACTATGGGTAGACTATAACCTGATGACTACCGTACCCGGATTATATGCACTGGGCGAAGCAAACTTCTCTGACCATGGTGCTAACCGGCTGGGCGCCAGTGCCCTGATGCAGGGACTGGCCGATGGGTATTTTGTAATACCCTATACCATTGGCGATTACCTGGCCGGTATGCCGTATGAGAAAGTAAGTACTGACAGGCCCGAGTTTAAAGAAGCTATACAACAGGTGAGCGACCGGATAGCAAAATTGCTGAACATAAAAGGCAAGAAAACCGTGGACGAATTTCACCGTGAATTAGGTCTCACCATGTGGGAATATTGTGGCATGTCGCGGAATGAAGCAGGCTTGAAAATAGCCAAGAAGAAAATTCAGGAATTGCGGGCGGAATTCTGGCAAAATGTAAATGTATTGGGTAGTGGTAATGAACTGAATATGGAATTGGAAAAAGCCAACCGCGTTGCTGATTTTATGGAACTTGGTGAGTTGATGGTTGATGATGCCCTCAACCGCAGCGAGTCGTGTGGCGGGCACTTCCGTGAAGAATCGGCTACTGAAGACGGTGAAGCCAAACGTAGAGATGATGAGTTTGCTTACGTGGCCGCTTGGGAATACAAAGGCGATAACCAGCCTGAAGTGCTGCACAAAGAAGAATTGCGATTTGAAAATGTAAAACTTACCCAACGTAGTTATAAATAAGTATGGAGCTTACGCTGAAGATCTGGAGGCAAAAAGGCCCGCATGACAAAGGGGGTTTTAAAACCTACAAGCACACCCACGTTTCACCCGATATGTCGTTTCTCGAAATGCTGGATGTGCTCAATACCGAGTTAATTAAAAAAGGAGAGGAGCCTGTCCACTTCGACCATGATTGCCGCGAGGGTATCTGTGGCATGTGCAGCCTGTACATTAACGGCCGGCCGCACGGTCCGCTGCAAACCACCACGTGTCAGTTGCACATGCGCTCGTTTAAGGATGGCGAAACCATTACCATTGAACCCTGGCGGGCAAAGCCATTCCCTATAATTAAAGACCTTGTGGTTGACAGAACGGCTTTTGACCGGATCCAACAGGCTGGCGGATATATTTCGGTGAATACGGGTGGCGTACCCGATGGCAACGAAATACCCATACCCAAAAAAATTGCTGATGAAGCAATGGACGCAGCAACCTGCATCGGTTGCGGGGCGTGTGTGGCCGCTTGTAAAAATGCTTCGGCCATGCTTTTTGTCAGTGCTAAAGTGTCGCAGTATGCCCTGCTCCCCCAGGGTAAACCCGAACGGAAAGAACGTGTTGAACGCATGGTGGCCCAAATGGATGCCGAGGGCTTTGGTGCATGTACCAATACCCGCGCCTGTGAGGCGGAATGCCCTAAAGGAATTAGTGTTACCAATATTGCACGCTTAAACAGGGAGTATTACTCGGCCATGATGAGCTCGTATGAAATTGCCTCCAAAGGAGGCGGTGACTAAGAGCTATCGGTAATTATCGCAGATATTTTCGGATTCGCTTTGCGTAATAGGGTGGCAGTTGCCCTTCGGCTTGATATTTTTCCACCAGTCTGAAATATTTTTTTACCGTATAGGGTGTTAGCAGAATGTATTGCGCACCCAGATTAATTCCACTCGCTATCATGCCCATTGCACCAAGCAGGGGTATCAGGAAACTAATATCTTCCTGTCCTTCGGAAGGAGGCGCGTTACCGGCCATAACAAGGCCGGTAACAAGCACTACAGATGAAACGCCAAACACTATCCAGTTGGTTTTCATATTCAGCCCGATGTAGCGTTCAATTTCACTGGTTGTATGCGGGCCAATGATTTGTTGTCGTTTTGCCAGGAACAAGGTAGCCAGAGCCCGTGTAGTGTCATCATACGCGGCAAGGTAAATGCGCTCGTATTTTTTTAAACGAATGGTACCAGACGAGTCGGTTTGAGAAAAAACGGAAGACAACGGAAGCAACAAAAGAGTGATTGCGGTAAAGAAACGCAAGGTTTTCATTGCTTTTGCCGGATAATACTACTCGCTTTTACAAACTCCGAACTCAATGCGGCTTCTGCCCGAATCGTTGATGTGGGCGCTGCCAATGTTACCGCCTGCCAGGATGATATCGCGGTCAGGGCCGGAGTCAGCCAGGTGTACCTTTATGCAGGCGTTTAATGCAATAAGCGCCTCGTAGGTTATGGGCGTTTCATCGGCCAGCATTTCCAGGGTGGTTTCGCTCGTACCGGTGTTTCCTTTAACCGGATTCAACAGCGCAGCTATTTCCGCATCCGGTGTTGCAATATCGCCTAAATGCAGGTGCACCGGGTGCAGGAGGTTTCCTTCTGTTCCCGAAAGGGTAACTACAATTTGTGCTGCTCCATCCTTTCGTTCTTTAATGGTAACGCTACCGCTTACCGGGTACACCGAACCGGCTTGCAGGGCATAGGTAACTTCATTTCCGGTTAAATTGCTCAGGGCATTTTCGTTCTCCTGACAGGCCGTAAATGCACTCAACAACACAAAAACCCATAATTTTCTCATAATCGTGATGTCCATAACCGATTCAATTTAATACAGACTCTCTAAATTCTAAACAGATTTGGCCTTAGATTTGTCTTCACTGATTAAACGTTCTGAATGAATCCGATTTTACAACGCAGTTTCTGGTTAAAAAATTTTAGGTTGGTTTGCTTTTTTAGTGTGCTGCTTAACCCCTCCTGCAGCCCAAAGGTTCAGCAGCCAGTGGATACGCGGCCAGCCTGGTTAAAGGGTGAATCGGCCCAACGCGGTTACTATACCGGAGTAGGTCATAGCGTTAAGGACGGTACCAATAATTATGTGCAGGCAGCCAAAAAAAGCGCACTGGACGACCTCGTTTCACAGATTAAAGTAACTGTTTCAAGTACGTCAATCCTCAGCACATTCGAAGAAAACCGGAGTAACTTTAAAGAGACCTATGAGCAGATTATACAAACGTCTGTTGCCGATGAGCTGGAAGAGTTTGAACTGGTTGGCAGTTGGGAAGATGAGCGCAACTATTGGGTTTATTACCGCTTGTCGGTGGCGCGCTACCGCGAGATAAAAGAAGAACAAAAGCGCAATGCGGTTCTGCTGGCAACCGACTTTCTGAAAAAAGCCCGCGCCTCAGAAGCCGCAAAAGAGTATCTTCAAGCCCTTGGTTTTTATTTCCAGTCCTTCCGAAGTGTTGAAAAATACCTGGCTGAAGCCATTCCGGTAACTGTTGATGGCCAGGAGTTTCTTCTAACCAACGAAGTGTATGCCTCCATTCAAAAAATTCTCAATACTATTCAACTGCGTATTGAACCGGCCGAACTACAGGTTAACCGAAGGGTCAACCTGAAGGAACAGCCTCTTACTGTAAAAGCAACCTTCATGGAGGACAATAAACCAGTTTCCATGCTGCCACTACAAGCTGCGTTCGATAAAGGTGCAGGCGATGTTTTTCCGGATTACAAAACCGATGAGAGCGGGACAGCCAAAATACTGGTTACAAAAATCGCAAGCCGTGAACTGGAACAGACGGTGGCTGTTAAAGTGAACATTGACGCCATTAGTGGCTCCAGTTCAACCATCTATAACCTGGTGGCCAAAACATTAAATGTACCGGTTACCAAGGTGCTGCTCAAAGTGCAACGCCCCGTGGTGTACATGGTGGCCGAAGAAAAGAGCCTCGGTACAGCCCGTAATAACAACCAGTTAAGCAACAAGCTTAAAAACCTGCTGGCTAATAACGGATTTGAGTTTACTAATGATAAATCGGCAGCCGATCTGATGTTTGAAGTGCAGGCCGATTCGGAAAGAGGCTCGGTGAGCGGAAGTATTTACATCACTTTCCTTACAGGAGTCATCAAAGTTTCGGCTGTTCGCGAAGGAAAGGAGATTTATGCTACAACCCTGGACCGCATAAAGGGCTACGGCCTTGATTATGAGCGCTCCAGCCAGGATGCCTATAACAAAGCGCTCGAAACCCTTGAAAAGGAGCGGATGGCTGAATTATTGAACACGATTCTTCAGTAAAAATTGATGATTTTGAAAGAAATTCGATGGATTATTTAAATCTAAATGTTCTGCTCGTAAATTGGTCTTAAAATTGCCACAGTAAATACATTAACCAACTACTTATTTGATTATGAAAAAACTGACCTATTCTTCCGTGTTCCTTTTTGCACTGGCCGGTGCGGTGATGATCGGCTGTAAAGGAAAGGAAAAACTTCCGAAGGGTGAAGTTGAAGTGAACATACCCTGCTCCGGTCCGGATTATTTTACCAACAACAAATTTTTCCGGGCTAATTCGCTGGGCGAAAGTATGGACCTGGTGGCATCCAAAAAGAAAGCCATGGATAATGCCCGTGCCGAACTGGCTGCAAGCATTCAGTCAACCGTAAAAACCGTTACGGATAATTACCTGAATTCGCGGGAGTTCAATAACAAGGAAGAACTCGAAGAACGATTTGAACAACTCAATCGCACCATTGTTAACCAAACCCTTAGCGGGATAAAAACAATCTGCGAGAAGCAGGTTAAGACAGACAAAGGCAACTTTAAAACCTATGTGGCCATTGAATTATCAGCGGCCGACATTGTTTCGAAGTATAATGAAAGCCTTTCGAAGGAAGAGCGCCTGAAGATTGATTACGACTACGAGAAATTTAAAGAGACATTCGATAAAGAAATGGAAAAAATGGGGAACAGGTAATCCGATTCTCTCAATAAATACTCCGAGCCCTGGCGGTTGCCGTCAGGGTTTTTTAGTTAGTATGATAATGATTGTCAGAATTCCGCATTTCCCGGGTACCTCGGGAATGGAATTACATCACGTATGTTCGTCATGCCGGTAACAAACTGAATCAGCCGCTCAAAGCCCAATCCGAAACCGCTGTGCGGTGCTGAACCGAATTTGCGCAGTTCCAGGTACCACCATAAATCCTTTTCGGGCAGGTTCAGTTCTTTAATACGCTTCAACAGGTTATCGTACCGTTCTTCGCGCTGCGAGCCTCCTATAATTTCGCCAATACCCGGAAACAAAATATCCATTGCGGCAACCGTTTTGCCATCTTCGTTTTGCCGCATATAAAAGGCTTTAATACCGGCCGGGTAGTTGTAAAGGATAACCGGCTTTTTAAAATGTTTCTCCACCAGGTAACGCTCATGTTCCGATTGCAGGTCGGCACCCCACTGGTCGATGAGGTATTGAAATTTTTTCTTTTTGTTAGGATTGGAGTTTCTTAATATATCTATGGCCTCGGTGTAGGTAAGCCGTTGAAAATCATTCTGAACAACAAATTTCAGCCGGTCAATCAGTCCCAGTTCGCTGCGTTGTTCCTGGGGTTTACTCATCTCCTCTTCCTGTGCGCGCTTGTTAAGAAACTCCAGATCTTCAGCACAGTTTTCCAGTGCATACCGGCACAGGTATTTTAGAAAAGCTTCAGCCAGTTCCATGTTGTCGTGGATGTCGTAAAATGCCATTTCGGGTTCTACCATCCAGAACTCGGCAAGGTGGCGAGTGGTATTTGAATTTTCAGCCCGGAACGTGGGGCCGAACGTGTAAGTTTCTGAAAGCGCCAGCGCATAGGTTTCTACCTCCAGTTGACCAGAAACAGTTAGGTTGGTCTCTTTTCCAAAAAAGTCTTCTTTAAAGTCAATGTTGCCGGCCTCGTCTTTCGGAAGCTTATTTAAATTCAGTGTGGTAACCTTAAACATATCGCCTGCGCCTTCGGCATCGGACCCGGTAATGATGGGTGTGTGGATGTAGAAGAAGCCTCGTTCATTGAAAAATTGGTGAATTGCAAAAGCCATGGCATGCCGCACACGCATCACAGCGCTAATGGTGTTGGTGCGCGAGCGCAGGTGAGCAATTTCGCGCAGAAACTCCAGGGAGTGTTTCTTTGGCTGAAGCGGGTATTTTTCCGGGTCACAATCACCTAAAACTTCAATTGCCTTCACCTTGACTTCTACCGGTTGCCCCTTTGCAGGCGAAGGAACCAGGGTTCCGGTAACGGAAATGCAGGCACCTGTAGTAATCCGTTTTAAAGTAGCATCATCGGTAGCTGTATAGTCAACAACCGCCTGCAGGTTGTTGATGGTGGAACCGTCATTAATTGAGATAAACTGATTATTCCGGAACGTTCGCACCCACCCCATAACCACAACCTCCCGGCCATCGGGCACTGCTTGAAGTAAATCGCTGATTTTTGTACGCCTCATACCCTGTTTTATCCGTGTGAGTTCAGGCCGCAAAAAAAGGTATTTTAAAACTCTTATCAAAAACCAGCAAGAATCTTAAACCGGTACCCGGGTTTTCATGAACGCCATGAATTAATACCTTTGCCTATATTGTTTTTGAATGGTGGATTGATGCAGAAACTTGGATTAAGCCAAACGTTACAACAAAAACTGTCGCCCCAGCAGATACAGTTTATTAAACTATTGCAGGTGCCAACGGCCGAGCTGGAAAGCCGCATTGAGGAGGAACTGGAGATAAACCCTGCTTTGGAAGAAGGCTCCGATGAGCCGGTTGATGAAAAGCCCGGAAGTGAAGAGGAATACCAGGAAACTTCGGGGAGTGAGGATGAAATTGATATAAAAGATTACCTGCGCGATGACGACTATGCCGGGTATAAAATGCAGGCCGATGGGGGAGGCGATGAAGATGAAGACGATCGTGAAATGCCCATCCCCATGGCTACCAGCCTGCATGAACAACTGATGACCCAATTGGGGTACCTGGGCCTTGATGAACGACAACAGGCCATTGGCAAACAACTTATCGGCAGCATCGAAGCCGATGGGTACATCCGCAGGGAACTGGAAGCCATCGTAAACGACCTGGCCTTTT
This sequence comes from Flammeovirgaceae bacterium, assembly GCA_015180985.1. Taxonomy (NCBI): domain Bacteria; kingdom Pseudomonadati; phylum Bacteroidota; class Cytophagia; order Cytophagales; family Flammeovirgaceae; species Flammeovirgaceae bacterium. The sequence continues at coordinate 1,829,021 of CP054185.1, forward strand.
CGCAAGGTATTGAAACTACCGTAGAGGAAGTCGAGAGTATTTTAAAAAAGATTCAAACGTTTGATCCGCCCGGCATTGCCGCGCGCGATTTACGCGAGTGTTTGTTGCTTCAACTGGATCGTATGGATAACGGTCGCGATGTGGATGTAGCCGTGGCAAAAAAGATTATTGCAGAGTGCTATGACGAGTTTACCAAAAAGCATTACCAGAAAATTCAGAAAAAGCTGGGCACCGAAGATGAAGACTTTGTTCGCGATGCCGTTGAACTGATTGTGAAGCTAAACCCCAAACCCGGAGGGGGCGGCTCGGCCGGTATGGTAAAAAATCAATACATTATTCCGGATTTTATCCTTACCAACAATAACGGCAAGCTTGAACTGGCCCTTAACTCGCGCAATGCACCTGAACTGCGCATCAGCCGGTCATACACCGAAATGTTCAAGGCCTACGATAAAAGCGATAAAAAAGATAAAAAGCTGAAGGAAGCTGTTACGTTTGTTAAACAAAAACTGGATTCGGCCAAATGGTTTATTGATGCTATTAAGCAGCGTCAACAAACCCTGCTGAAAACCATGCGTGCCATTGTTGATTTTCAGTACGAATTTTTTCTCGAAGGGGATGAAACCAAGCTGAAGCCGATGATCCTGAAGGATATTGCCAACATGATTGGCATGGATATTTCCACGGTTTCGCGGGTGGCCAGCAGCAAGAGCATACAAACCGATTTTGGTATTTACCCGCTGAAATATTTTTTCTCCGAAGGCATTTCAACCGATTCAGGCGAGGAGGTGAGCAGCCGGGAAGTGAAGCAAATTATCAAAGAAATAATCGAGAAGGAGGACAAAAGCAAGCCGCTCTCTGACGATAAGCTTGAAAAAATGCTTAATGAAAAAGGGTACAACATTGCCAGGCGCACGGTAGCCAAGTATCGCGAACAACTGAATATACCGGTGGCCCGTTTGCGTAAAGAATTGTAAGGTGAATACACTGGCAAAAGGTTTTTCTTACCTGTTTCATCCGCTGCTTATTCCATCGGGTTTATTCGGGCTATTGGCGGTTTACTTTCCACCGGCTTTGTACCCGATCAAAATGGAAACGCAACAGCATTTTGTATTATTTGTAGGCGTAATAACGTTTTTACTGCCCGGTGTTAATTTGCTGTTCTTCCGGCAATTCGGGGTAATACGGTCTTTTTCAATGATCAGCCGCGAAGAACGGGTAACGCCTTTTCTGTTTATTACCTTACTTTACCTGGCCGGTACCTTTATGTTTTATTACAAAACGCGCATTGGCCTTCAGGATAACGTGTTTAAACTGTTACTGGTGGTTGATGCCCTGGTGCTGGTTTCATTTTTTATTACACTGGTGTATAAAGCCAGCATTCACAGCCTGGCCGTTTCGGGTGTACTGGGTATTTTATTGCCGCTAACCAAAGCCGCGGAAGATGGAAGTTTGTTTATTCCTTTTTTAATTGCCTTGCTGGTGGCAGGCGCCATCATGTCGGCCCGGCTGCAATTAAACGCCCACACGCCACGCCAGATTTTGGTTGGTGCTATAGCCGGATTTACCACAGCATTTACAGCTATGCTAATTTTATTTTAATCAATTTCGTAACCATGAATGCATTTAACTTTATCAAATACGAAGTTGCCGATGGGGTGGCCACCATTACATTGAATCGGCCTGACGTTTACAATGCACTGAACGATGAAATTACTTTTGAGCTGCAGGATGCATTGAAAGCAGTAGCGAAAGACGACAAGGTACGCGTGGTAGTGCTTACCGGTGAAGGCAAGGCTTTTTGTTCAGGCCAGGATTTGAAAGCCGCCTCCGGTAATCAAAAGCGGTCTTTTTTACAATCGCTCCATAAGCGTTACAATCCGATTATCCGCGCCATGCGTGCATTACCCAAACCGATTATTTGCCGGTTAAACGGAGTAGCTGCCGGTGCCGGCTGTTCGCTGGCGCTTGCGTGCGATATGATTGTAGCATCAGAAGAGGCAACCTTAATTGAAGTATTCATCAACATCGGGTTGGTGCCGGATTCGGGTAGCTCGTACTTTCTTCCGCGCTTAACCGGAATGGCCAAGGCGTTTGAACTTTGCGCCATGGGCAGCCGGGTAAAAGCGGGCGAGGCCCTGGCCCTAGGCTTGGTAAACAAGGTAGTTCCACACGAAAAACTGGATGAAACCGTTAAGGAATACACCGATTATTTTGCTAAAGCACCAACCAAAGCCATAGGTCTGATTAAAAAGATGCTTGCCAAATCGGCAACATCAACACTGGATGAAATGCTGGATTATGAAGCCTACTGCCAGGAAATTGCCGGCAGCACACAGGATTACCGTGAAGGTGTTCAGGCATTTCTTGAGAAACGGAAACCTGATTTTTCTGGTAAGTAACTTAAAAGCTAACCAGCGAAAGCGTAATGGTGTAATTTGAGGTTGCCGTACCATCTGGTCCTTTTCCGGCTTTAAACAAATCGCTGAAGTTGTAGTAAAAAGAAAGGTACACGTTGCCAACGCCAACGCGACCGTAAGCGCCATAGCGAAACTGGTTCAGGTTAAAATCCTGGCGGTCTTTTAATTTTTTCACTTCGCCATCCTCCCGGTACTTTAACTTAGTTTGGGCATTCAGTAAAACACCAAACCGGCCTCCAATAGCAGCTTTAAAACTTTTTGCCGGGTCGTTAGGGTTGGCTGTAAAACGGAATTCGATGGGTACATCCACATAGTTTGTAATAAACATGGATTTGGTAGCCGCCCGTGTTGTATCGCCATATAAAACTGCGCCTGAACTAATAAACCGGGTGTTACCTGAGGCATCAATGTGGAGGGTTGGCGTGCTTACCTTGATGGTATCATTACTGAATCGTTTTACAAAGGATTGCAATTTGTAACGTTCCAACCCGAACCCAATACCAGAGTGAACACTCCATTGTGATGAGCCGAATTGTTTATCGTATTGATAATAGAGGTTGAGCGTGCGCGAACCCCAGAAACCTTTATTTAAATCCTGGGGCGGCCGGGTAAACCAGTTAAAGCCGTATTCCACCATGAACGTACCGGGTATATCAGGTCGGCCTTTACGTTTTTTTTCAGGTTCGAGTTGCGCAAAGGTTATTACTGCCATAACCCCGAACAAAACAGTGGTTGCAAGCTTCTTAAGCATCAGTACAGGTTTTACCAAGTCCCAAAAATAGGTTTTTTGCGGTGGGGTGCAAAAGTGTGTTTTTGGCCGGGCCATATATTTTTTTACATTTGCACTCCTTTTTTACCGCACTCGTAGCTCAACTGAATAGAGCACTTGACTACGGATCAAGAGGTTCGGGGTTTGAATCCCTGCGAGTGCACATCAACAATCCCGGTTATCGAACGATGGCCGGGATTTGTTATTTTCAATTTCTATGTATTTCGTTTATGTGATTAAGAGCAAGGTGGATGGTCGCCTGTACAAGGGCATGACTGAAGATTTACAAAAACGGCTTGCTTTGCACAATGCGGGAAAAGTAAGATCTACAAAAGGGTATCGGACATGGGAGTTGGTTTATGTTGAAAAGTATTCAAAAAAGGAAGATGCGCGGGCCCGTGAGTTGTTTTTAACGAGTATGCAGCATATCTCAATGCTGCCCATTATACCGACAGGTTTATTGGTGAACTCTGGAATTACCTGCAAAGCGATGTACAATATAAGGATAAAACAACAATCATCATTACAACAGACCATGGACGGGGTGTGGATACGGAAAACTGGAAGCATCACGGCATTAAGGTTCCGGAAGCTGACCAGATCTGGATGGCTGTTATCGGGCCGGATACCAGGCCCATAGGAGAGGTTCGTACCCAGGGTCAGTTGTTTCAGAAACAAATTGCAAAAACCGTTGCTGCATTTTTGGGGCTTGCATTTAATGTTGCAAATGAAAGTTCGGGACCGGTGGAATCAATGTTAGCCGGCAGGTAACAACACCGATACTGAATCAGTTGCTTTGGTATTAGCTTCTGAAACTTTTCTTAACAGCAGCAGGTTCTTGTAAAAGTAGAATAACTATCGGTATACAATAACGTAACACCTGAAAGGTAGCTTTGTGTTTGGGTAAATTAAAATTCCGTAAATGAGGTTTTATTACCTCATTTCAATCTTCGTTTTAATTGCAGTTCTCTCATACCCACAGGAACTGAAAACAAAAAATGTCATCTTGGTTACTTTAGATGGAGTTCGTTGGCAGGAAATACCAAGCCGGTTGGCGATGTAATTGATGTACTGTTTTACACTCCTGAATACCGTGCCGCCCTGTCGGCTACCAGCAACAGGTAATTCCATTTAATGTAAACGGAACCACACGGGCATCACCATTTTAACGGTTACCGGGGTACCGCGTTGTTTGCCCGGTTCCCACCGGGTTAAAGCCACCACACGGGCCGCTTCGGCATCACAGCCGCTTCCAATTCCTTTAATCACCTTTACATTCGATACATTACCGGCTTTGTCAATAATAAATTCAACAAACACTTTTCCTTGTGTTCCATTTCGTTGAGCCAGTTTGGGATAGTGTATGGCTTTTGACAGGAACGTGTAAAAATGCTGATAGCCGCCAACCGGTTGGGGCATCTTTTCTACAATCAGAAATGTGTCAACAACGGGTTCGGGTGCCGTTAGTACGATTGGGGTAATACTGGTTTCAGCCGGGAGTTCAGATGGAATTAGCGAAAAGGTGTCAGCCTCGAATGGATTATCTGTACCTTTTGTTTGATTCAGATCGATAACCTGAACTTTTTTAACCGGTTTTGGGATAGCCTCCGTTTTTTCAACTATCAAGGGTGATTCAAGAATAATCCCAACAGGTTCGGTTGTTGTAAATCGACAGCTTGTTACGGGTTGTTTTTTTGCTTTCCACTGAAAGGCCATGGCTATCAGGGCAAGGCTGATGATTAAGCCGCTGGACAGGAGTGCCGGATAAAGCCGGTGCACATCCTTTGAAGGATTCTTTTTCGGTACCATAGGTCAGGTAGTTATTAACTACCCAATTCTATGTTTCATGAGAAGTCACTGAATACGACTGATTTATTTTTTTGAAGTGCAATTCACTGCGTTGCTTGCCTTCCCAGCGGATAACAATGAATAACAAAATGAGAAGAAACAGGATAATCAGGAAATAAGTAAACACCCGCAGCACGCGCTTCAGGCGTATTTCTTTATCGTGCTGGCGCATTAATTCCGAGTAGTTGCGGTGGCGCGCTATGCGCCCGCTGCTCATCTGTTGTCTGCGTAACCGTATTTCATTTCTTCCCATCGTACTTAATGCTAAGGTTAAAATTTTTGCGCAGCCGGTCCAGAGCCCGGTAGGTGCGCATTTTTGCCCCGCTTTCGGTTATGTTCAGGATGAATGCGATTTCTTTGAAATCTTTATCCTCAAAAAACCGCAATTCCAACACCTCCAGCATATCGGTGGGCAATTCTTTTAAATAATTAAGCAAACGCTGCATTAGTTCTTCATCCCATCCTTCTGAAGTTATTTCAATCAGCTCGCGTATCTTCACTTCTTCAATGGAAAAAACGCGCGTCTTTTTCTTGTTACGGTAATGCTTGTTTACTTCGTTGGCCGCAATGCGGTAAAACCAGCTGGATACGGGCACGCCCCTGTACTCAAACCGGTGGCTGTTTTTAAGTGCATTCAGAAAGGTTTGCGAGCATAAGTCGGCCGTCAGTTCCTCATCATCGGTTTGGCGGTAAATAAAATTAAAGATCCGGTCGTAGTACTTTTCGTACAATTCGCCAAACGCTTCGGGTTTTTTAGCCGATTGTTTAAGAATGGCGTATTCATGCCGTATTTCGTCATCGGATAACAAAGTGCCGAATTTTAAATTTCGTAATCCATTTACAATCTTTTCGTCACATAACAATATTACGGCTTCTTCATTTTGTTTTGTTACATATTACGGTAATTTGAGGGAAAAATTTAGTCAGCGCATATCCCCGGCATCATGTTATCTCGCTTTTATTTATGCATCGCCTTTCTTTTTTTGTCAGGCTGCCAGCCTGATGATACCAGTGAAACGCTGCGCGTACAGGTACTTGATGCCGATAAAAATTTTAACCGGATGGCCCAGGAGAAGGGTGTTGCTGAAGCGTTTGTTTTTTATGCCGATGAAAATGTAGTAAAGCCAACAGCAGGGCAACAACCTGTAGTAGGTAAATTTGCCCTGATGGAATCGTTTAAGAAAAACCCGCCCGGTAATACAAAACTTTTGTGGACTCCGCTGAAGGCCGAAGCGAGCGGCAGGTTGGGGTATACCCTGGGCAGCTATACCGTACATACCAAAACCCCTGATGGACAACGTGATACAATACTTTATGGAATGTACGTGTCCATCTGGAAGCGTAAAAATGACGGCAGCTGGCGGTATGTTTTCGACACGGGCAATCCTACGCCAGGTCCTGCTGTACTTAATTAGTCTGAAAGGAGTTAAATAGAAGACAAACTTTTTTCCGGTACAAGCACCGGTAATGAAGCGGGATTAATTTTGATTTCAAATTTTAAGTCTGCTCCGCAAGGCTCACCATCAACATGAAAGGGTACAGGTTTGCTGGTTTGCAGCACCAGGTTTCGTACCGGTTCACTCCGGTAGGTGGTGTTGTTTTGCAGGGTGCGGGTAAAAAGCCGGTATGCAAAGGGTACACTTTTATACAATGGAATTTTCTTTATGGAAACCAGGTGCAGCAGCTTATCGGTTACCGAGGCACCCGGTGATACGCGGGCGTTGTTTCCGTATTGCGATGAGTTCGCTATTGCGATAATTAAATTTTGTTTTAGTTCTTCTTCAGTATCGTTTTGAATACGGGATGCTTCAAAGGCAGCAAAGCGGATATACTCACTAATCACAAAGCGGGCATACCCCCAGAAGCCCCGTTTTTTATTTTCACCAAACAGGTTAGCCACGTGGCCGTCAAACCCGATGCCCGATACATTCACCGATAAGCGGTTATTCAGATTAAACGTATCCATCAGTATGGTTTTGCTGTTGAATAGTGCCTGCAGGGCTTCTTCCAAATTCATTGGTATGCCCAGATGACGTGCCAGCCCGTTACCAGAACCTTTGGGTAAAATACCCAGGGGTGTTTTTGAATGCAGTAAACCCTGGGCGATTTCGTTTACAGTGCCGTCACCGCCAACAGCAATTACAGCATCGTATTTTCCAATGGCTTCTTTGGCCAGGTCAGTGGCATGCCCGCGACAGGTTGTAAATTGAATCGTACATTCAGCCTGGTGCTGTTCGCACGCGGTAAGAATTTTTCCTTCCAGTTTCGGCCGTAAACCCGAGCCTGAAAATTTGTTGATAATGAATAATAGCTTGTTAAATTCGCTCATGCGGAAAGGCCAGCAAAATTAACCGAAATGGAAGAATTTCAACCCCGTGTGTTCAAGTTTAAAGCCTGGAACCGCGAAGACCGGCTGCTGGTTAAATTGAGCACAATTGATTTTAAAAAAGGAGTTCTCTATAAAAAAGATCATGTGCTGCTGCAGTTTACGGGGATGCTTGACAAACACGATGAAGAGATTTACGAAATGGATATACTGATGAAGCAGGACAAGAAGTACCTGGTACGTTGGCACGAGCAACAAAACGGATGGTACATTTTGCACCTTCCGGCACAGGCTTCGCTTGAGCCGTTACGCAATGAAGAGGCCCGTACAATGAAACGGTTGTGGAGTTACTTTGAATCGGAAGCAAACGGGAACGAAAGCTGCTAACGGTTACTTCTTTGCCTTTAATTTGTCTTCAATGTATTTAACAGCAGCGCCAATGGTAGTGAGTTTTTCGGCATCGTCATCCGGTATTTTAATGTCGAAGGTTTGTTCAAAGTCCATCACAATCTCGGCATAATCAAGCGAATCAATGCCCAGATCCTTAACGAGGTTGGTATCGGGATTTATTTCGGATTCGGCAACGCCCAGTTTTTCGATCAGGATACGGGCCACTTCTTCTGAAACGTTTGGCATAAGGTAATTAAAAAGGTGGTCAAAGGTATTAAATGAGGGGGTTCAGTCCAAACCTAGAACCGCATGATAAATTCGGTTCCTCCGCCCAGGGTTGATTTTACGGTAAGTGTTCCCTGGTGCTGCCGCATAATCTGCCTGGATAAACTCAGGCCGATACCGGAGCCGGTTTTTTTGGTGGTGAAAAACGGAATGAAGATCTTTTCCAGCGCATCCGGATCAATACCGCTGCCGTTATCGCGAACGGATATAACCGGGCGTAACTTTTGGTTACAATACGCTCGCAGTGTTATTTGTTTATCAGGCTGTTCATCAAAAGCCTGGATGGCATTTTTAATCAGGTTAATCAGTACTTGTTCAATCATGCCCTTATCGGCCATAATGGTCAGGTCGGCCGGCTCAACCAGGATATTCATCGTTATCTGTTTTTCGGCCAGCTCATTTTTATGCAGCATAGAAAGCTCTTCCAGCAGGGGCTGAACCATTACCGATTGTGGTTTGGGTTTGGGTATGTGGGTAAGGCTTCTGAATTCTTTTACGAAGTGAATCAGGTTGGCGCTGCGCTTGCTGATGGTTTGAAGCGAGAGTTGTACATCCGAAAGTTGTTCGGCATTAAGCGGCTTATCCTGCTGGTTTTTTAAATGATTGTTCAGCTCATCCTCCAGTGTTCCGGCCAACGAGGAGATAGGGGTTACCGAATTCATGATTTCGTGCGTAAGCACACGCACCAGGTTTTGCCAGGCTTCCATTTCTTTTTCTTCCAGTTCGCTCTGGATGTTCTGCAATGAAATCAGCTTTAACGTTTCACCCCGCAGGGTAAGTTCAATGGCATATACCGAAAGTTGGATAAAGTCTTCGCCAACCTGCAGCCGCAGCAGTTCGCGGCCTCCGGTTTTTAACCGGATGAAGGCCGTAACCAGTTGTTCGTTTACTTCTTTAAGGTCTTGCAGGGTGTCGGCTTTATTTATCCGCAGCAGTTTTCGGGCTGCGCTGTTAAAAATTTCGATTTTACCATCGCGTTCCCTGAAAATTACAAGACCGATGGCTACATGCATAACAATGTTTTTGTAGAACAGGTATTCCGTATCCTTTTCCTGCCGTGAATTCCTGATTTTTACCAACACTTCGTTTAACTGTTTTTCCAGTTCTTTGGCATCGGCATCGGTGCTATCCGTTTTAAACGAAGCAGTTATTTCATCAAAGCGTATTAGCTGAAGAAGCGATCCGATTGCAGGTTGCGGTCTTTCGATTAGGTCAAGCAGCTGCTTCACCTGGAAAACGCAGGCAGCCAGTAAGGCCAGGGCAGGGATGTAGCTGTTCCGGTCGAACAGAAAAAATCCAAAAGCAAGAATGGTAACCGCCAGGATGGCAAGGCGTGTTAGATATGGCGATTTCCGGTTGAGGTACACAGGCAACTGTTACAGTCCGTACTTTTCCATTCTGCGGTACAGCGAGGCGCGGGTAAGTCCCAGTTCATCGGCTGCTTTCGAAATGTTGCCGCTGTGTATGCTCAGCGCTTTAACAATAGCGGCTTTTTCAACTTCATCGAGGTTCAGCGTTTCGGGCGACATGGCGGTTACCGGCCGGCTGAACAGGAAGTCTGTTTCCTGTAATGAAGCAGAGTCGGTCATGATTACGGCTCGTTCAATAGCATGTTGCAGTTCGCGGATGTTGCCGGGCCAGGCGTACCGTTTCAGCTTGTCAATGGCTCCGGCTGATATAGCGGTAACCTGCTTGTGGTATTTACGGGCATAGTAATTCAGGTAATGGTCAGCCAGTAACGGAATATCTTCAATCCGGTCGCACAACGGAGGTACACGGATCTCAACGGTGTTAATGCGGTAGAGGAGGTCCTGGCGGAAGGTGCCTTCTTTCACCATCTGGTGCAGGGGCATGTTGGTGGCGCAAATCAGGCGGATGTCAACCGGTATGGGTTGGTTTGAGCCTACACGCGTTACCTGGCGTGATTGCAGTGCGCTCAACAGTTTGCTTTGCAGGCTCAAACTCAGGTTTCCGATTTCATCCAGAAATAAGGTGCCTCCATTGGCCAGTTCAAAGCGGCCGGGCCGGTCTTCGCGCGCATCGGTAAAGGCGCCCTTTTTGTGCCCGAAGAGTTCGCTTTCAAATAACGTTTCGGTAATAGCGCCCATGTCAACGGCCACAAAGCTGTTGTCTTTCCGGAGGGAACGCTGGTGAATGGCGCGCGCAATGAGTTCCTTGCCGGTTCCGTTTTCACCCAGTATCAAAACATTGGCATCGGTTTTCGCTACTTTTTCAATCAGGGTAAATACTTCTTTAATGGCCGGGCTTTGGCCGATGATTTCGCCAAAGGGTTTGCTGATCTGCTCTTCGAGCATTTCTTTGGCTTTGCGCAGTTTGTCCACCTCGTTGTAGGATTGTTTTAACCGGATGGCGGTTGAAATGGTGGCGATGAGTTTTTCGTTTTGCCAGGGTTTTAGTATGAAATCGGTTGCGCCTTGCTTCAGGGCTTTTACAGCCATTTCCACATCGCCAAAGGCCGTGATGAGGATAACCACTGCGTTGGGATCTTTTTCAAGGATTTTCTCCAGCCAGTAAAAGCCTTCCTTGCCGCTGGTAATGTCTTTGCTGAAGTTCATGTCCAGCAGGATTACATCGTAGGTATCATTATTGAGGAGGAAGGGTATTTTGTTTGGATTTTTTTCGATGATTACATGATGGTTCTGTTTCTTAAGCAACATTTTGGCTGCCAGCAACACATCTTCATCATCATCAATCATCAGAATTTTTGCCTGGCGTTCGGCCTGGCGGGCGCTTTCGGTACTCATTTCGTTTGTTTAGGGTGGGTAAGGTACTCGAATACCATGCCACGGTTAATAACTGCTTATAAAGCCCTAATTATAGTTCGGGCTGTTCCACAATGTACAAATATGTTCAATTCTGAACACAGGGATTGTTCGCTGGCACACGGAATGTGCTTAATTGATACGCGAAATAACCATTTTACCGGGGTAAACCGCATACCGAACTTCATCGGTTAGCAGAATAAAGAGGGCGGTACTATCAGTATATTCTTTTCGCTGCGTTCCGTCAAACAAATCATAAAAGTTCAACCTTCCTTTATCGGCATAATAGAGTTCTTCACCGATAAAATTAAACCACCTGATTTCCTCACCGGGAATGGTTTTCAGTTGCTTACCGAACCCGCTGAAGATGTGTATTTGGCTATTAATTAACAGAAAGAGAAAGCCCTGGTATTCTCTCAGTAATTCAACGTTGCCATGTAAACCAGCTGGCAGTGTAAATTCTGCTTCTGTTTTTAGCGAAGCGAGGTTTATCCGTCTCAAACTGTAATCTGCTTTATCCAAAATCCACATACCCTGATCCCCGGCTGAACAGGCCAGCCAGGGTTCAATAGCAAACTCTTCATTAATCGGAGTTTTTGGTTCACTTCCAAAACCTGTAAAGCCTGCCAGGTTGCGCGCTCGGTAATGGGTGAATGTTCTTGAACCATCGCGTGGTTCGAAAATCGTTGGCGATTCTTTGGGTTTAAATTCGCCAATTAGTTTACCTTCTTTACTGTATTTTATTATCTGGTCGTTCTTCAACTGTATGTATAAATCGCCAGGCCGATCGATAAAGGCATTAACGGGTTCGGCAGATAAAATAATTTCGATTCCTGCTTGTTGGGCTGCTACCGGCAGGCTGAAATAAACAAGTAGTAACGCTAAGATTTTAGCCCTCGAATGATTTAAGTTCAACGTTCTTCCCATCATAAACAGCATATGTACTGAAATGCACCCATTCACCCAGGTTGATATACCGGCTTTGTTGCCCAACCGCTAAATCAAGGGGCAAGTGCCGGTGCCCGAAAATATAAAAATCATGGTGCGTAGTTTTTTCCACATCACGGCAATACGCCAGCAGATATTCGTTCTCTTCGCCCTGAAATTTTTCTTCCCGCCTGGTGTTGCTGATGCGGCTCTTGCGCGACCAGTAATGAGCAATGGCAATGCCAAGATTAGGATGAATACGGGCGAACAGCCATTGACAGAATTTACTGTTGAGAAACTTTTTCAGGATTTTGTACGTGTGGTCACCAGGCCCCAGGCCATCTCCGTGGCCAATCATTAATTTATGGTTGGCAGCGGTAAGCACAATCGGTTTGCGGTACACAGGAATGGCCAGTTCGGTGGGGAAGTAGTCGAACATCCACATGTCGTGGTTGCCGGTAAAAAAGTAAATGGGTATGCCGGCATCGCGCAGTTCGGCCAGTTTGCCCTGCAGGCGGATAAATCCTTTGGGTATGGCTTTTTTGTATTCAAACCAGAAATCGAAAATATCGCCCATCAGGTAAATGCTGTGGGCATCGTGGCGGATGTGTTCAAGCCAGCGAACAATTCGTTTCTCGCGCTCCAGACTCGATTGCGTATCCGGAACACCCAGGTGAAAATCGGAAGCGAAATAAATCTTGTTATTGTTCAGTATTACTTCCATAAAATGAAAAAGCCCGGTTGAACCGGGCTTAAATATAAGTCCAAATATCAGTATTTACTGTGGCGAGGCTTTTGACTCTTCTGCAGCCGGAGTTTCCGTTACGGTTGGCGTGCCGTTGGTTTCAGTTTTAACCTGCTCCGGCTTACCGTTGGTAAATTGTTGATAAGTGGTGGGCTTATCGAACGGGCGTTTACCGATGAGCCGTTCCAGATCGCTTTGAAAGAGAATTTCTTTTTGAAGCAATTCGTTGGCAATTACTTCAAGGTGCTGCCGATGCTTGCTGAGCAGGCCTTTGGTGCGCTCGTAGCACTCATCAACAATACGTTTTACTTCTTTATCAATTTTTTCGGCCGTTGATTCGGAATAGGGTTTCTGGAAGGTGTAATCGTTGGCTTTGGAATCGTAGAATGAAATGTTACCGATTTCCTTATTCATGCCATAAACCGTAACCATGCTGTAGGCCATTTTGGTTATCCGTTCCAGGTCGCTTAACGCACCGGTTGAAATTTTTCCGAACACCAGGTCTTCGGCCGCACGCCCACCGAAGGCCATGCACATTTCGTCCAGCAATTGCTCGGTTTGGTAGAGGAATTGTTCTTTTGGTAAATACTGGGCATAGCCCAGGGCGGCAACTCCACGGGGTACAATGCTAACTTTCACCAACGGGTCGGCATGTTCTAAAAACCAGCCGGCCACGGCATGACCGGCTTCGTGGTAGGCCACGATTTTCTTTTCTTCCGGTGAGATGATTTTGGTTTTCTTTTCGAGCCCGCCAATCACCCGATCGATAGCGTCCTGGAAGTCCTGCATATCAACAGCCTTCTTGTCTCTGCGGGCAGCAATAAGCGCAGCTTCGTTGCACACGTTGGCAATTTCCGCCCCGGCAAAGCCGGGCGTTTGAGCCGAAAGTTTTTTGATGTCAACGTTCGGATCAAGTTTAATCGGCTTGAGGTGTACCTTGAAAATAGCTTCACGGCCCACGATGTCCGGTTTGTCAATACTAATCTGCCGGTCGAAACGGCCGGGCCTCAGCAGGGCGGAATCCAATACATCGGGGCGGTTGGTTGCCGCCAGGATGATAACGCCTGAGTCGGTAGCAAATCCATCCATCTCAACCAGCAGCGAGTTGAGCGTATTTTCGCGTTCATCGTTGGCACCGGGCATCTGGCCTCTTCCGCGCGAGCGGCCGATGGCGTCAATCTCGTCAATGAAAACAATGCAGGGTGCTTTTTCTTTTGCTTGTTTAAAGAGGTCGCGCACGCGGGCTGCGCCAACCCCCACGAACATTTCAACGAAGTCGGAGCCGGAAAGTGAGAAGAAAGGCACGGCTGCTTCACCGGCCACGGCTTTTGCCAGCAGGGTTTTACCGGTACCCGGAGGACCCACCAGCAAAGCACCTTTCGGAATTTTTCCGCCCAGCTTGGTGAACTTGGAAGGATTTTTTAAGAACTCAACAATTTCCTGAATTTCTTCCTTGGCTTCGTCAAGGCCGGCTACATCTTCGAAGGTTATCTTCACTTTGTTTTCGGCATCGAACAAGGCAGCTTTTGATTTACCGATGTTGAAGATTTGGCCGCCAGGCCCTGCACCGCCCGTCATTCTCCGCATCAGCATCCAGAATCCGAAAAGCAGCAGGAACAGAAAACCCCATTGCACAAGTACGCTAAAGTAATCGCTGCGTTCTTCAAACTGCAGGTCAACCTGTTCGGAACGGGGAATGTCTTTGTTTAACTCTTTGTATTCAGTAATAAATGATTCGATGGTGCCCACTTTCATTTTAAAATGGGGGCCGTTAGGATTTACGCCAAACCGGTTGCTGTTTTCGAGGCGCTCTTTGTATTTGGCATTTTGAAGGGCGCTGGCGGTAAGTGTTATCTCCAGCACATCCATGTTTTTGATCAGCACAACGCGTTTCAAATCGCGGCTCTTAATCATGGACTCAAACTCGCTGCGGTTTACTTCGGGCAGGCCGGATGAGTTGCCGAAATACATAACACCCATGATAACTGCCACGGTTACCAGAATAACCCAAAGCTGGTAGTTGCCTTTCGGTGGTTTGGGCGGGATAATTTTATTATTGTCTTTTTTGGTGTCTGACATTGCTTTTGTTCAATAACGGGTTAAATCTCAATATGTTCCCGGAGGCTCATTTTACTTCAATCATCTCTGCATCGCCCCAGAGTTTTTCCAGTGCGAAATATTCCCTGCGGTCGTGCCGGAAAATGTGGGCGACCACATCAAAGTAGTCGAGCAGCATCCATTCTTTATTGTTTTTTCCTTCAATGTGCCAGGGGTTTTCTTTAACCAACTTATACACTTCCTGGTCAACCGAGTCGGCTATGGCATCCAATTGCCTATCCGAGCTGCCCGAACAGATAACAAAAAAGTCGGCTACGGCATTTTTTACTTTCCGGAGGTCCATAATCAGAATATCAGCGGCTTTTTTCTCCTGCATTCCTTTTACGATGGCATCACAAAGTATTTCCGAACTGCCACCCTTTCTTTTTTTTGCCATTCAGCTATCTTCGGTTTACGTGCAAAACTACAACAATTCCATGTATAAAATCCCTGCCAATACCCTTTTCATGGGCAAACGCCTAATTTATATGCCAGAATGTCACTCTACGAATGATGAAGCAAGCAAGCTAATCGGGGCGGGTGGTGAGGTAAACGGAACGATAATGATTACTGATAAACAGGTTGCGGGTAAGGGACAACGTGGAAACCGGTGGGAGGCAGCACCTGCCAAGAATCTCACCTTCTCAATTGTTATAACCCCTACTAGGTTTTCAGCAATAAATCAGGCGTACCTTACCATGGTGGTTTCGCTGGGTATTCATGATTGGCTTAGTCGGACGCTTCAGCAGAAGAAGGTTTACATCAAATGGCCTAACGATGTGCTCGTTGCCGATCGCAAGGTGTGTGGAATACTTATTGAAAACCACATCACCGGCAATTTCATATCGCATGCAATTGTAGGTATTGGCCTGAATATCAACCAGGAAACTTTTCAGGCGCCTTTAGCCGTATCACTCAAAATGCTTACCGGTAAAGCATTCAACTTACAAAACTGCTTTGAGCAGGTTGTTGCCTGTATCGAATCGCGCTACCTTATGCTTGAGCAGAATGAATTTGTGCTTATTAAAGCCGAATACCTGGAGCGGCTTTATTGGATAGGTGAGCCGCATTACTTTATCAGTGCGGGTAAGCGTTTTTCCGGAATCATTACAGGCACCGATGAAAGCGGCCGGTTGGTGATTGATGTAAACGGCACCTCAAAGACCTTTGATGTGAAGGAAGTTTCGTTTGTGAGGTAAGCATGTGCCACTCATGTAATATGCAGGCATCCCATCCTTTAAATTTAGTTTCTGATCATTTCCTGCCGTGAACAGGCTTGCCGGTTGGTATCTTTAACGCATTAAAATCAACTCTATGAAAGCAATTTATTCCATCCCCGCCTGTATTGTTTTGTTCTTTACACTTTCGCAGGCTGTTTCACAAAAACTCGACATGGACAAACTCAAAGGCATGAAGCCCCGTGCCATCGGTCCTGCGGCCATGGGCGGCAGGATAACCGCCATTGATGCTGTGATCAGCAATCCGGATATCATCTATGCCGGTGCAGCTTCCGGGGGTGTATGGCTTTCGGCCAGCGGTGGCGTAACCTGGGAACCTGTTTTCGATAAGGAATTAACACAGTCCATTGGTGCAATCGCTATTCAGCAGGATAATCCCTCGGTGGTTTGGGTAGGTACCGGTGAAGGAAACCCGCGCAACAGTTTAAACGGGGGCGATGGCATTTATAAAACGCTAGATGGTGGTAAAACGTGGAAGAAAATGGGCCTCGAAAAAACGCGGCACATTCATCGGATTATTATCGATCCGAAAAATCCGAACACGGTTTATGTGGGAGCAATCGGTTCGCCATGGGGTGAACATCCTGAGCGGGGTGTTTATAAAACCACCGATGGAGGTGCTACCTGGGAACGTATTCTATTTGTGGATAACAAAACCGGCTGTGCCGAACTGGTGATGGATCCATCTAACCCGAATAAATTATTCGCCAACATGTGGGAGCACCGCAGAATGCCATGGACGTTTAAGTCGGGTGGGCCGTCTTCCGGTTTGCATGTAACGTATGACGGAGGAAAAACATGGAAGAAACTCACCAGCAAAGAAGGCCTGCCCGAAGGTGAGTTAGGCCGCATGGGTCTGGCCATCGCCCGCAGTAAGCCCAGCGTAGTGTATGCGCTTATTGAAGCAAAAAAAAATGCCCTGTACCGTTCGGATGACGGTGGCGAGAAATGGGTGAAGGTGAATGACAAAGAAGAAATAGGCGACCGGCCCTTTTACTATTATGAGATTTATGTCGATCCGAAAAACGAGAACAGACTTTATTCCATATACTCACGGGTCGGTGTGAGCGAAGATGGGGGCAAATCATTCCGGCAACTGCTTCAGTATTCGGGCGTGCACCCCGATCACCATGCCTGGTGGATTCATCCCGAAAACCCAAATTTAATTATCGATGGTAACGATGGCGGCCTGAACATTTCACGCGACATGGGTAAAACCTGGGTATTTGCCGACAACATCCCGGTAGGGCAGTTTTACCACATTAATGTGGACATGGAACATCCGTACAATGTGTATGGCGGCATGCAGGATAACGGCTCGTGGGTAGGACCTGCGTATGTATGGCGAAGTGCCGGCATTCGCAACTCGTATTGGCAGGAAACATACTTTGGCGATGGCTTTGATGTATTGCCTGATCCGGATGATGCACGTTATGGGTATGCCATGTCGCAGGGTGGAAACCTTGCACGATACGATTTGAAAACCGGCTTCACCAAAAACACAAGGCCAACGCATCCCGATCCGAATATGAAACTCCGGTTCAACTGGAATGCCGCGCTTGCACAGGATCCCCACAACAACTCAACCATCTATTATGGAAGTCAGTTTCTTCATAAGTCCTCCAACAAAGGCGATACATGGGAAATCATTTCGCCTGATTTAACAACCAACGATCCGTCAAAACAAAAGCAGCATGAAAGCGGGGGCCTCACTATGGATGCCACCGGGGCTGAAAATCACTGCACCATTCTTGCCATTGCAGCAAGCCCGGTAAAGCAGGGCGTCATCTGGGTAGGTACCGATGACGGCAATGTGCAGGTTACCCAGGATGGTGGCAAGACCTGGACAAACGTTTCATCGCGGATTACCGGTATGCCCAAGGGTGCATGGGTTCCGCAAATTCAGGCATCATCAAAAAATGCCGGTGAAGCATTTGTGGTGGTTAATAACTACCGGATGTTTGATTACAAACCGTATTTATTCCGCACCAAAGATTATGGAGCAACCTGGGAGAGCCTGGTGACACCCGCACAGGTGGGTGAAAGCAATTTTACGCTGGCCGTTGTGCAGGATCCGGTTGAACCTAAACTCATGTTTTTAGGAACAGAGAACGGATTGTTCGTTAGCATTGACGAAGGCAAAAACTGGACGCGCTGGACACATGATTATCCGGCAGGTGTTCCAACAATGGATTTGATAATCCATCCGCGCGAACATGACCTGGTTATCGGTACATTTGGCCGCGCCATTTATGTGCTGGATGATATCCGGCCCTTGCGCGAAATGGCTAAAACCGGAGGCATGCCTTCCAAAACAGTGCAGTTGTTTCCTCCACCCGATGCCTACCAGGTTTCCATACAGCAGCCTTCAGGCCCGCGCTTCGATGCCGATGCAGTATTCAACGGCCAGAACAGACCTGCCGGAGCGATGATTACCTATGCCGTGAATAAACCCACTGCACCCAAAGAAGAAACAAAACCTGCGATTGACCCCAAAACCAAAAAGCCGGTTGCTGAAGCCAAACCTGCAGCACTTACACAGTCGAAGCCCGGAGTAAAATACGATTCAGTGAAGTTGGAGATTTTCAATGCGCAGGGGAAATTGATAAACACCATACGCCAGAAGGCGCCTGATGAAAATGGCGTGTACCGCATGAGCTGGATGCTGAATGAACGTAGCGATCGGCAGCCATCGCGCGAAAGGCCTCGCGGTGAACCAGGCGGTGGCGGAGGTGGTTTTGGCGGATTTGGCGGTACACCGGTTTTGCCCGGCACGTATAAACTGCGTGTCACATTTGGCGACCAGAAAGATTCAACAACGCTTACCGTTAAAACCGATCCACGTATGGATGTTCCGGCAAGTGTTTATGAACAACGCTACGCCATGCTCAAAGATTTACAAGGCCTGCGCGCCAAAGCCACAGTTGCTACCGACAGGCTGCGCGAATCGAAAGAAGTGGTTGAGGATTTTGAAAAGAGAATCAAAGATGCAAAGCGGACCGACCTGAAGGAGGCAGCCGACAAAACAAAAGCTATGAAAGATTCTATCGATGCGTTATTCGATTTTATCCTTGGCAAGGTAGATACCCGCCAGGGCATCTTGCGTGCGCCCGATCCGACTCCGGTATCCTACATTCAAACCGCTTTGGGCTATGTGGCCCGCTCGCGCGACCCGATAAGCGATACTGACAGGCGCGTGTATAAACATGCCGAGGATAAGATTGCCCAGGTGACTAATCGCGTAAACAACTTTTTTAACACCACCTGGAAGCAGTATCGTGAGATGATGGAAAAAATTTCACTGTCACCGTTTAAGGACTATGAGCCGATTAAACAATAGCGGCCGGCTTTAACGATTAATTTATGCAAGTCTGGCTGGATAACCCGGCCAGACTTTTATTTTTGGAGTTTCAGATGGTTACTGTAAGAAATTTGTCGTTTACGTACGCAGGTTCAACGCCTATGTCCTTTCCTGATTTTCAAGTTGGTAGCGGTGAACATGCCCTGCTGTTGGGCGACTCGGGTAGTGGTAAAACAACGTTGCTTCATCTTATAGGCGGCCTGTTGCGCGGTTACACAGGGTCGGTGCAAGTTGATGGAGCCGAACTGGCTGATCTTTCGGAAAAGGAATTGGATCACCTTCGCGGAAGAAAAATCGGATTTGTTTTTCAGCGCAATCATTTAATCAGCGCACTAACCGTTAAGCAAAATCTGTTACTGGCATCCTACCTGGCGGAAGCGCCATTGGCTGCACAACGCGTTGAAGAGGTGCTTAATCACCTCTCGCTTACCAATTACAGAAATCAAAGCGTATTAAAAATAAGTCAGGGCCAGGCGCAACGGGTGGCCATTGCCCGCGCGGTACTGAATAAACCTTCGGTAATCCTGGCCGATGAACCGACTTCGGCATTAGACGATAAAAACTGCGAGCGGGTGATTAACCTGTTGCTTCAGGCGGCAAACGAAAACAAAACTACCTTGTTGGTGGCCACGCATGACCACCGCCTGAAATCTGTTATCAGTCAACACATTATGCTGCGCGCATGAACCTGGGCATATTGGTATGGAGTTACCTGAAAGCAAGGCCGCTGAACACGGTACTGAATATTGTATTGCTTTCGCTGGGTATTGCGGTAATGGTAGTGCTGCTTCTTTTCAGCAGGCAACTGGAAGAGAAGATTCAATCCAATGCAAAAGGAATTGACCTTGTTGTTGGAGCGAAAGGGAGTCCACTGCAATTGATTCTTTGCACCATTTTTCATATTGATTTTCCTACCGGCAACATAAACCTGGCCGAGGCCGAAAAAATTGCGAAGCATCGCCTTGTAAAAAAAGCAATACCCATGGCGCTGGGCGACAGTTATCAGGTATTTCGCATTATTGGCACCAACCTGGATTATCCTGCTTTATACAATGCTGAATTGCAGTCCGGACAATGGTTTCAGCATGATCTGGAAGTCGTGTTGGGAGCCAACGTGGCATCCCTTACCGGGTTTGGTGTTGGCGATAAATTTGAAAGTGCGCACGGCCTTTCGGCCGGAGGGCACGCCCACGAAGAACACCAGTTTAAGGTTGTTGGCATTTTGAAGAATACCGGCTCGGTACTTGATAACCTTATCCTCACCTCGGTGGAAAGTGTGTGGAAAGTACACGACCTGCTTGTTGAAGTGGTCACTGATTCACTTCGAAAGTCGGTATTGGTGCCTTCGGTGGCAGCCGGTGATTCAACGAAAGAGCTTACTTCCATATTAATTCAATATCGTTCGCCCATGGGCGCCATCCAATTGCCGCGCTATGTAAACCAGCAAACCAGCATGCAGGCCGCATCGCCAGCCTTTGAAACAGCCCGCCTCTTCACCATTCTGGGTACGGGTGTTGATGCGCTGATGATTTTGGCTTATGTGCTGATAATTATTTCAGCTCTGAGCATTTTTATTGCCCTGTATAATTCGCTGAAGGAAAGGCGTTTTGATTTGGCCGTTATGCGCACGATGGGCGCCACCCGCATAAGACTGGTTTTTACCATTTTGACCGAAGGTGTAAGTTTAACGTTGTTGGGTAGCCTGGTTGGTTTGGCGCTGGGGCATGGAGTTGTGTGGGTGATGGCGCAGGTGATTGAAGAGATTGAGAAAACCGGAATTACCGGACTTATTATTTATAGAGAAGAATGGATAATTTTGGCGGGAAGTTTGTTGTTGGGAATGTTGTGTGCTTTACTGCCTGCCTGGCAGGCGTATCGAACGGATATTTCAAAAGTACTGGCTGGAAACTAAACCGAATAACGAACAACTAACAACCATTAACCAACTTATGAGTAATCTGCGAATTATACTTTTTGCTGTAAGTTTTCTTATGGCATCTTCAGTGGTCGCTCAAACCCCGAAGTTTGATGCCTGGAACGAATTTGCCAAAACCAAGTTTGAGCCCAAATATTACGAGAAAATTGGCGAGTATCTTTTTTACCCCAATTTTCCGGATGCCTTAAAAGCACTGGTGGGTAAAGAAATTACGGTTGAGGGTTACTATGTCCCGTTTGCGCCTGAAGAGGGCAACTACATTATCATTTCAAAATACCCCATGAGCCAGTGCTTCTTTTGCGGAGGTGGCGGGCCGGAGTCTATCGCTGAGGTTACTTTTAAAACCAATCCCGGAAAATTTCAGGTAGATGACCTGATAACCGTGCGCGGTAAACTTAAACTGAACTCCGATGACATTGACCATGTTAATTTCATTCTCACCGAAGCGGTGTTGGTGAAAAAGTAATCCCTTTTGCTTGGGTGGCCGCCACCTGCCTTCTCATTCCGGGTACCACGCGTTCAAATGTTCCATTAGTTATTTGCCGTAACAGGCCGAAACGGGTGTCTGTTTATTGATGTTTGCTTTTATAGTTAGGATTCCTAACTTTATGCAGTTAAACAAAATTTACACCTTATGGCAACAAGTAAAGGATACGCTTACGGCCAGGCCGGGCTCGACAAATCGCCTGTTTCACTTCAGGATTTGGCTTTATTAAAGAAAACGTTGTTATGGACCGATGAGGACGATCGCGCCCTGCGGATGGCGGGCGATGTGTTAAAGGACCAGGTTGACAAGGTGCTGGATTTGTGGTACGGGTATGTAGGGGGTAATGATCACCTGGTACATTATTTCACCAAAAACGGGCAGCCCAATGCCGACTATCTGGCTGCCGTACGGGCCCGCTTCGGGCAATGGATTATGGATGTATGCAACCGCCCCTACGATCAAACCTGGCTCGACTATCAGTATGAAATTGCCAGGCGGCACCATAGTTCCAAGAAAAACAAAACCGATGGCGTTGATACCGTTCCCATAATTCATTTCCGGTACATGGTAGCCTTTATTTACCCGATTACCGCAACCATCAAATCATTTCTTGAAAAAAAGGGGCATGCTGCAAAAGAAGTGGATGCCATGCATCATGCATGGTTCAAAGCCGTAACCTTAACGGTCGTACTGTGGTGCTATCCGTATATCAAAAACGGTGAATTTTAATATGGAAGTAGCCGTTTGGGATACCTGGGTTAAACGGAGTGATGGCCGCTTAATGAATTTTGACATAATTGTTCCACGCACCTTCACTGATGCAACTAAAATTTTCTCCTTTGGCACGGAGTACCTTGCCTCAAAGGGAATGCAAGGAAAACTACTCTCTTCAGCCGAATGCCGGTTTTGTCATGTTCAGGTGGCCTTGCCGGAATGGATAAGCCAAATTAAAGAGCTGGGGTATTATATTTGTGAATTGCAAGGATGTGAATAATGCCGCAATCGCCATTTAATTTACAGGTACAGAATACGCAGGTTGAAGGAAGAATTGTAATTGCGCTTGAACGAATAGCCCAGGCATTTCGTGTATTGCTGTGGAATGAGGGAAAAGCCCACGCACTAAGTCCCGTGCAGGTGCAAATACTGATCTTTCTTCTTTACCAGCCGGTTGAAAGACGAACGATTAGTCTGCTAGCCGAAGCATTTAATTTAACCAAGGCTACTCTTAGTGATTCGGTAAAAGTACTGGAGAAGAAGAAGTTGGTGAAGCGCGTACCCAATCGGGATTTGCGAAGTCATACGCTTGAACTAACGGCTAAGGGGCGGGAGTTAGCCATGCAATCAGCCGTTTTTACACAGGAAATTCAACGTCCAATCAATAAACTAAGCCAGGCTGAAAAAGAATCCATGCTCCTTGGCTTACTCGACATTATTTATCATTTAAATCAACAAGGTATAATTAGTATTCAGCGGATGTGTTATTCCTGTGTCCATTATAAGGCCAATTTTAAAGGGCATCCTCATTATTGCCGGTTGCTTAATCAACAACTCCGGCAAGCGGATATCCGGATTGATTGCCCCGAATATTCATCGGTATTTTCTACTTGACAACCTCACTCGTTACTTTTATACTTGCACCGCTTTGGTTCCTGACTGGTTAACCAATCAGAAAGGATGAAAAGGGAACCCCGTGAAAAGCGGGGGCTGTTCCCGCAACTGTAAGCATCGTTTGCACTTGTCTGATTCTTTAAGCCACTTTTCAGACGTCATCGTCAGGATGGGAAGGCGCAGGCAAGGGATGCAAGCCAGGAGACCTGCCAAAGTAAATTGTTTTTCAGTGCTTCGGGTAAAAGCGACTGTGATTCATGTGCCTGCGCGGTAGCCTTATCGCCTCCCACCTGATTCATTTTCAGCCTTTACTCTTTTTTCGAACCGTTAAAACCTTTTTCAATTATGAAAAAAGAGATTAAAGTCTGGGCAATGACCATGATTGCCTGTTGGTTCTGGGTACCAACGCAAACAAACGCCCAACAAGATTCACTGTCATCAACTACACTTCGTGAGGTGGTGGTAACGGCCACCAAGTTTCCGAAAAATGTTTCTGAAACCGGAAAAATACTCACCATCATTGATGAGGAGCAATTATCACGAAGTGCCGGAAAGGATTTGTCGCAATTGCTGAATGAGCAGGTGGGCCTGGTCATCAACGGGGCGAACAGTAATCCCGCCAAGGATAAATCGGTTTTTTTGCGTGGTGCAGCAGGTAAGTATACACTTATACTTGTTGATGGCATACCGGTAAACGATCCTTCGGGCATAGATGGTGCTTTTGATTTGCGCTTGCTTTCTATCGACCAGGTTGAACGCATTGAAATTTTAAAAGGAAGCCAATCGACCTTGTACGGAACCGATGCCATTGCCGGGGTAATCAACATCATCACCAAAAAGAAAGGAGATAAACCGGTAAGTGGGTCAGGCACGGTAAGCTACGGCAGCTACAATACCTTTCGGGGGAATGCTGGCGTTTCGGGCAGTACGAAAAAATTTGATTACAACCTGGGCTACACACGTTTTCAAACCGATGGGCTCAGCGAGGCCAGAGATACAACCGGTACGGCCGGTTTTGATAAGGATGGTGCGGAACAGCATGCAGTTCAGGTATACGTGGGGTACAAGCCGGTTGAAAAACTTTCTTTGCGTCCGTTTTTGCGGTTTAACGATTTTAAAGGTGACTATGATTTGGGTGCATTTACCGATGATGCCGGGGCAAAGTATGATGCTACCACCTTGCAGTATGGGCTAAATACGGATTACCGGTTAACAAATGGTTCTGTATCGTTAATGTATGCACATAATAAATACGAAAGAACATTTTCGGATATGTTTGGCTCCAACGATTATGATGGCCGCTTTGACCACGGTGAAATTTTTGCTCAGTTCAACCTATCCGCCCATGTGCAAGTATTGGGTGGGCTTTCGTACCAACAATTTAAAATGATAGCCACAAACACCACTATTGAAAATCCTGAAACAACCATCACAAGTCCTTACGTTTCATTTTTCATTAACAACTTAAAGGGGTTTTCAGCAGAAGTGGGGGGACGTTTGAACAGCCATTCGGTATATGGAAATAATTTTACTTACAGTGTTAATCCTTCTTACCTCATCAATAAAAAAGCAAAGCTGTTCATTAATTATTCCACGGGGTTCAAGGCGCCAACGCTTTCACAATTATATGGCCCGTTTGGTGCCAATGAGGATTTGAAGCCGGAGGAAAGTAAAAGTTTTGAAGGGGGCTTGCAATGGTTGGCCGAAGATGGGAAGGTGGATGTGCGGTTGACGTACTTCAACCGGAAAATAGATAACGTAATTGCGTACACCACCGGTTATATAAACTGGGATAAACTGGCTGACCGGGGCGTTGAAGTGGAGGCATTCTATAAATTGAACAAGTTCACTTTCACGGGCTTTTATGCGTATGTGGAAGGAGAAGTTACCACACCCGTGGGTGCAGGTACGGAGACAAAGCCGAATGATCTGCTTCGGAGGCCAAAGCACTCGGTGGGGCTTAATGTGGGCTTCCAGGCAACGGAAAAACTTTTTGCCAGTTTGAACTTTAAAACCTTCGGCCAACGAAACGATTTATTTTTCGATTTTAACACGTTTGCCGCAAGCCC
This sequence comes from Flammeovirgaceae bacterium, assembly GCA_015180985.1. Taxonomy (NCBI): domain Bacteria; kingdom Pseudomonadati; phylum Bacteroidota; class Cytophagia; order Cytophagales; family Flammeovirgaceae; species Flammeovirgaceae bacterium. The sequence continues at coordinate 1,854,310 of CP054185.1, forward strand.
GGTGGTGTTGGACGCCTACCAGTTACTGGATGTTTATATGGAGTATGTTGTGATCAACAACCGGATAAAATTGTTTGGCGACTTCCGCAACCTCCTTAATCAGGATTATTACGAAGTGTACGGGTACAGTACGCAGCGTTTTAATGCAACGGTAGGGGTTCGGGCACAATTTTAAAATTTATAAAGCAGGTTTATGAACAAGCGAAAGGGAGTCAGTAAAAAAGTAAATTCAGGTAAAGTAATCGGTGAACCCGATTACTATTTCGAAAACGGAAACCTGGTGTTTACGACTGCCTATCATTAAAAAGCGGGGATTCTGTTGCCGGAATGGGTGCCGTCATTGTCCGTATTCAAATGGTTAAGAATTAAACTAACTTAAAGCGGCAACCTAAAGCGTTAACAGGTGTTTGGCAAAGACTTCATTTCCTTTACCCCGAATGGAAACGGTTAGCTGAAGTTTTTCGGCTTGCTGGCTGATTTCAAGTACTCCGAAATTTTTTTTCATAATCAGTTCACCAACCCGGTATTGATTGGCTTCGCCCCAGGCTTCAGCCCAGGTATGCGTTAATCCGCTGGAAGTAATATCGTAAAGCGGATAGGGTAGGCCTGTAATATCCATTTTTGATATTTCTGCAATGTGCCGGTCACCGCTGATAATCAAAACTTTTTTGTTCGGATACTTTTTTAGTAGTTCGATCAGCCGTTTGCGGGCAGCAGGAAAATTTGACCATTTTTCAAAATCATGTTCGCCCGAAATAACCTGGATGCTGGAGTTGATGATGTTCAGGTTGGCGTTGCTGCTTTTCAGTTCCTGTTCAAGCCAATGCCATTGCTCTTCACCAAGTATATCGCCTGTTGTGTTGGCGATGTACCGGTACCTTCTCCGGTTGGCTGTTGAATCAAAGTAGTATTCCTTATAAACCGTGTCGCGGAACCAGCGGGTATCAAGGTTTATAATTTTTAAACGCAGGTTTCCTTTGTTAACGGTATGCGAATTATAAATGCCATTGTGGTTGCGAATGGAATTATCCTTTGAAAACCCGATGAAATCCATCATCAATGTTTTGCTCTCCTGTTTCCTGGAGTAAAATTTTCCACCATCGTTAATGCCATAATCGTGGTCATCCCAGGTACCGGTTACCGGGCAGGTGGCCAGCAGTTTTTGGTAACCGGGATTATTTTTTTGTTGGTTGTACTTTTCTCTCATCACCTGCATATCATGGGTGTCGCCATAAATATTATCTCCTCCCCATACCCAGAGATCGGGTTTCAGGCTTACTACTTCGTTCCATAGCTGTTCGGTTAAATTTTGCCGGCTGCAGGAACCGAAAGCAATTTTTACTGTAGGCTGGCCATGAAGCTGGTTAATGTGAAGCAGCAGAGCCAATACTGTAAGTGTACGCATTCGTATTAATTGATTTGGCCAACAAGTTAATTCAATAGACGATATTTAGATGGATATTTCAAATACATATTATTAATTTTCGATGGATAAATTCTTACTTATGAAATCGCACATAATCAGTATTGCCCTCCTTGCTTCTTTTACAGGCTTAGCCCAGGATATACAATCGGATTCCATTTACATGCGTCAACACTACGATAAAGCGGAGTATCAAATTCCGATGCGTGATGGTGTTAAATTGTTTACTGTTGTATACACACCAAAGGATCAGACTAAAAAATATCCCATTCTGCTGAATCGTACATGTTACAATGCATCAGGCTATGCTGATTATAAAACATACGGTCATCCTTCTAACTACCTGGTTAAGGACGGCTACATCCTGGCCTTTCAGGATGTACGGGGCCGGTATATGAGCGAAGGAACATTTGATAATATGCGACCCAATATCCCGGGCAACAATCCAAAAGATAAAAAGGCGGTTGACGAAAGTTCAGATACCTGGGATACGATCGACTGGATGGTTAAAAACATTAAGAACAATAATGGCCGGGTAGGCATGTTTGGTATTTCTTATCCGGGTTTCTATACGGCTGCTGCCATTCCCGATGCGCACCCGGCTTTAAAGGCATCATCACCGCAGGCGCCTATTTCCGATTTCTTTTTTGACGACTTCCACCACATGGGCGCTTACCTGCAAAGCTATACGGCCGCTTTTGCTGTTTTTGGCTACCAGAAGGATAAACAGACAAAGGATGACTGGTTTGAAGATAAAATCATGCGGTTCTATGCCCAGGCCCCGAAAGACGGCTACGACTTTCACCTGCGGCAGGGGCCGTTGAAGAACATTACCGAAAAATACCACCACGATAATTTTTTCTGGCAACAAATTATTGACCATCCGAACTACGATCAATTCTGGCAGGCCAGAAACCTGCTGCCTCATTTAAAAAACGCGAAGCACGCCATCATGACGGTAGGAGGTTGGTTTGATGCCGAAGATTTGTATGGCCCGCTCAATATTTACAAGTCGCTCGAAGCAAACAGTCCGGGTGCAAAAAATACCATTGTTATGGGCCCCTGGGGCCATGGCGACTGGGCGCGTGAGCAGGGTAAATCAACGCACAATCATATTTATTTTGGCGACAGTATTTCAACCTTTTATCAGCGCGAAGTTGAACGTAAGTTTTTTGCTTACTACCTGAAAGATGAAGGACCGCTTGACTTACCCGAAGCGCTGATGTTCGACACCGGCAAAAAAGAGTGGCGCAAGTTTGATTACTGGCCGCCACGCGAGTATAACCCGCTTAAACTTTACTTTGGCGAAAAAGGAAAGTTGTACGTAAATACACCAACGCCCAAAGAGGCTGTTTTTGAATACGTAAGCGATCCGGCAAAACCGGTTCCGTATACATCACAAACCGAAGGCTTAACCTTTACACCCAGGCGGTTTATGAGCGATGATCAGCGGCAGGCCGCACGCAGGCCCGATGTTATCACCTTCGAAACCGATGTGCTTACCGATGATGTGGTGCTTGCAGGAGAAATTATGGCCCGCTTAAAAGTTTCGATGACCGGCACCGATGCCGATTTTGTTGTGAAACTAATTGATGTATATCCGGACAATCATCCAAACTATGAGCATAATCCGAAGAACATCGTAATGGGTGGCTATCAACAACTGGTGCGCAGCGAAGTATTTCGGGGCAGGTTTAGAAACAGTTTTGAAAAGCCGGAACCGTTTAAACCAAATGAAGTAACCGATGTGGAATTTCCTTTACAGGATATACTGCATACCTTTAAAAAAGGACACCGCATAATGATCCAAATTCACAGCACCTGGTTTCCGTATATCGACCGCAATCCGCAGAAATATGTTGACAACATCTATAAAGCAAACGAGGAAGATTTTATCAAATCGACCATCCGGGTATATGGCTCATCGGTAGTGGAGGTGGGGGGAAATGAAAAGTTAAAAGCCCGGTTGGAGTTTAAAAAGTAGATACGTTAAAGGGGTTGTCAGGCATGGCCGTTTTTGCTTATTTCGCTCAATGAAGAGATTTCTGGTAATTGGATTGCTTGCAGTAATTTGGGGTAACACAGCAGGCCAGCATAAAAATATTTTACTGGACAGCTCAGGGACCAAAGGTATCTATCCACATAACCCCTCAGTAGCAGTCAGCTACAGAAACCCCGAGGCGATTGTTGTTGGTTCTGCCCCGAGCAATGTTTATTATACCGATAATCGCGGATTATCCTGGATAAAGTCAAAACTTCGTTCCCCTTATGGCGTTTTTGGAAACCCGGCACTCCTTTCTGACTTTAAAGGAACCTTCACTTATTTCCATCACTCCGATCCGGACGGTAAACAGCAGGCCAGTGAATTGTTTCTTGATCGGATTGTAGGGCAGCAATCTTCCGATGGTGGCAGAACCTGGGATGCCGGAGCCTCCATTGGCCTTAATGCGTTAAAAGACCAGGTAATGCCTCGTGCCGTTACCGACAGAAAAGGTAATATGTATGTGGCATGGACGGAGTTTGACGAACTGAGCAGCGAAGCACCGGCCTGCCAAAGCCGGATTTTATTCAGTCAATCTTCCAATGGTACGAAGTATTCAAAACCCCGCATTATTTCTCAACAACCGGGCAATTGCCGGAATGATGATAATACTGCCCTGGGCGCCTGGCCTGCTGCCACGGTTGACGGCAAGATTTTTATTGTGTGGGCTAATCAGGAGAAAATTTTCATGGACCGTTCATTTGATGGTGGAACCACCTGGCTAACCAACGATATCGTATTAACCAACCAGCCGGGCGGCTGGTCAATGAATATTCCTGGAGTGGGCCGATCCAATGGTTTACCTGTGTTGGTCTGTGATCAAAGCAAAGGCATGTACAGCGGTGCCTTGTATTTAGTATGGACGGACGATGGGGAAGGCGATGCCGACATCTGGTTTATGCGCTCATTTAATATGGGCGATAACTGGACATCCCCCATACGCATTCATATCGAAAGCAAAGGCCACCAGTTTATGCCGGCCATGACGGTTGACCCCTCTACCGGTTTCATCTATGTTGTATACTATGACCAGCACAACTACGATGATGACCGTACCGATGTTTACCTGGCCTGGTCGACCGATAACGGCACAAGTTTTAAGAATACAAAAATCAGTGAATCACCGTTTAAGCCAACCGCTGATGCAAATCTTGGTGAGTACATTGGTATATCCGTGTACAATGAGATTATTGTACCGGTATGGACACGTATGGATAATGGCAAAACCAGTATATGGTCCAGCATCCTCATCCACCGGCAGTTAGCCGGTCAGCGGTAGTTTAGTATTTTTGCTTTTAATACCAATAAGTATCCTCTTGGCTTCGCTTATCTCTTTCCTTCGGGCGCCCTCTTATGAATCAGACGAGCGGAAGCAGTTTGTTTTTATTGCCAACATTCTCTCATTGCTGTTTGCCATCCTTAGCCTGATTTTGGTATTTATCCTCTATGGGTTATTTGGCTGGGGTAATACCCTTTGGCTGATTGCAGGAGTTGTTGTGTTATTTGGGGTGGTTATTGTTTTAAACCGCATGGGTTACACCAATGCCGGCCGGCTACTTTTTTGCCTGGTACCCGTTTGGCTTACACTGGTTGGTACCTTATGGGGCAAACTTGAAGAGCCCCGTCAATCGTATATCGGTTATTTTGATAGCCGGTTTATTTTACTAATAACTACCATTTTGCCTGCCATTGTGTTTGAACTGCGTGAGTGGGTTAAAATTTCGGTATGCCTGGTCTCAACTTTTATTTGCCTGGTTTTTTTCGATCCCATTCATAACCTGGTTGGTGTTGGTTACTACCAGCGGGGCTTTACTGTTGAATCATATTACTACATCAATTATGTGGTGTTTATTTCTTTTGTTGGGCTGCTGGCGGCTGTGTTTATCTTAAAATGGCGTGATCAACGGGCTTCGCTTGACCTTCGTCATGCGTTGTCAGAGTTAAAGCAACTAAACCATGAGTTAGTAACACAGAACAAAAAATTAGAGGCAATCTCGCACGAAATGACTGCTCAGAATGAAGAAATGTTGCAGCAAAACGAAGAACTGCAAACCAGTCATGAAATGCTGGAACAAGCTAACCAACTGATAACCGAGCAACGGGCAAAGTTGCAGGAGTATAACCTTGAGTTGGAACGGTTGGTTCGGGAAAAAAGCGCTGACTTATTTATCACCAACGAGGAATTGGTGAAATCCAATAATGAATTGCGCCAGTTTTCATTTACGGTTTCGCATAACCTGCGCGGGCCGGTGGCCCGCCTGCTGGGCCTTACTAACCTGGTGCGCCATTCCGAAAATAAAAATGAAATAGCCGAACTTACCCGGTTTATTCACCAGTCTGCCAATGAACTGGACTCTATATTAAAGGACCTTTCGCAGATCATAGATATCCGCAACGACTTGTACCGTGTGCGCGAACGCATTGCACTGAAGGACGAATGGGACAAAGCCCTGTCGCTGGTAGGTAACCATTCAGCCGCCAGGTTAACTGTGAATTTTGAAAAAGCTCCTTACCTGTATGGAATCCGCCCGATGCTCCAGAGCATTTTTTATAACCTGGTCAGTAATGCCTTTAAATACTGCTCCCCCGAGTGTGTATTGGTTATCACGGTAAATAGTTATTTGCTCCATCCGGATAAAGCCATCATTGAATTAAGCGATAACGGTTTGGGTATCGATTTGAATAAGCAGGGTGAAAATTTATTCAAATTGTACAAACGATTTCATCACCATGTACCTGGTAAAGGTTTGGGGCTGTACCTGGTAAAAACCCAGTTGGAAATTATGGGTGGGAGGATTGAGGTTGAAAGTGAACCGGATAAAGGAACCCTGTTTCGGATGACGTTGCCTGTACCCACCGATGTTGACAAGCAGGTATTTTTTGAAAACGATGCAGCCCAGCTTTATTTCGATGCCAACATCAACAATACTGTCATTGTATGGAAGCGAAACATAACCAGTGAAGACTACCACAACGTATTTGAAAATGTTTTGCAAACAATTAAAGCCTACAAAACCCCGGGTTGGATTGCCGACCTCCGCAATCAGGGAGTTGTGCCAGCTCAGGATCAGCAATGGTTTATCCAAAACGTGCTAAAAGCAGCTCACCAAAATGGACTAAAGCGTATCGGTACCATTGGGTTTAATGATCCGATACGAAGCGATTATTTTGCCCGCATGCAATCGGTAACAGCCGACCTTAATGTTGAGTTACGCAATTTCGATTCAATTGAATTAGCTATTGCCTGGATGAAAAAGTTTATTGTTTAATAGATATCCCGGTACGGATTTTTAAATCCTTTCTGGTATTTTTGTGCCCTTGCCATAACATTTACTGTTTTGGCGGGTTCTTTAATGAAGTGAAAAATCTATAAAAACATGGTAGAAACATTGAAATACAAGGTAAAAGACATTTCGTTGGCCGAATGGGGTCGTAAAGAGATTAAACTGGCCGAAGCCGAAATGCCGGGTTTGATGGCTATCCGCGAAGAGTATGGCCCGAAAAAACCCTTAAAAGGCGCCCGTATTGCCGGCTGTTTGCACATGACTATCCAAACGGCTGTGCTCATTGAAACGCTTATTGAATTAGGGGCTGAGGTTAGCTGGTCAAGCTGCAATATTTTCTCCACGCAGGATCATGCCGCTGCCGCTATTGCCGCTGCGGGCATACCGGTTTTTGCCTGGAAGGGCATGAACGAACAGGAGTTTGACTGGTGCATTGAGCAAACCCTCTTTGCTTTTAAAGATGGTAAGCCGCTGAATATGATTTTGGATGACGGTGGAGACCTGACCAATATGGTGTTGGATCGCTTCCCCGAACTTGTACAAGGTATTAAGGGAATTTCAGAAGAAACAACAACCGGTGTACACCGGCTTATGGAACGCGAAAAGAATGGCAAACTGCCCTTGCCGGCCATTAACATTAATGATTCAGTAACCAAATCGAAGTTTGACAATAAATACGGTTGCAAAGAATCCCTGGTAGATGCCATCCGCAGAGCTACCGATATTATGCTGGCCGGTAAGGTTGCCGTGGTAGCCGGCTATGGCGATGTGGGTAAAGGCTCGGCCGCTTCCTTGCGTGGTGCCGGTGCCCGCGTAATTGTTACCGAAATTGATCCCATCTGCGCGTTGCAGGCAGCCATGGACGGATTTGCAGTGAAGAAACTGGATGATGTGGTGGGCGATGTGGATATTGTGGTTACTGCTACCGGAAACTGCGACATTGTGGTTGACCGCCACTTTATGAAGATGAAGGACAAGGCCATTGTTTGCAATATCGGCCATTTTGATAACGAGATTGATGTGGCCTGGCTTCGCAAAAACGGCTCATGGGATACCATAAAACCACAGGTAGATTTGATTACCCTGAAAAACGGTAACCAGATAATTCTGTTGGCCGAAGGCCGGTTGGTTAACCTGGGCTGTGCCACCGGGCATCCCTCGTTTGTTATGTCTAACTCATTCACCAATCAAACCCTCGCACAGATTGAGCTTTGGACGAATTCCGCAAATTATGAGAACAAGGTTTACACCTTACCCAAGCACCTTGATGAAAAGGTTGCACGTTTGCATTTAAGTAAAATCGGGGTTGACCTGGAAGAACTTAACGATAAGCAGGCCAGCTACATTGGGGTTGATAAGCAGGGGCCTTTCAAGCCCGACTATTACCGGTATTAAGGCCTGTTTTATTACATGAATGCTGAACCCCGCAAAATGCGGGGTTTTTTCATTTTGAAGCCTGCTATATTTGTACCATGAAATTTTTTATTGTTAAAGTGCTGGTAGCCGTAGCTTTCCTGGCCTCTCTTGGCATGAAATCGCGGGTTGAGGATGAAGTCGAATTAGTGTGCATGCGCAAGCAGCATTCTACAAAAACCTGCCATTACAACTTTATCATTAATGGTATGCCCTATCGCTATGTTGACAACGGCTGCAAAGAAACAAAGGAGGCCCTGGTAAAAAAGGCCAAAGAAGGCAAGCTCGCACTGGCCAGGGAGTGGAAGGTTGATTGTCACCAGCAAAAAGACGGGCCAAACTAGTTACAACAGGTTCATCGTTCGCCTGCGCTCAAACCACGGTTTAAGTACTGTACGGTCTAATACAATAAAAGCCAAAGCGATATTGGCAAGGATTACCATGTTTACAATTAACCTCCCGTTAAAAGGGATGGTAGGCAGATTTCTCTCAAAATACGTGTTAGTAATGCCCAATTGATTCAGATTAATAGAGGTAACAGAATCAAACATGCCGCTCGAAAGAAGCAATGAAGCTAATCCAATTGTAACCAGTGCACCTGCAAGTAACAGGATGCCGTTACGGGTTAAATAACCTGATAATTGCGGTTGGTTCAGCCGGTTGATTACACCTTCGGTAAAATTTTTTGAAGTTTCTTCTACGCGGACTGATTTCAGGTAGGTGTGAATTAACCGGAGCTCTTCAAGCCGCTCGTTAGCCCGTTGATTGCTCATCAGGGTTTGCTTAAGTAAAGTTTGTTCCTCCGGCTTCAGGGTTCCGTCAAGGTAGTTCAGTAATTGGTCATCGGATATATCGGGTTGCTTTCCCATACCGTATTTGTTTATAATGTTAATGCTTCCTTGTTTAATAACCGGGTAAGTTCATCGGCCAGTCGTTGCCGTGCACGGTGTATTCTTACTTTTGCGGTGTTCGGTTGCATGCCGGTTATTTCTGCTATTTCTTCCAACGATTGCTCTTTCAGGTAGAACAACGTAAGTGCAAGCCGGTCGGCTTCGCTTAAAATGGTCATTGCCGCGGTAATGAATTTTTTCTTATCATCTTTTTCCAACTGGTTTTCGCTTTCCGGGTAGAGTCTCACTTCTGTTTTTTCTATGGATTGAAAAGTTCCTTTTTGTTTTCGTTTATAACTCACCGCAGTATTGAAAACAATCCGGTAGAGCCAGGTTGAAAATTTAGAATTACGGTTAAAGTTCCTCAGGTGATGGTACGCTTTAACAAATGCATCCTGAGTTGCTTCTTCTGCCTCTGCACGGTTGTTCAGTATCTTTAAAGCCAGGGTAAATCCATAGTTTTTGTATTGGTTTACCAGTTCGGCATAGGCATGCTGGTGCCCGGCCAGTACCCGGTCTATAATGGCAAACTCCTGTTCGGTTGTCATGACGTACCGTTTGACGTCTGCTTTTACGGATAAGTTACAGCATTTGCCTGGATTTAAGAAGTCGGGATTTACTTGTAACCCGGTAAACCGCAGAGGCGTCAAAGCGAAAAACAGCAATAAATTTTAAAATCTATGGATGGAATGGTTCCCATATTTGGCATAATGATACCTATAGTAGGTATAATCGGTGCCTTTATAATGATTGTTTACCTGCGCAGGTTTGAAAATGCCGAGCGGATGGCCATGATTGAGAAGGGTGTTGATCCTTCACTATTTACCAAAAAGGCGCGGCAAAGCAGTTCGGGTACACTTCGTGCCTCCCTGTTATTTATCGGTGCGGGAGCAGGGTTACTCATCGCGTACTTCCTCGACAGGGCTTTTGATATGGAAGAGGTGGCCTATTTTTCCATGCTCTTTATTTTTGGCGGCCTGGGTCTGGGGGCTGCGTACCTGGTGGAGGAGAAGAAGATCAGAGATGAGCGGAACTTAAACCGCTAACTATTTAAGTTGCAAGTTATTGCTTTAAGCTTGGTAGCTTAATGGCTGTAACTTGCAGCTCAATTTCTTACCAGTACCACTCCATAACTGTAATGGAGATGAGCCAGATGATGAGTACTGAAATTACATTCAGCAAGGCACCCGCCTTGACCATATCCTGAATACGGATGTGACCGCTGGAAAATACGATGGCATTGGGCGGTGTGGCAATGGGCGACATCAGTGCAATACTTGCCCCTAAGGTTACCGGCAACCCAAGCAAAATCGGGTTTACCTGCATAACCTGGGCTATTCCAAAAACAACAGGTACGAACACATTTACAAGGGCCACATTGCTCATCACTTCGGATAGCGAAACGGAAATGATGATGAGGGTTAAGGTTAACCAAATGCTGTACTGACTTTGCCCGGCAACCCAGGTTCCAACAGCCGGAATAATTCCGGAAACGCTAAGTCCTTCGGCCAGGCATAAACCACCCCCGAAAAGAAATAAAATGCCCCAGCCCATTTTTTCGGTATCCGGCCAATGCAAAATAAATTCACCCTTCCGGAAATTAACCGGAACGATAAACATCAGCACTCCGCCAAAAACAGCAATGGTGGTGTCATTAAGAAAATCCCAGGCTAATAAGGAGTTAATCAGTTGCTGGAACATCCATAGAAATGCCGTAATGGAAAAAACAACCAATACCAGTTTTTCACCCTTCTTTAAAGGCCCTAAAGCGGCTAAACGTGTTTGTAACAACTGGTCTGAACCCGGAATTTTCGGGAGGCGATTTGGAAATAAAATGCGGGTTACAACAATATAATTTGCCAAAACCAACAATGTTGCTACCGGAAACCCCACAATAAACCACTCGGCAAACGAAATCCTGATTTGAAACATATCGTTGAGGATACCGGCAAACACCACGTTAGGTGGTGTGCCGATTAGGGTGGCCATGCCGCCCAGTGAAGCAGCATAGCCAACCGAGAGCATCAGACCGAGGGCGAAATTCCGTTCTCCCGGATGTTCAATTTTTTGAGCGTCTTCGGAATTGGTAATAATCAGCCGAACAACTGAAGTTGCAATGGGCAGCATCATCATGGCTGTTGCCGTGTTACTAATCCACATGCTGAGGAAGGCCGTAGCGAGCATAAAGCCAAGAATAATTCCGTTACCTGAGGTGCCGGTTAGCCGGATGAGGTTAAGTGCAATGCGTTCGTGTAACCGGTGTTTTTCCAGTGCAAGGGCAATCATAAAACCGCCCATAAACAAAAAGATTATCGGGTTGGCATAGGGTGCAGCAGCTGCGCTGATTTTCATAACGCCCATCAGTGGGAAGCCTATCATGGGCAGCAAGGCCGTTACCGGAATTGGCACAGCTTCGGTTACCCACCAGGTTAACATCCAGGCGGCAAGGGCAAGCACGGCCGGGGCTTTTGGAGAAATCAGGCCGGCCGGAAACAGCAGCAAAACGAGGACAAAGAGCAAAGGCCCCAGAAAGAATCCGATACGGTTTGAAATGTGCACTGGATTTGATTTAGCAGCTAAAAATAAACCCCGGTGGTTCCGGGGTTCTTCAATTTTATTAGTCGTTACCCGATGGCTTTGGGTTAGCGGGTTTTACCACGATAACGCGGCCATCAAACTCTTTTTCGTTTAATCCTTCAATGGCAGCGCGGGCTTCGTCATCGTTGGGCATTTCTACGAATCCATATCCTTTCGAGCGGCCGGTTTCGCGGTCTTTCACAATCTTTGCTGAAGTTACCTGTCCAAATTTTTCAAATTCCTTTTGCAGGTCTTCCGAGCGGGTTTTGAAATTCAGTTTAGCAACAAAAATGTTCATGGTACAAGAGGGAATTAAGTAAAACAAACGTTTAGGCCGGCTTACTTGCCAGCCTAAACAAATATAGAACAAAAATTTTGTTACGCCAGTCGGGCTTTACTGGTTCAATGCCTGCACACCCGGAAGTAGTTTTCCTTCAAAATACTCAAGCAGGGCGCCCCCTCCGGTGGAGACATAACTTACTGCATCTGCCAGGCCAAACTGGTTTACTGCGGCTGCCGAGTCGCCTCCGCCAATAAGTGAGAATGCACCTTGCTTTGTTGCGCGGACTACCGCCTCGGCCACTGCCTTTGTTCCTCCGGAAAATTTCTCCATTTCAAAAACACCCATTGGTCCGTTCCACAAAATGGTTTTTGATTGTTCAATTACTCCGGCAAAAACCTGTGCAGCCTGCGGACCGATGTCAAGTCCCATCCAGCCATCGGGTATGGCGTTGTTATTGGCAATATCGGTGTTGGCTGCGGCATCAAACTTATCAGCTATGATGGAGTCGATAGGAAGGTGAAGTTCAACGCCTTTGGCTTTTGCCTGCTGTATCAGCGATTTGGCTAAATCCAGTTTATCTGGTTCAACCAGTGAATTGCCTACGGTTCCGCCAAGTGCCTTAAAAAAAGTGTACGACATGCCACCGCCTATTATTAAATGATTCACTTTGTTGAGTAATTGCTCAATCAGCAGGATTTTATCGGAAATTTTTGCACCACCCATAATGGCAGTAAAAGGTCTTTCCGCGTTTTCCATTACCCTTTTTGCATTGGCCAGTTCGGCTGCCATCACATACCCGGCACATTTTTCTTTGAAAAACTTGGCTACAATAGTTGTGGAAGCGTGGGCACGGTGTGCCGTGCCAAAGGCATCGTTTACATATACATCGCCATGTTTGGATAGCTTTTCTGAAAAGGCTTCATCGCCTTTTTCTTCCTGCTTGTAAAAGCGAAGGTTTTCGAGCAGCAGCACCTCACCGGGTTTCAACGCAGCCGATAACCGGTAGGCTTCATTGCCGATACAATCAGCGGCAAAGTAGATTTTTTTGTCCAGCAGTTTTTCGGTGGCTGAAATCGTGTGTTTCAGGGAGTATTTTTCTTCGGGCCCTTCTTTTGGGCGGCCCAGGTGCGACATGAGTACGCAACTGCCGCCATCCTGAAGAATTTTTTTTATGGTGGGTATGGTTGCCCGGATGCGGTTGTCATCCGTAACCTGAAATTGTTTGTTGAGCGGCACGTTAAAGTCAACCCGAATCAGTGCGCGTTTACCTGAAAATTTTATCTGGTCAATGGTTTTCATACTGTTCACAATTAATCGCCAAAGCTAATACCCAGGCCCTTTGCTGCCTTTACCAGGTATGAATCTTTATTCACAAAATTGTATTCGCGGGTGGCTTCTTCAAGTGAAACATACGTAATGGTATTGTTTTTCAGTGCAACCATTTTTCCGAATTCGCCATGGATTACCAACTCCATGGCCTTAACACCAAACAGCGTGGCCAGTATGCGGTCAAACGCGGTAGGAGTACCGCCCCGCTGGATGTGGCCCAATACGGTTTCTCTTATTTCAGCCTGGCAACCGGCATCCTTCAATTGTTTTGCTAACTGAAAGGCAACTCCGCCAAGCCGTACATGCTCTGAACCTTTTTCGCCTGCACGTGCCACGATGGTGCCGTCTTTGGGCTTAGCGCCTTCGGCAATCACCACATTTACAAAACCTTTACCGGCTTTATACCGGGCATCTATTCGCTTAACAAGTTTTGCTACATCGTAGGGTATTTCAGGTATCAGGCAAATTTCAGCGCCTCCGGCTATGGCGGTGTGCAGGGCTATCCAGCCGGCATCGCGGCCCATTACTTCCATTATCATTACCCGGTGGTGGCTCTCGGCTGTGGTAACCAGTTTATCGAAGCTGTCGGTAGCAATTTGCACGGCTGTTTGGAAACCAAAAGTCATGTCGGTTGCTGAAAGATCATTATCGATGGTTTTCGGAACGCCAACGATGTTGAGGCCTTTCTGATACAGTACTTTTGAGATTTTCTGAGAGCCATCGCCTCCGATGTTGATCACCGCATCAAACCCGAGGGCTTTGATTTTCTCTACGAGTTCATCAGTCCGATCAACCTCTTTAATGGTTCCGTTTTTTTGCGGAAGCGGAAATTTCAATGGGTTCGATTTGTTCGTTGTCTTTAAGATAGTACCCCCTTTAACATGTATGCCGGCCGTTCTTTTTGAGGTTAGTTTTACAATTTGTTGCGGTTCATTCAGTATTCCGTTAAAAGCCTCAATGCTTCCATATACTTCCCAGTTTTTTTCTTTGCGTGCCCGTTTGGCAATGCCGCGGATAACGGCATTAAGTCCCGGGCAATCGCCTCCTCCGGTTAGCACAAGCACTTTTTTTGTTCCGTTCATAATGTTTTAAGTTGGGTATTTAAGGTTCGGTTGCAGCGGCCCTTCTTAACCGATCGTTAATGGCTCTCCCAAGGCCTTGTTCTTCTACTAATTCGGCAAGGATAACATCTACCGGCATGGTTTCAAAATCGCGCAGGGCCTGAAACAGGTTGTGCGCGGCTTCGTGCAGGTTGCCGGTGGGCGACAGCATGCGCTGATGCGGTGAGTTGAAATCTTTGGACAGCGTTAGGATCCCGGAGCAATGGGCCGGATAGCGCTGCAATAACTCTTCAATTTTTCCGAGAATAATTTTTTTTGACGGTGCGTAATGACTTTTTAGCTGGCCCGGTGTTCTTGGGTTTTTGGTACCATTGGTTTTTATGAAAACCTCACCAACAACCTGGCGGATCTGTTCAATGGTTATTCCGCCCAGTCGGTAAACTACAGGCTGGTCTTCTTCGAAGCCAACAATGGTGGATTCTATTCCTACCACGCAAGAACCTCCATCTAAGATGTAGGGGATGCGCTGTCCCAGTTGTTCATTTACATGCTCAGGTTTAGTTGGGCTGACACGCCCAAACAGGTTGGCGCTGGGTGCGGCCAATGGAAAGGCAAGTTGGCTGAGTAATGTGTGTGTTAACGGATGGTCAGGACAACGAAGGCCCACCGTGTCGAATCCGGCAGTTACCAGGTCCGGTATGATAGGCTTCTTTTTAAGTACCAGCGTTAATGGGCCGGGCCAGAATGCACGGGCCAGTTTTTCGGCAGGCTCCGGAAATTGCTGAACGTAGCTTTTAGCCGTTGTTCCATCAGGCACATGAACAATGAGGGGATTGAAATGCGGTCGGTTTTTGGTTTCAAAAATCTTGGCAACCGCCTTCGGATTTAGTGCGTTCCCCGCCAGCCCGTAAACTGTTTCGGTGGGTATGGCCACCAGTTCGCCTGCGCGCAGCAGTTGGGCAGCTTTTTCAATATGGGTACCAATTTCAGCCATGCGATCCGTTATATTTGATAAGTAAATACATCAGGCTATGAATAACAAAAGTCGCTCAATTTTACGGGTAATTGCCGTGTTGCTGGTTTTGCTGGCGGTGTTAATGGAATTGGAGATCATTATCATTCCTGCTCTTGCCGGAATGAAATTCTGGATGATGGTAATTGCCTTTGGCGTAATGCTTATCAGTAACCGGTAAACCCGTTACTGAATCACTACGGTAATCTTGTTGATTTTATTTGCCTCCAGCCTGCTGGTTTGCTCTCCGCCCCCGGCATTGTCTTTGTCGTCTTTCCGGACGATGATGTAGTAGGAGATGGCTTTCAGATCTTTAAATTTTGCAACACCTTTTTTATCAGTTACTCCTTCGGCAGCAACATTTTTTTCTGATTTATAGTCCTCTTCACGTTCGAAGAGCATAACCGTTGCGCCTTCTTCGGTGTTGCCCAGTTCATTGCGTACCGTTACGGTAAGTTGGGTTTTAATGATCTGAAAATTCAGTAGGAACACTGAGGTCAGTACCAAGACACTAATTTTTTTCATGACAAGTGAAGGTTTACTAATCAAAAGTAATTGCTGGGTGCAAAGTTTGGTAGCCTTATTTAAAAATATGTTTGGCATAGTTTACCCGCATCTCATCCAGCAGCCACCGGTTGGCTTTTAGCCGTTTTACAAAATTAGCGTAATCCCGGTTTTTGCCATCCGACCACACCACTTCGGCCAGGGCACAGGCGCGGGGGTAGGCCATGTATTCGGCATGAGCCGGAGTTTTGATGTACTCGGTCCACAGGTTGGCCTGGGCTCCCAGAATAAACGGTGCTTCCTGGGCAGTTAGTTGTGGCGGGATGGGTTCGTAGGAGTACACCTCCTGCACAGGGGTAAATCCGCCAATGGCCAGTGGTTCGGTGGCGGCAGTATCCTGGTAATGGTCGAAGTAACACCAGTTGCCGGGCGTCATGATGACGTGGTGCTTTTGTTTAGCGGCTTCTATACCACCGGCTTCGCCACGCCAGCTCATTACGGTGGCATTGGGGGCCAGGCCGCCCTCGAGAATTTCATCCCATCCGATAATCTGCCGCCCTTTGCTGTTCAGGTATTTTTCAATGCGCTGGATGAAATAGCTTTGCAGTTCGTGTTCGTCTTTCAGGTTCTCTTTTTTTAGTCTGGCCTGACAATCGCGGCAATTCTTCCAGCTTGTTTTGGGGCACTCGTCACCACCGATGTGTATATATTCCGATGGGAACAATTCGATTACTTCATCCAATACATCCTGTAAAAACTGAAATGTTTTTTCTTTACCGGCACAATACACATTATCGAAAACGCCCCAGGTGGTGGCCACTTCGTAGGGTCCGCCTGTACAACCTAATTCGGGGTAAGCCGCCAGGGCAGCCTGCGAATGGCCGGGCAATTCAATTTCGGGGATGATGGTGATAAAGCGTTGGCGGGCATATTCCACAATTTCTTTGATTTCTTGTTGGGTATAATAACCACCATACGGAGTGCCATCATAATTTTTTGATTTGCCGGCATGGCCTACAACGGTTTCTTTCCGATAGGCGGCAACCTGTTGCAGTTTTGGGTATTTTTTTATTTCGATACGCCAGCCCTGATCTTCGGTGAGGTGCCAGTGAAAACGGTTAAACTTAAACCGCGCCATCAGGTCGATGTTTTTTTTAATGAAATCAACCGGGAACATGTGCCGGCCTACATCCAGGTGAAGGCCGCGGTACGCGAAGCGGGGTTGATCCTCAATTTCCACAAATGGGATTTGTTTTGGATCAGCAGCGAGTTGGATAAGTGACTGTGCCCCGTAAAACAACCCGGCTGCAGTTGGGGCTTTTATAATTACTCCGGTTTTATTTATTGTTAACCGGTAGCCCTCTGGGTGCAGGTTGGCTGCATCATTGATTTCGAGTCTTATAAAATCACCATCGGGAGGCTGTTCGCTGATGGTTATGTTCAGGTCCTTTCTTACGAGATTCTCTTTCAGTAATTCAGCAACGGCTTTCTCATCGGTTGAGGCTGCTACGATTGTTACCGATGCTCTCCATTGCAGAATATCATTACCGGCTTTTACCGAAGCGGGTGCGGGTATAACATTAATCAATTGATCGGGCTGTATATTTTTTTTGGGTGCGCATGATAAAAAAATGAAAAGTAAAGCGCTTGCAACGTACCGGTACATAAACGATGAGGTTAAGAGGAACAAAAATAAGGAATAGCGGATAGTGTTTACGAAAAAATCCACCAGGTTAATAAAAGCAAAATAAGGGTGAGAATCGAAGAAATGAAGAGGATAATAATTTGTTTCCGTTTTTCGTTTTCCTGCTCTCCCTTAACGGATAATAGCAATTGTTTTCTTTCAGCTTCTGTTAAGTTTTTGGATTCCCGAAGGTGTTGTTTTTTGGTGGCCCGAAAATTCTTGGTCGGTTTTCGTTTGATTTTTTCCCGTAAATCCAGGTTATACCGGATTGTGTCATTCATTTGTTTGAGAAATCCTCCAAGTAACATGGGTAATGCTCTTTTACCTCAGCAACACTACGCCTCCGCGTTTTTCCTGTGGTCCATCTTCCGGACGATAGGCGCTTCTGTATTTTACAATGTACGTGTAGGTTCCGGCAGGCAGCAGTTGACTGATATTGTTGTTGTAGCCGCCATTCCATTTAAACTGCCGGTCGTTCGATTGAAATACCAATCCTCCCCAGCGGTCGAAAATGAAGACCTGAAAACCGGCATCATCAACAAAGTAGGAGAAAATCCCAAACTCTTTGTTGGGTGCAGTGCCGCCTGCATCAGTTAATTGACTTCCGGGCCGAAAGGCCGTAGGCGCAACGATGCGCGGCTTGCATTCTTCAATAACATCGGTCTGATCAAATGAAGCACAGCCAAATGAGTTTATCAGATCAACCCCGAAAACACCGGGCTCGGTTACCAGTAATGTACGGTTCGTCTCGCCCGTTAACAACACACCGCCCTGGTACCACTGGTAGCTTTGAAAACCGCCACCGGCATCAAGCAGTACTTCGCGCGAATTCGGATCGGGGTTGGCCGGGTTGTTACAGATGAGTGCTTTAGACGGTAATGATCCGGGTGTAACCGGGAATAAAACAATTTCCTGTTCGGCAAATTCGGTACAGCCGGGTATAGTGCCTGTAAGCCTGTACAAACCGGCCGTGGTGCGGGTAAGTGTTGATGAGGTTGCCCCGGCAATATCCACTCCGTTTACTGCCCATTGAAATGCGGTGCCCGGAATTGTGCTGCTTCCGGTTAGTGTAAAAGGAGAACCGATGCAGGGAGGCGTTGAAGTAAACGTGATTTGCAAATCGCCTGCGACAAAAACAGTTTTAGATGCAGAACTGAAAACACATCCCGAAAGGGAGTTAACTACTTCTACCCGGTATGTTATCCCGTTGTCGGCCAGGCCGGCCAGGATGGATTGGCCACCGGGAATAAGCACACCGTTGCGGTACCAGCGGAAGGTGTATGCACCTGACGGAGTGGCTGTAGCCGTGAGTGTAGCCTGGTTTTCACACGGATCGCTTTGATTGAAATCAGCAACCACATTGTTATTTACAAAAACGGTTACCGATGTATTGAGCGGACAAAATCCTGCCTGTGTTACCGTTACATTGTAAACCTGGTTTCCTTGTGGAGGATTTGCAGAAATGGTTTGAAGCGTTGCTGAACCGACAATGTCAGGTCCGCTCCACGACCAGCCGGTGCCACCGGTAACACCAACCGTTATGGGGTTGGTGCACGGATTGACAGTAAACCCGGAAACAGCAACCACCGGATCCTGGTTAAACGTTTGAGCGGGTGAAGCAAACAAACAGCCACCTGCTGTCATTTCTATGATGTAGGTACCGCTAGGCACTCCGGGTGTATCAAAAGGAGAACCTGTACCAGCCCCCGTAGCCACCACCTGTGCCGTAGTTGAGTTGATAACGCGGTAGGTAAAGGGCAATGCTGTTGTATGTGTTACCCGAAGTACCAGCGGGTCGCAGGTGTTTTGCCGGATAACCGATGAAATCGTAAAGACATTGTCATTAATGCTGACTACATCGATGCTCGTACAACCGGATATTTGATCGGTTACGGTAATACCATAAGAGCCGGCACCCAGTCCGGTAAACGGTGGCAGTACAGGTCCAGCGGGCCGGTCAACATCGGAGAGTGAAGTTGAAGGGCCGGTTACAAAATAGGTAAACAAGGTTGAGGCGGGTGTGTTCAGTGTGAGTGCAATTTGTCCGGTTAGTGTTCCGCACCCGGCTGTAGGTGAAGCAACAGCCGTGAACACGGGCGATTCGTTAAATGTAAAGGTCACAGTATCATTTACTGTGCATAATGTAATCGGATCGGTAACCTGCACTATGTATTCAAAGATTCCGGGAATGCTGGAGTCAACCGATTGGGTTTGTGCTGTACCGGCTGGTGCACCATTGATGGTCCAGGCATAGGTTGTACCCGGATTCTGTGCATTGAGCGGAAATACCGGAGTGTTCTGACATAAGGTTTGATTGGGCCCCAGATCAACAATCGGCCGGTTGTCTGCCACCAGAATGGAGCCGCTGGAACGACAGCCGGTTGCGTTGTTGGTAATAATTACACTTACAATGCTTTGCTGACTAACACTGATGGTGCGGGTAGTTTCACCGGTTGACCACGAGAAGGAAAGGTCGGCCAGGTCCGGATTAGTTGCTGGTGTTGCCTCCAGCGTAAGCGGCCCGTTACAAAGTACAGGTTGAGGGATGCCTGCAGGTAAAAATGTAGGGTTTGCCGGTGGCGGAAAGATGGTAATCGTTTGTACAATAGTGGTGTCTAAGCCGCAGCGGTTAAATACGCGTAATGAAACAACGTAATTGGTTGGCGTACCAACTACCGGATAGGTATGGTCCACTTGTGGTTGGGTAGATCCTGTACCATCACCAAATGACCATTCAAACTCATCAATCGGATCAGTTCCGAAAGCAAGAAATGAGGTGGGCGACCCCTCACAGAAACCGGCAATCTGCATGCCTGCCGGCTGAACCACATTGCCTACGTTCTGTATGAAGTTGGGCAAACCTAACCGGCTTTGTGTTCCTGGAGCGAGCGCAAATCCGTTTGGAATAAAACCCGAAAGTAATGTTGTATCGGCATTGAAGGTGATTGTTCCTACGTAAGGTTTATTGTTAACAGCAACATACAGTTGACCATCCGGGCCAAGTTGGATAGCGCCTAATTCTTCATTCACTGCGGCAAGCGGTGGAAGTATCTGGTGGGGTATTCCCAGCGAATCGAAATAAAATTCAACCAACGTAGATTGGCCCGGTGCAGAATTGCGGATGGTGGCAAAGAACTTGTTAAGCGCAAATTCAATCCCGTATATCTGTCCGGCCGGTGCGGTTGGATAAGTCGGGACTATCATACGGAAATTGGTAACCACACCTGTTGTATCAATAAAATCAAAAATTTCAAGTGCTGCGATTTGATAAGTAGAGGGCGCCACTGCTCTGCTTAAGGCTACCATAAGCCGGTTCTGTGCACCAAGTTTCATATACCCATGTGCCAGCCCTTCATCGGTTACAAGGTAATCGGAACCGATGCTGCTGATAACCGGATTACCGATACCGGTGGGCGTAATCCGGTAGGCCCTAAATGAATTGTTACCGTACTCATGCGCGATGAGCCAGTTTCCATTTCCGGTTATGCGTTCGGTACTTCTTGAAAACAAGAGCTGGTTTACCTGGGCCAGGCCGCCATCACCACTATTCAGTTTAATGTCGTAGAGCGAATACCGAAGTTCATACGTATTGGCTCCATGAACTTCCTGTGTGGTAAATATATAATAAAGTGTCTCATCGCCCGGAACAGGAATTATCAGGGCCGACTGGGTAGAACCGTTCTCGCCCCCGATGCCCGGAGGCACCGCCAACGGAATTTCATTGTCGTTTCTGTCGTACACCCGCGTTCCGTCAGTTGATAAAATAACATTTCCGTTGCGGTCACTGATGACCGCAACTCCCTCCGGACTGGTTACCGGTCCGGATATGGCCACCCGCGGCTGCTGGTTAAAATCAATTCCCGCATTTTGCCCGAAGTACCAGATGTTGGCCCGCTGGTCCTGCAACCCGTACTCGCGCACGTTTACACCGGCATAGGCTGAGCAGCCCAGACCATCAGTTACAACAACATAATAGTAGCCTGCTGAATCGGGCGTTAGCACAGGCCCCACATCGCCATTCGACCAGATGACGGAAGCCGGTGTGCCACCTTGTATAGTTACCGTTACCGAAAAATCATCAGCGGTATTGTTCGGGCACGGAGGTATGCCGTTGTTAACCGGCAACTCACACTCGCATGCGGTGGTGTCCTGTACAAGGGTAAGTTGAAGGTCGAACTGATTGATGTTTACCACTCCGCTCGATGAAGCCGACTGCCCGTTAAGAAAGGCCGTAACTGTAACCGTATAGGAACTCCCGGTTTGGTAACTGTGGATGGGACTCCATTGATTGGAGCCGTTACCATCGCCAAAATCCCATACCAGGCTGTCGGCTGCGGGGCTTACGGTCGGGTAAAATGAAATGGGTGTATTTGAACAACTTCCTGATGAGACAAATGAAACCGTAAGATTAATATCAACACCCGGTGAGAATGAAGAAAACTGCTGCGCGTTGAAGTTAGGGTTGGAGGCAAAGGCAACCGGGTTATACGCAATACGGGTTGCAACACTGTCGGTATTAGTCATGCTTCCGAGCCTGAAAATGCCGGCACTGGATTCATACAAATGATAAATAGCGCTGTCGGGCGCCATCTGCAATCCCCAGCTGCGGAAAACATTGGAGGGAAGAACCGGTAACAATGAGGAGGTTGGATTCAGTAAATCAAATTGCAGTACCTGCGCATCCGTACCGGAGTCGTTAAGCCTGGAGATGTACAGGTACCGGCTGTTAGAACTCCACTCCGTGTCGTACAATGCCTGCGCAGCAGTATGCGCTGTATTAAATACGAACTGGTTAAAGGATAAAACTCCGGTGGCGTTGTCAAAATCAAGAATAATTACGTTGCGGTTGGCTGTTTGCGGGGTTACGGCAATACGTCCGGCAAGGCTGTCGTACGAAAAGTTTGCTGCCGAAATATCAAGGCTGCCGGTAAGGTTGTTAAATGTAGTGTGATTAAACGTACCGCCCGGCAGTATATGGGTTACGGTATAGTTGTCGGTATTGTTCTCGTGGGTAATCAGCCAGTAATCAGTGCCGTTGGCATGCGGTATGGTAAGCATTGCTTCGGAGCGGCTGTTTGCCGCAATGCCAAACGGCTGATTTTTTGATATCACATCACCAATGGGTGGAGCAGGAAATACAGCATTTCCAAAAGTGCCCATGTCCACCATGCTTACAGCAACGGTTCCTCCGGATGTAAAACTTGCTGTGTTGGTAAACACATAATATTGATTGGGCACTCCGGGCACGGGGCAGATGGCCACATGCTGGTTGCCATTAAGGTTGGCGGTTAATCCGAAGCCATTCGGCATTTGAGTATGGGTGACATCAAATACCTGGTTGCCATTGGTATAAAACAGCAGGTTGGCGTTTACCTGGTCGGTTACTGTGGCACTTCCGCCAACGCCCAGCAGGTTAGGATGTGCAACCAATACTGGGGAGTTATCTGTCCGGTTAAACCGGATGGCCTGCCCGCCATTGCCGAAATACCAGTTATGCCGGGTAAGATCCTGAGCGCCTGCAGCGATTGTCAGCCAACTGCACAGTACCACCATCCATCGTTGCATACTCTTTATATTCATTTAGCTAAGTCAAAGCATAGTAAGCATTGGAAAACGCACTGGTTACAAGCATAAACGATGCAGTGCTTGCGAAAATATACATTTTGACCAAAAATAACGTTAAAGAATCTGTAAACAGCGCTTTTAATGAGCCTGGTGTTTTATTCCAACTGTTAATCGCTTTAATTTGCTTTGATGGATTTAAACGCATTGAGTTACCGGTTACAAAAATGGCTACTGGTTGTGGTATTAATGCTGGTTATGCTTAATCCGGTAACTGCTCAGGATCCGCAGTTTAGCCAGTTTTATGCCGCCCCGTTGTATCTTAACCCGGCACTTACCGGATCAACCGGGCAGGCCCGTGCGGGGATCAATTACCGCAATCAATGGCCTGCTATTGATGCCAACTTCACCACCATGTCAGCTTACTTCGACTATTTTATCGAGGACGCAAATAGCGGAGTAGGAATTATTTTGAATCGTGATGTGGAGGGACTGGCCGGGTTACGTTCAACCCATGTTGGGTTGCAATATTCGTATGAGATTCAATTTTCTAAAAATGTGGGCTTCAGGCCCGGTGCACAGGTAGCTTTATACAACCGCGACATTAATTTTAACAGGCTTACATTTGGTGATCAGTTTGATCCGGTTACGGGTGAGTTAATATCACCACAAACAGCCGAAACGTTCAACACCAACTTCAGTAAAACCTTTGTTGATCTGTCGCTGGGTGGTGTTTTCTTCACCAAGATTGCCTACCTGGGCATTGCTGCCTTTCACCTCAATACGCCCAATCAATCTATTATTGATGAGAATAGCCCGCTGCCAGTTAAACTGTCAATACATGGAGGATTTAAATATTACATGAAATCCGGTGTGAAAGGCTCAGGAGTGTATGCACAACAAGCGGAACGAAGTATAAGCCCGGCCTTTCAGTACCGCCACCAGGGCCAGTTTGATCAGTTGGATTTGGGTGTGTATTATACAGCCGAACCGGTGGTGCTCGGTTTGTGGTACCGTGGTGTTCCGTTTAAACAGGTTAACGGATTTGTTAATAATGAATCGATTGTTCTGCTCTTAGGGTTTACCAACATTGGTGCAAAGGAAGCGCTGAACATCGGCTATAGCTACGACTACACGATTTCAAAACTGGGTGCCGGCAGTGGTGGTGCGCATGAATTTAGCCTGGTGTACACCTGGCCTATGCGCGATCCGCGCAAACCACCCAAAGACAAGCTGGTCATTCCTTGTCCTGATTTTTAGGGTCATGTATTTTCAGTATCCCTTAGAACTCATCGGAACTTTTTTCTTTGCTGTATCCGGGGCACTGGCGATGCAGGACAAAGACCACGATTGGTTTGGTGCCGGTTTTACCGGGTTTGTAACGGCCATCGGAGGAGGTACGCTCCGTGACATCATGCTGGGCAGTTATCCGCTCGTGTGGATTGGCGATATCAACTTTCTCTATGCAGTACTGGTGGGTGTTGTAATGGCCATTCTGTTCTACAGGGCGTTCATTAAACTGCGCAGAACGTTTCTGTTGTTCGATACGCTGGGGATAGCCTTCTTTACCATCCTGGGTACGGAAAAGGCCATTGCCATGGGGGTGCGGCCGGAGATAGCCGCCATTATGGGCATGTTTACAGCGGTTATGGGTGGTGTTATACGCGATACCCTAACCAATGAGGTGCCTATCATCTTCCGAAAAGAAATCTATGCCACCGCCTGCCTGGCCGGTGCCATTGTTTACCTGGTGCTTGATTTGCACACTCCGCTTGAGCGCAACATTAACCTCGTAGTATCCATCGCAGTCATCATCCTCATCCGCCTTCTTGCTGTAAAGTTTAAACTCTCCTTGCCCGGGTTCAAAGGACGCAGCTAACTCTCGTTCGGCAAGAAATTGGTATCAAGCCAAAAAATTATTTGCCATTGTCCGATTTTTATCGTTTAACTTTGTAAAACTGTTTAAACTAAAATTCAAAACTGAATGCCTTTTATCTGACGTTTAACTTTAACCACCAAGCAAGAAATTGAAAACAACGATCACCATTGCAGCAACTACGGTTGCTCACCATCCTAACAGAACTCTTCCGTTCTTCATCCCGGCCTGTTTGGTGTCCAGGCGTACCCGCCCCACGCGCTTCGTGCGTATTTGATGCATACCCCCAACTTTTGTTGATTCAGGCCTGAGGTCAGGGACCTTGTGCCTGTGCCCTTGTTCAGTTTTTTATTCAGGTAATTAACTACGAAACACCATTGGATAATCATAATATCATTGTCAGGCTGGCCACACCTGACGACAAACAGTATGCAGTAACCATTACCGATGAAATGGCCGAATCGGCCAAAGCCCGCGGTACCGGTATTGCCAAACGCTCGCCCGAATACATTGAAAAGAAAATGGAGGAGGGAAAGGCCGTCATTGCCGTGACACCAGACGGCACCTGGGTGGGCTTCTGCTACATCGAAGCGTGGGAGCATGAAAAATATGTGGCCAACTCCGGTCTTATCGTGTCTCCGCCCTTCCGGAAAACAGGGGTAGCTACGGCCATCAAACGGAAAATATTTGAATTGTCGCGCCAGCGCTACCCTGAAGCCAAACTCTTTGGCCTTACAACCGGCCTGGCCGTAATGAAAATCAACTCCGATCTGGGCTACGAGCCTGTTACCTATTCTGAACTGACTACCGATGAGGAGTTCTGGAAAGGCTGCCGCAGTTGCGTGAACTACGAAATCCTGATGAGCAAGGATCGGAAGAACTGCATGTGCACGGCCATGCTGTATGACCCGGCCGAAGTGGCAGCCAAAGCCCCGGTGCAACCTGTACAGGTTGTCGTTAATCAGCAGGGTAAACTTAAACGCAAACGCAGGCGGATGTTTAAAGGAAATCTCCGCTTGTTCGAACGATGGGTTAGGTTTAAACAGTTTGTTTTGCTTCGCCCCCGCAATAATGGCAACGGTACCGGTGAGCCAAAGAAAAAATCCATCTTAAGCCTTTTCTTTTGGTAAGATGAAAAAGCGTGTTGTACTGGCTTTTAGCGGTGGGCTTGATACCACCTATTGCGCGAAATACCTGGCCGAGGAGCGGGGTTATGATGTGCACACCCTTACGGTAAATACAGGTGGCTTTACTACGGCCGAACTGAAAATGATTGAAAAACATGCCAATGCACTGGGTGTAGCCTCGCACGCATTGGTTGATGAGATCCGGAATTACTATGAAAAAGTAATCCGGTTCCTTATTTACGGTAACGTGCTGAAAAATGGTACGTACCCATTGAGCGTAAGCGCTGAACGCATGTCGCAGGCATTGGCCGTGGCCCGGTATGCCACCGAAATAAAGGCCGATGCGGTTGCCCACGGCAGCACGGGTGCCGGAAATGACCAGGTTCGGTTCGATATGGTGTTCAACATTCTCCTGCCGGGAGTTGAAGTAATTACTCCGATTCGCGACAAGAAACTTTCGCGCGAAGAAGAGATAGCCTACCTGAAGGCCAAAGGGGTTGAAATGAATTTTGAAAAAGCCAAGTACTCTGTCAACAAAGGTCTATGGGGCACTTCCGTTGGCGGCAAGGAAACGCTGGGTTCATTAGGTATGCTTCCCGAAGAAGCCTGGCCGACCCCGGTTACCAAATCGGGTAGTGAAGTGGTGAAACTGCAGTTCAGCAAGGGTGAGTTAGCAGGAGTTAATGAAAAATCTTTCGCTAACCCTGTTGATGCGATCAACTATTTGCAATCCATTGCAGGGCCGTTTGGAATCGGCCGCGATATTCACGTTGGTGACACCATAATTGGTATAAAAGGCCGGGTGGGGTTTGAAGCCGCTGCACCCGTCCTTATAATCAAAGCCCATCATGCGTTGGAGAAACACGTGCTTACCAAGTGGCAGCTAAACTGGAAGGACCAGATGGCCCAGTTTTATGGTAACTGGCTGCATGAGGGGCAGTACCTCGATCCGGTTATGCGCGATATCGAAGCCTATTTGTTAAGCACCCAAAAAAACGTAACGGGTACGGTTTCCATCCAGTTGCATCCGTACCGGTATCAAATACTTGGGATTGAATCGCCTTTTGACCTGATGTCGGCAAAATTCGGAAAATACGGTGAAATGAACCTGGGGTGGACCGGTGAGGATGTAAAAGGGTTTACCAAAATATTCGGCAACCAGGTTTCGATTTATCATCAGGTAAAAGAAGAAGCTGAAAACAAAAGCAATGGGCAATAAGGTAAAGGTTGGAATAGTTGGCGGTGCAGGCTATACCGGTGGCGAAGCGATACGCATACTGCTTAACCACCCGGTAGTTGAAGTGATTTTTGTCCACAGCCGCAGCCATGTGGGTCAGCCCGTGCATGCCGCCCATCGCGATATGACGGGCGAAACTGACCTGAAGTTTACCGGTAATTTATCGGGCCAGGCCGATGTACTTTTTCTTTGCCTTGGCCATGGCGAGAGTAGCAAATTTTTGCAGGAACACGAACTTTCGCCTGGCGTTAAGGTAATTGACTTGAGCAACGATTTCAGGTTGGGCCATTCGGTTAACGGAAGAGAATTTGTTTACGGCCTGCCTGAACTGAACCGCGACAAAATAAAAACAGCCCAAAACGTGGCCAATCCCGGATGTTTTGCCACGGCTATACAACTTGGTTTGTTGCCGCTGGCAGTTCATGGGTTACTTACCGAAGTTTATACAACAGCCATTACCGGTTCTACCGGAGCCGGCCAGAAGTTGCAGGATTCAACGCATTTTACCTGGCGTGCCAACAACATCTCGGCATACAAAGCGCTTACACACCAGCACGTTGGAGAAATCAATCGCTCGTTAAAACAGTTACAACCTTCATTCGATGGTTCCCTGCATCTGGTACCCTGGCGCGGTGACTTTACGCGGGGCATTTTTGTGAGTTCAGTGGTTACAGTCAACAAATCCCTTACGGAAATCAAATCGCTGTTCAGTACCTACTACGCTCATCATCCGTTTGTGGTTATTGCTGATGAAATGATTGATATGAAACAAGCTGTGAACACCAACAAATGCTATGTTTTTCTTGAATTGGTGGGCGATAAACTGGTTATACACTCCGCCATCGATAACCTGGTTAAAGGGGCATCAGGACAGGCCGTACAGAACATGAACCTGATGTTCGGACTGGATGAATCGGAAGGATTAAAGTTGAAAGCAATTGGATACTAAGGTAAATGAATTTCTTATCTCCCCCTCTCCACCGGAGAGGGGGCAGGGGGGTGACATATGAAACCATTCAACGTATATCCGCTTTTCGAAATAACTCCCACACAGGCTAATGGCAGTTGGTTGTGGGATGATCATGGGGTTAAATACCTTGATCTGTACGGTGGTCATGCGGTAATTTCCATCGGGCACTCGCACCCGCATTATATTAAACGACTTGATGATCAACTCCATAAAATTGGGTTTTACTCCAACAGTGTTCAAAATCCAGTACAGGAACAATTGGCTGAGAAACTCGGCAATCTTTCCGGTTATCCAGATTATCAGTTATTTCTTTGTAATTCAGGAGCCGAAGCAAATGAGAATGCCTTAAAGGTAGCCTCGTTTGTTACTGGTCGGAAGAAGATCGTAGCCTTTCAAAAAGCTTTTCATGGCCGGACTTCCGCAGCGGTTGCAGTTACAGATAATCCGAAAATTGTATCCGAATTTAATAAGGGTCATGAGGTGGTGTTTGTCCCGCTTAATGATGAGCCTGCTTTTCTTCAGGCGCTAGATAATACGGTTGCTGCCGTAATTATTGAAGGTATTCAGGGTGTTGGCGGCATTCATGTTCCGGATACAGACTTTCTGCAACTTATTGAAAGACGTTGTAAAACAAACGGGTCGCTGCTGATTCTCGATGAAATACAATCCGGGTACGGCCGCACCGGAAAATTCTTTGCACACCAGCATGCCGGTATTAAACCCGATTTGGTTACCGTGGCCAAAGGCATGGGCAACGGGTTCCCGATTGGGGGCGTACTTATTCACCCTGATATTAAACCCTGGAGCGGTATGCTGGGCACCACGTTTGGCGGCAATCACCTGGCTTGCGCTGCCAGCCTGGCCGTACTGGAAGTAATCGAAAGCGAAAACCTGATGGCCAATGCAACGCTGGCAGGAAATTACCTTATCCATGAACTGGAAGCCTTGCCCACAATTACTGAAGTTCGGGGTATGGGACTGATGATTGGATTTGACCTGCCCGATGAACATCGTTCGGTTCGCCAGACTTTGTTAAATGAATATAAAATCTTTACTGGTGAAGCCAAGCCGAATACCATCCGCCTGCTTCCATCGCTTGCATTAACCATAGAAGAAGCCGGGATCTTTATTCAGGCACTTCAGTCATGCCTGGCAACCGTTGAACCGGAATCAAAATAACAAGGGGTGAGAAATTTTATTTCCATAACTGATGTTGCCGATGTTCAGTCGCTGATTGAAAGGGGATTGAACTACAAAAAAATTCCGTTAGCCGATCACGCACTGGGAAAAGGTAAACGATTAGGACTTTTGTTTTTAAATCCCAGCATGCGCACCCGAATCAGTACGCAGATAGCTGCTCACAATCTTGGTATGGATGCCATTGTTTTCAATGTTGGGCAGGAAGGCTGGTCGCTTGAATTTGGTGATGGCGTGATGGACGGTACCTCGGTTGAACACGTTAAAGATGCCGCCCCGGTGCTGGGTGAGTATTTTGATGTGCTCGGACTTCGCACATTTCCTTCTTTAAAAAAACGTGATGAAGATTACAGTGAGCAGGTAATCTGGCAGTTTGTAAAATATTCCGGCATTCCGGTAATCAGTTTGGAAAGTGCCACCCTCCATCCGCTGCAAAGCCTGGCCGATCTCATGACGATAGCTGAAACATTCAGTGAAAACAGAAAACCAAAAGTTGTATTAACCTGGGCGCCACATATTAAGCCCTTGCCGCAATGTGTTGCCAACAGCTTTGCCCAATGGATAAATGCCTGGGAGTATGCAGAATTTGTTATAGCTCATCCGGAAGGATATGCATTGGATGAAAAGTTTACCGAAGGTGCTACCATCATTACCAACCAGGATAAGGCACTTGCCGGAGCCGATTTTGTATATGTAAAAAACTGGAGCAGTTTTAGCGAGTATGGTAAAATTTTAAACACCGACCTGTCGTGGATGCTGACTGCAGAAAAACTGAAGATTACCAATAACGCCCGGGTTATGCATTGCCTGCCGGTGCGCAGAAATCTTGAACTGAGTGCCGAAGTGCTGGACAGCCACGCAAGTTTGGTAACACAGCAGGCGGCCAATCGCGTGTGGGCAGCACAGGCCGTGCTGGCAGAAATTCTACAATTCAATTTTAAAAATTCCCCCCTTGAGGGGGGCAAGGGGGGTGTATGAACAAACTCTTCATTATAAAAATCGGTGGCAATGTGCTCGATGATCCGGAAGCTTTAACAAAATTTCTGGGAGACTTTGCGGCCATTAAGGAACCAAAAATTCTGGTGCACGGAGGAGGTAAGCTGGCTACGAAAATCGGTGAGCAGTTGGGGATAAAGGCCTACATGATTAATGGCCGCAGGATAACCGATGCACAAACGCTTGACCTGGTAACCATGGTGTACGGAGGCCTGGTGAACAAACAATTGGTATCGCGGTTGCAACAACTGGGCTGCAATGCACTGGGCGTAACCGGTGCCGATGGCAACCTGATTAAAGCAATCAAACGACCTGTTGGCGAAATTGACTATGGCTTTGTTGGCGATATCCAACCTTCAGGTGTTAATTCAACTCTTCTTTATTTTCTCCTTCAGCAAAATGCAATTCCTGTTTTTGCACCGCTAACCCATGCCGATGGCGTTATGCTCAACACCAATGCCGATACCATTGCCTCGGTAGTGGCGATTGCCCTAAGTAAACATTTTGATGTGCGGCTGATTTTTTGCTTTGAGAAGAAAGGCGTTTTGCGGAATATTCAGGATGAAAACTCTGTCATCCGCACATTGACAACTGATTTATACGAGGAACTTTTGAAGCAGGGCGCATTAGCCGATGGCATCCTGCCCAAACTTGAAAATGCATTTACGGCCATTCGTTCAGGCGTGCGCGAAGTGCTGATTGGCGATGCAACGCATTTAAGCAATAACATCGGCCAGGAAACTATCGGCACCCTGGTTATCAAATGACATTCAATACCGATACCGAAATTGCAGTGAGTAAGGCAGTTGAATTGCTAAAGCAGCTCATTTTAACCCCGTCTTTCAGTCGTGAAGAAGCTGGTACAGCCGATGTTATTTTTTATTACCTGGAGCAGGAAGGGGTAGCGGTTAATCGGGCAGGTAATAATGTGTGGGCCCTAAACAAATTCTTCAGTACATCAAAGCCAACCATCCTGCTCAATTCCCATCACGATACTGTTAAACCGAACTCCGGCTACGCACGCGATCCGTTTAAACCCGAAATGATTGACGGTAAACTGTACGGACTGGGCAGCAACGATGCCGGGGGCGCATTAACGGCTATGATTCAAGTCTTCCTGCATTATTACCAGCAGCCTGATCTGAAGTTTAATCTCGTACTGGCAGCAACTGCCGAAGAAGAGATTTCCGGTCCTGGCGGCATTGAAAGCATCTGGTCCATGCTTCCACAAGTTGATTTTGCCATCGTGGGTGAACCCACCTTATGTAAAATGGCTATAGCCGAAAAAGGATTATTGGTACTGGACTGTGTTGCAAAAGGAAAGGCCGGTCACGCAGCACACAATGAAGGTGATAATGCCATTTATAAGGCCTTGAAGGATATTGAATGGTTCAGAACATTTCAGTTTCCGCGCATTTCGCCAACACTGGGCCCGGTTAAAATGACGGTTACGGGTATTGAAGCCGGCAAGCAACACAATGTAATACCTGCCGAATGCCGGTTTACGGTCGATGTCCGTGTAACCGATGCCTACACCCTCGATGAGGTGCTTACCGAAGTTACAAAACATGTTTCGTGCGAAGTAACACCCCGGTCGGTGCGGTTAAAGCCTTCCGGTATTGAAGCGGAACATCCGCTGGTTAAAGCTGCGAAGGCGTTGGGTATTGAAACCTATGGTTCTCCTACCACGTCCGACCAGGCTTTGATTCCGGTGCCGTCAGTAAAAATCGGGCCGGGCGATTCGGCCCGCTCGCACATGGCAGATGAATTTATTTATGTGGATGAGATTAAAGAAGGTATTGCCATGTATATTCGGTTGTTAAATGAATGTTCAACGATGTTGCCTTCAGCCGGTTTCAAGTTACCGGTAGCCGGCAACCGGTAACCCGCCTCGTATGAGTAAACTCTGGAAAAAGGATAAAGACTCACTGAAATCAGTTGAGAGGTTTACCGTGGGTAACGACCGCACGTTGGATATGCAGCTGGCCGCATTTGATGTATTGGGTTCACTGGCGCATATCCGTATGCTCGAGTCCATCGGATTGCTCACCAGCGAGGAATTAAGAAAACTAACGGTTGAACTGAAGCTTATTTATGAACGCATTCAACGGGATGAACTGAAAATTGAAGAGGACACCGAAGATATTCATTCGCAGATAGAACTTGAGCTAACCCGCAAGCTGGGCAACACCGGTAAAAAAATACACAGCGGCCGTTCGCGTAACGACCAGGTGCTGGTTGACATTAAGATGTATTTGCGGTTTGAAATTGAAGAGGTTGTTACCGAAACAAAAAAACTCTTCGATTTACTGATAACGAAAAGCGAAAAGCACAAGACCGACCTCCTTCCCGGCTATACCCATTTTCAGCCGGCCATGCCTTCATCATTTGGATTGTGGTTTAGTGCCTACGCTGAAAGTTTGGTAGATGACCTGGTGATGCTGGAAGCTGCTTACCGGGTTGTGAATAAAAACCCATTGGGCTCTGCGGCAGGTTACGGTTCATCATTTCCGCTTAAGCGCAAGATGACCACCCACCTGCTTGGCTTTGATGAGTTGAATTACAATGTGGTGTACGCCCAGTTGGGCCGGGGCAAAACCGAGCGGATAGTTGCGGCTGCCCTGGCCGGCATCGCCTCAACACTGGGTAAGCTGGCTGCCGATGCCATTGTGTTTATGAATCCCAACTTTGGGTTCATCAGCTTCCCTGATGAACTCACTACAGGCTCCAGCATCATGCCGCACAAAAAGAATCCCGATGTTTTTGAAATTATACGGGGCCGGTGCAACCAGTTACTTGCCTTACCCAACACGATTACACTTGTTACAGCCAATCTTCCTTCAGGCTATCACCGCGATTACCAGTTGCTTAAGGAGATGTTGTTTCCCGCTATTCAACACCTGAAAGAGTGTCTTCAAATGATGCACCTGATGATTTCTGATTGTGCGGTTAAGGAAAACATCCTTGAAGATGGACGATACATTCACCTCTTTAGTGTTGAGGAGGTAAATAAACTTGTGCTACAAGGGGTGCCGTTCCGGGATGCGTACAAAAAAGTTGGGCAGGATATTGAAAAAGGTGATTACCGGCCCCATCGCAACCTCCGTCATACGCACGAAGGGAGCATCGGAAATTTATGTCTTCCCGAAATTCAGCGGATGATGGAAGATGTGCTGAATCGGTTTAATTTTGCCGCGGTCCATCGGGCTTATGAAAACCTGGTGGGCTGAAACTTACCATGCAGCCACAGGAAATTCTTTACCTCATCATCGGCATCGTATCAATTAGTTTTCTGTTCGACCAGGTGTTGGATTACCTAAACCTGAAAGCCATGCGCACCGAGGTGCCGGATGAAGTGGCCTCGTTTTATGATGAGGAAAAATATGCACGCGCGCAGGCTTACCACCGCGAACTTGCCCGCTTCGGTTTCCTGGCTTCCACATTCAGTTTTGTGCTTTCGATGGCGATGCTCCTGTTGGGAGGCTTTGGGTGGATTGACGGGTTGTTGCGTACGGTAACCGAGAGTACCATTTTGCTGGCCCTGCTTTTTTTTATGGTAATTGGTGTTGCTTCCGATTTACTTACCCTTCCTTTTCAGTGGTATAGCACCTTTGTTATTGAAGAAAAATTCGGGTTTAACAAAACAACAGTGAAAACTTTTATTGCCGATAAACTAAAGGGTTACATTTTAGGAGCGCTTATCGGGGGAAGCCTTCTTTCGGCTTTATTATACCTCATTCAAACGCTGGGTGAGCAATTCTGGATATGGTTTGCAGCTATTGCTGCGCTGTTCATGTTGTTTATGAACATGTTTTATACCTCGCTCATTGTACCGTTGTTTAATAAACTTACTCCACTTCCGGAGGGTGAACTTCGCTCGGCTATTGAAGCGTATTCAAAAAAAATAAATTTCCCAATAGGCAACGTGTTTGTTATTGACGGTTCAAAGCGTTCGAAGAAAGCCAATGCATTTTTCTCTGGGATCGGTAGCAAAAAGAAAATCGTATTGTACGACACACTAATAGCCAACCATACCACCGATGAACTGGTAGCCGTGCTGGCCCATGAAGTTGGCCACTATAAAAAGAAGCATATCATCTGGGGTTATGTATTATCCGTTGTTCAGGTTGCTTTTACCTTGTTTATACTTTCGCAGATGGTGTTCAATGAAAACCTGTCGCTTGCCCTGGGGGGCAGCCAGTGGGCTATACACCTTAACCTGCTGGTGTTCACCATTTTGTTTTCACCGATTTCCGGCATCACGGGTTTATTTATGAATATGTACAGCCGGAGGAACGAATTTGAGGCGGATGCCTTTGCCAAGGAAACCTTTAGTGGCGAAGCGCTTGCTTCAGCGCTGAAAAAACTTTCGGTTGATAACCTTTCCAATCTGTATCCGCATCCGGCATACGTTTTTTTCCATTACTCACATCCGCCCCTGTTAAAGCGGTTAGAGAAGATGGTGCTGTAATCAATCAGTAATTAATCTCAACAATTTTTTTGTTTTGAAGTTTACGCATGGATCCGGGTATAAGTTGTATTAATTCTTCTTTTAGTGTTTGTATCAATCGGGTCTTGATGTGATCCCGGTGGGTTATCAGGCTCACTTCCCGTGCGGGACTGGGTTCTTTTAGTCTTTTTACCTGCTTTTGCTGCGGTTTACCAAACTCCATTACGGCCAGTTCGGGCAAAATTGTCAGGCCATCACTTTTGTCAACCATCCGTTTAAGTGTTTCAATGTTCCCGGTTTCGTACCGGATCTGTTGGTCAGAATGTTTACGCAGTTCACACAAGTTCAGTACCTGTGATCGGAAGCAATGCCCTTCTTCCAATAACCAAAGTTGATTCGGATCGATATCTGAAGGCAGCACATATTCCTTGTTATGCAAGGCATTCTTTTTGGAAACATAAACGAATAACTCTTCATAAAACAAGACGTCTTCTTTAATGGCTGGATCATGAAGAGGGGTTACTACTATACCACAATCGAGCCGGTTGTTTTTCAGTTCGTGGAGTAATTCTTCGGTAATGGATTCCTTAACAATGAGGGCAACCTGTGGGTATTTTTCCCTGATAGACTTAACCAGTTCCGGAAGCAGGTAAGGGGCGAGGGTTGGGATTATTCCCAAACGGATTTCACCGGTCATTGTGTTTTGTTGCTCTGCAATTAACGACTTAATAAGGCTGGCTTCACGAAGTACAACACGGGCCTGGGCAATAATCCGTTCACCGATTTCGGTGGGAATAACCGGCTGCTTGGTACGGTCAAAAAGCTTAACACCCAGTTCGTCTTCCAGTTTCTGAATCTGCATACTCAGCGTTGGTTGAGTCACAAAGCACTTTTCTGACGCAAGCACAAAATGCCGCCAGGTATCCAGTGCCACCAGGTATTCCAGTTGAGTTAAAGTCATAGTTTTTTGCTATATCTCTATAAAAATAATCAATTTGATTTATTGATACTTCCCCGGTAGCATTGTAGCCTGTCGGGGTTAAACCTGACGCGCGTCATTGCGAAAGCAAAGGCACGGCATGTTACTTAACCACTAAATCAATAACTACACGAACATGGAAAATAGAACAAACGGTGAAAGCAAATGCCCGGTCCATACCGGCAGGCAAACCGCTGGAGGTGGTACACGAAACCGCGACTGGTGGCCTAATCAACTGAAGCTGAATATCCTGCGGCAGCATTCGAGCCTCTCAAACCCGATGGGCGAGAAGTTTAACTATGCTGAAGAGTTTAAAAAACTTGACTACCAGGCCTTAAAAAAGGACCTGCATGCTTTGATGACTGACTCACAAGACTGGTGGCCGGCCGACTTCGGACATTATGGTCCTTTGTTCATTCGTATGGCCTGGCACAGTGCCGGAACCTACCGTACCGGTGATGGCCGTGGTGGGGCAGGAGCGGGCCAACAGCGCTTTGCGCCCCTTAACAGTTGGCCTGATAATGTGAACCTTGATAAAGCCCGCAGGTTGCTTTGGCCGATAAAGCAGAAATACGGAAAGAAAATTTCGTGGGCTGATTTGATGATACTGGCTGGAAACGTGGCGCTCGAATCCATGGGCTTTAAAACGTTTGGCTTTGCCGGTGGCCGCGAAGACGTATGGGAACCGCAGGAAGATGTGTACTGGGGTTCAGAAACCAAGTGGCTGGATGATAAGCGCTATTCCGGTGACCGCGACCTGGAAAACCCATTAGCGGCCGTGCAGATGGGATTGATTTATGTGAACCCGGAAGGCCCCAACGGAAATCCTGATCCTGTTGCTGCCGCGCACGACATCCGTGAAACCTTTAAGCGCATGGCCATGAACGATGAAGAAACCGTTGCGCTTATTGCCGGTGGACATACTTTCGGTAAAACCCATGGGGCAGCACCCGCTTCTCACGTAGGTCCTGATCCGGAAGCAGCTCCCATTGAAGAGCAAGGTTTAGGTTGGAAAAGCAGCTATGGATCAGGTAAAGGTGGCGACACTATTACCAGTGGCATTGAGGTAACCTGGACAACCACTCCAACAAAATGGAGTAATAACTTCTTCTGGAACCTGTTCGGCTATGAGTGGGAGCTAACTAAGAGCCCGGCTGGCGCACATCAGTGGCGACCGAAGAACGGTATGGGTGCGGGCACGGTACCTGATGCACACGATAAATCGAAAAAGCATGAACCACGCATGCTCACCACCGACCTGTCACTTCGGTTTGATCCGATTTACGAAAAGATTTCCAGGCGCTTCATGGAAAACCCTGATGAATTTGCCGATGCGTTTGCGCGTGCCTGGTTCAAACTTACCCACCGTGATATGGGCCCCATTGCCCGTTACCTTGGACCAGAAGTTCCAAAAGAAGCGCTCATCTGGCAGGATCCGATTCCGGCCGGTAACCATAAACTGATTGATGGAACCGACATCGCTGCGTTGAAAGCTAAAATCCTGGCTTCAGGGTTAACGGTTTCCCAACTGGTTTCAACCGCGTGGGCTTCGGCATCAACGTTCCGAGGTTCGGATAAACGGGGTGGCGCCAATGGTGCGCGCATCCGGCTGGCCCCTCAGAAAGATTGGGAAGTGAACAATCCGTCTCAACTGGCTAAAGTTTTAAAGACACTGGAAGGTATTCAGGCCGACTTTAACAAAGCACAAACCGGAGGCAAACAGGTATCGCTGGCCGACCTGATTGTACTGAGTGGTTGTGCCGGTGTAGAGCAGGCTGCAAAAAATGCCGGCTATAATGTGGTTGTTCCTTTTACACCGGGTCGTGGTGATGCTACCCAGGAACATACCGATGTGGAATCGTTTGCCGTACTGGAACCGATTGCTGACGGCTTCCGCAATTACCTGAAAGGAAAATACACCGTTTCGGCCGAGGAGTTGCTGATAGACAAAGCACAACTGCTGACGCTCACTGCACCAGAGCTTACCGTATTGGTAGGCGGTATGCGTATGCTAAATACCAATTACGATAATTCGAAACACGGAGTGTTTACTAAAAAGCCTGAAACGCTTTCCAACGACTTTTTTGTAAACCTGCTTGACATGGGCACCACGTGGCACCCCGTTTCGGAAGCGAAGGATGTGTTTGAAGGTCGCGACCGCAAGACAGGTGCCCTGAAGTGGACGGGCACACGGGTGGATCTCATATTTGGTTCAAATTCTGAGTTGCGTGCTCTGTCGGAAGTTTATGCCAGCGAGGACGCTAAGGAAAAGTTTGTGAACGACTTTGTGGCTGCCTGGAATAAGGTGATGAATCTGGACAGGTTTGATTTAAAATAAGCTCGCAGCAGTACTCGTAAGAGGGGCGTCCTTTTTATAAAAGGCGCCTCTTCTTTTAGTACCATGTCTCTACTAATTTTCCGGATATTTGTTGTTGCTACTAATGACCGGATAGCCCGTCTTTAACAAAAACCACTTGGAGCAGCATAGTGCAGAACCGAATTCCTGAATGTGTATTTTATTCTTCCTTGTGTGCCAGTTTGAACGTAATCATTCATTGCTTCCTTAGCACGCGACACCCAAACACCCTCCCTGCGGTTTTACCAGCATGGGCTTGGATGCGGATCACAACTTTGTTACGGTTTTGGGTAAGGGTTAATGGGATAGGGTACTCCACATCAAAAAATCTTCCGGCAGCAGTGCCCTGAAGTTCCTGTATTGCAATGCGCACACTGTCAACCAAAATATCAAAAGCCCGGTTTTTGTCATCACCAATATAACTGCACAGAAGGGCCTGTTCGGCAGCAGGGTCAACCTGCATATCAAACTCAAAATACCCGCCATTGCGCACTTCCCGTCCGGGCCTTCCCAACGCATGACTTACATAAGATCGTTCGCTGGCTTTCAGGTTGTGGTCGCGCTCGGGTTGCATTTCGCCAATGCGGATAACATCAATGGTGCGTAAATCAATATCATGCATGCGCCTCTTCTCGGCTTCATATTCAGCCTGCCGGGCTTGCCATGCTGCAGGTGTGAAGTAATCCCAATACACATTATAGTATTGCTGGTAGGTTTTGTAGAACGGAATAAGTTCCACATCGGCCGGACGGGCTGCGTTGTTGGTTTTGAAGGTTAATGATTTCCCTGCTACCGGTTTCAGCCAGTCAGAAACATTACGGCTATCGGTCAGGAGTACCGTAGTTTCAAAAACAGGGTCGGGCATTTCGGTTCCTAATTGCCCGGCAAGCACTACAGGTCCATACAACACGGCTATGCGATCAGGGTTGTCGGGCATGCTTTCGGTATAAACCGACATGGGCAGGGTTAGTTCCAGTCGGTCGTTGTCTTTCCAGGTGCGTGTAATTGTAATGAAGCCGGATTTATCGGCTGCTATCTTTACTTTCTTGCCGTTAAGCAATGCGTTAATTGCTCCCATTACCCATTTTGGTTTTCTGATTTTGATTGCAAATTTTTTGGGTGCGCCCGTTTTTACTGAAAGAATCATCTTGTCTTCTTCCGGAAGGCGGGTTTCAAGCTTCAAGGCAACATCATGGGTTCTCCAGTTTACTTCCGAAGGAATAAACAAATTAACAATCAGGTTGCCGTCATCGGTTTCGTAGTAAATGCCTTCGGTGTACTTCACATGGTTTTCCATACCGCTGCCTACGCAGCAGGTAAAAGTGTTAAACGGACTGCTGAATGTTTTTCGGGCGCCCATGCGCAGCGGAACGAAGTAGCACATCATGCCGGTTTCCGGATTTTGCGAAGCAAGAATATGATTGTAAAGTGCGCGCTCGTAATAATCGCCATACATGGAATTCGGATCCCATGAAAACAAATAGCGCGTAAGTTTAAGCATGTTGTAGGTATTGCATGTTTCGCAGGTGTTGTCGCTAAGCCTGTCGTTTAGCTTGCCGGCATCACCGCAGTATTCGTAGTTGCTGTTGCCACCGATAACGTAGGTGTGGTTATTCACCATGGTATTCCAGAAAAATTCAGCAATGGTTTTATCTTCAGGCGCATTGGCTACGGTAAACCTCCGGGCGCAGCCGATCACTTTCGGAACATTGGTGTTACTGTGCTTTCCGGGCAGAGGGTCAACCCGTTTAGCCAGTTCGCCAAGCACAAACCGGTCGTGAAATTTGTAGGACAACGCCAGGTACTTTTTTTCACCGGTCAGTTCGTAGAGATGCACAAGCACATCGTTCATACCTCCATATTCGCACTTGCGCATTTCTTCCAGTTGGTCATCGCTGAGGTCTTTAAGGATCACTGCGCACCAGTCGGCCATTCGGGTAACCAGACTTAGCGCTTCCGGATTGCCGGTGTACACGTACGCATCGGTTAACCCGGCCATTACTTTGTGTACCGTGTACCAGGGTGACCAGCCGCCATTCAAGTCAAACCCCGAAGATTTAATTATGCCGTGTTGAAGCTTGTAGAAAATTGAATCTTCATTGGGGATGGCCCCAATGTAACCTGTG
Organism: Flammeovirgaceae bacterium; assembly: GCA_015180985.1. NCBI lineage: Bacteria > Pseudomonadati > Bacteroidota > Cytophagia > Cytophagales > Flammeovirgaceae > Flammeovirgaceae bacterium. Next base: position 1,894,687 of record CP054185.1, read on the forward strand.
CCCCGGGCCTGTTGGCAAACGGAAAGTTCATTCAGAATATAATCGATACGGTTTTTGAATTCATCACCACCACCAGCAGCATAACGCATGGCGCAGGCCGACAGGTAATGGCCAAGCGTATGGCCGGAGAGGCCGTCACTTTCCCAGCCCCGGTAAATTTCGCCTTTGGGTTGTAAGCCGGCATGAAGCCGGAAGCGGTGCAACAGTCGATCGGGATCAATCGAAAGCAAGTAGGCCGCATCTTTGTCCTGCGCATTTTTGAAGGGGCTGCCATCCGTCAATTTTATATCGGCAAGGTTAATGGCATAAGCCTTTACCGGTACGGTTGGCTTTACCTGAATTACATTATTTGATTTTTCAGGAAGGTAAGCCTGCGCAAACAGAGGGGACAGACGGGAAACAACAAGCAGTAAACCAATAACCGTTTTCATAACCCGTTGGATTTGAATGTAAATGTAAAAAACCAGTTAGCCGGGCGAAAACCGTTACTGTAAAGCAAGTGCCTTTAATGGTATTACACGCGCAAAATACCCCGAAAGCCCCGGGCGGCATAATACGACTCCGCCCCGTTGTGGTACACAAATACCTGGCCGTAGCGGTAATCGCAGAAGAGCGCACCACCAAGTTTACGGATGGCTTCGGGTGTTTTTATCCAGCTGCTGGTTTTGGTATCGAAGGTCCCGAATTGCTGAAGTTGCCGGTATTCTGCTTCGGTTAATAAGTCAATACCCATTGTTGTGGCCATCTCAGTGGCGTTGCCTTTGGGTTTATGTTCTTTCCGCGACTCCCAGGCTTTTCGATCGTAACAGAGGCTTCTGCGCCCGGCCGGACTTTCGGGCGAGCAATCATAAAAAATATACTCACCGGTTTTTTTGTCAAAACCCACCACATCGGGTTCGCCACCGGTTTTTTCCATCTCGTTTAGCGACCAGAGTTTATCATGCTTAGCCTTTAGTCTGGCTTGTACATATTCCCATTTCATTGCCTGGTGGCGTTTCATATTTTTCTCGAAACGGGATTTCAGGATTGTAATCAATTCTTTTTGCCGGGCGTCTGGCAGTTTCTTGTTCTGCTTTTCAGAGTTTTTTGTTTTTGACATGCTGTGTTTTATTGATGCTGCAATCAACCTAAAACTTCCTCCTGCTGTGAGGAAGTTTTTAAAGCTACACTTTTTTATAAAGGCACCCAACTGCCGGGCCGTAGCCTTGTGGTTGTTATCTGACAGAGAAAAGTTGAAACTATTTTACTGGCGTAAACCTTTCAACTGCATTGGTTACCGGGGCTAAACTGTGCAGGTACGCATAAATGGCCTGTAGGTCTTCCCGGTTCATGCCGGCATACATCGTCCACGGCATCACGGTTTGAAATTCGCCTTGTTCTGGTTTTTGAAGTACATATGCGCTGTCGGCAAACATTTTAAAACGAGCTACAAATTGTTCTTCTGTCCATGCGCCCAAACCAGTTTCCTTGTCGGGAGTGATGTTGGACGAACGAACTACCGAACCATCGGGTAGCGGAAACGCAAAGTTTCCGGCATAGGGCTCGCCTACAAATTTGCCTTTATCCTGTTTGGTGTGGCAATCCATACAACCTGCGGCTGTAACCAGGTATTTTCCGTAGGCAATTCCCTCAGTGGGTTGCGGCCGGGTGCTGAATTGAGGTTTTTTGGGAATGGTGTTGATAATAAAATTCATCGGGAAGTCGGCCGAAGAAATCGCTGGTTTGTGTTCGATTGGCTTTAACGTGCGGATGTAAGCAATAACAGCCTCAACATCCCTGCGGTCAAGCTGGCCGTAGTTGTGATGAGGCATAATGTTGAACAACGCGTTTCCGTTTTTTGATACACCTGACGTAATAGCCCTGAAAATTTCACCGTCTGTCCAGTTTTGCAACGCAACAGGGGTAATGTTGGGTGCAACAAATTTTCCGGGGAAGCCCAGTTTCTGATCGAAAGTTTCACCGCCTTTACCTTCCGTTCCTGCAACCATCGGGCCCGAAAAAGTCTGCCAGTCGCGTGTGGAGTGGCAGTCCATACACAGCATAACATGGTGGGCCAGGTATTTTCCGCGCTCCACCATTTCGGTAGTGGTTTGAATTTTCAAATCCGGTGGAGGCCCCACATCGGGCAGCATGGTTTTTACATAGGTTAGCAGGGCGATGAGGAGCAGGCCAATCAGGCCAAGCCCGTAGGCTAAGAGTTTTACTAATTTTTTCATGATGTATGCTGTTTACGGTTAAACCTTATTCGGGTTTCATTTTAACGATCCTCTGAGGGCGGTTTAATTTACCAGCACCAAGTTCGAAGCGGCAGAAAAATAAAATTGTATAAATCGGACATTCACAGGAAGATATGCCCGGGAAGATCGCTGGCGGCCTGCCGGTATTGCCCGGGGGTAAGGTTAGTGTAGGCTCTGAATTCCCGGATAAAATGCGATTGGTCGTAGTAACCGGCCAAATGGCCGATTTCGGTAAGCGATTGTATTGTGCTGTGAAGCAGGTTTAATGACAACAGGTATTTATGGTAGTGGATAAACTGTTCGGTATTCATACCCAGCCATTCGCGCGAAAAGCGCCTGAGGTGGCGATCCGAAAGGCAAATGGCTTCACTCAGTTTTTTTGCTGATAGATCGGTTCCATGCATCAGGCATTTTAGTTTCTCTGCCCGGCCCACTTCCTGCTGCCGCCAACATTCCGGGAGTTGGCGATACATCCATTTCAATATGATTTCTACCCGGTGATGAAATGTTTTTATAAGGGATAGTTCAGTTGCCAGATCAGCCAGGCCGGGGCACACGTGGCGAGCGTCATAAACTTCATCGTTTAAGGTTTCGGCCGGCATCCGGAAAAGCAGACGCAGGCCGATGCTGTTAAGTTGGATACCCAGGAAATGTTGTTCTCCGTTTTTAATCAGTTCAACAGGCTTAAAGTTTATTCCGTTAACAAAAGCAACAGGCAGTTTTTTTTTAACCTGCTGCAACGAATTACTGTAGTATATGCCTTCCGAAAAGTTGAAGATAATTTCAACTGTACCTTTGGGCAGAATAATTTCTTTTCGGTGGGCACCAGCGGTTTCCGATACCTGCCAGATGCAGTTGAGAATGGATTTTTCAATTTTGTTTACCGGATAATAAACGTTCGTTGATGTGGCCATCAGGGTTGCGGGTTTGTGCCTTGTACTCCAACTGCACCCATTGCCCTATAAAGTTACTAAAACTATTCAGCCCGTGGTTCGGTACAGGCCGGTGGGCCGGCTTGCCATAAAAAGATACCGTTCAGCACAAAGTTTATTGTTAAGCTTCGGTTTGCTTTTAATTTTCGAACCAGTTAAACCTGTATACCTATGAAATCACGCTTTGTACTTTTTTTACCTTTTTTTATTGTTACTGTCTGTACGTTTGCCCAGCGCATCCTCGAAGGCGAGTCGGCTGTAACCACCAACCATACCGTTACCATTAAAGGCAAATTGGTACCCTACACGGCTACAGCCGGCACACAACCGGTATGGAATGCCGATGGAAAAGTTATTGCTTCTCTTTTTTATACCTACTATGAGCGATCCGATGTAAAGGACAGAGCTTCAAGACCACTGGTATTTTCATACAACGGTGGCCCGGGCTCCGCCTCGGTGTGGATGCACATTGCGTACACGGGCCCGCGTGTGTTGGAAATTGATTCCGAAGGTTACCCCGTGCAGCCTTATGGTGTTAAGGAAAATCCTCACAGCATTTTGGATGTTGCTGATATCGTTTATATCGATCCGGTTAATACGGGCTACTCACGCATTCTTGATAAGGACACCAAACGTGAAGAATTTTTTGGCGTAAATGCCGACATTAAATACCTGGCTGAATGGATGACGACTTTTGTATCCCGAAAGAACCGATGGCAGTCACCTAAATACCTTATAGGCGAAAGCTATGGAACAACACGTGTATCGGGCCTGGCCCTTGAACTGCAAAATGCACAGTGGATGTACCTTAATGGTGTCATCCTGGTATCGCCAACCGAACTGGGCCTTGAGCGCGGCCCGCAGGTAGAAGCTGCAAACCGGTTGCCGTATTTTGCTGCGGCTGCCTGGTACCAGAAGGCGCTGCCTGCTGAATTGCAACGCAGGGATTTGAAAGATCTGTTGCCCGAAGTGGAGGATTACACGATAAATGAAGTAATACCCGCCATTGCACGGGGCGGATTTCTGGATGATACAAAGCGTAAGCAGGTAGCCGCTAAAATGGCCTACTACTCAGGTATTTCAGAAAAGGTTATTCTGCAACACAACCTGGATGTACCAACTCCTTTCTTCTGGAAAGAACTGCTTCGCGATAAAGGTTATACGGTTGGCCGTTTGGATTCACGCTACCTGGGCATTGACCGCAAGGATGCCGGTGAGCGGCCTGATTATGCTGCTGAACTAACCTCATGGCTTCATTCCTTTACCCCGGCCATTAATTATTACCTGCGCGAGGTGCTTAAATACAAAACGGATGTCAAGTATAACATGTTCGGGCCGGTAAACCCATGGGATCGGACCAACGACAACACCGGGGTAAACCTGCGGCAGGCCATGGCGCAGAATCCATACCTGAATGTAATGTTTCAGTGTGGTTATTTTGACGGAGCCACTACCTACTTTGAAGCAAAGTACACTATGTGGCAGATTGACCCGAGCGGTAAATTCCGCGACCGCTTCCGGTTTGAAGGCTACCGCAGCGGCCACATGATGTACCTGCGGGAAGAGGATCTGGCATCATCCAATGATCACCTGCGCGATTTCATACTGAAAACCATGCCGAAGAAAGGACAGCCTGCTAAGTACTAGTTATTGGTTGTTGGTTATTCGTTGTTCGCCAGGGTCATAGATTAACGAACATCGAATAACCAATGACGACCAACGAGTTACTGAATGGGCCCTTTTTTGATAACCACTTTCGAAACAGCAGCTTCCTTCGACAGTTTACCGCTGGCATGTTCTTTCAGTACGCTGGCTTTTACCGATGCCTCAATGGAGTAGGGGATGCCGCAGTCATCGCAGCGGGTTAGTTTAACATTAACTATCAGTTGCTCATCATCATTCAGGCTTTTTAAAGTTCGCCCGTACTCGATCATATTCTCCTTTAATTCTTTTTCGAAGGCCGGGTAGAGTTCTTTCACTTTTTTATCGCGGGTGGCCTGGTCAAGGTCATCGAGCTTTAGCGTGGGCATGGAATACTTGAACATGTCGCGCTGGTTGCTGCTGTACACCTTCATGTAGTACACGGCACCAAAGTTCTTGAGCCGCTCATAGTAAATGCTGTTATCGGTAAAGTAGGTCTTCGAGAGATCGGATCGGTAAAGCCGGTTAAAAATACTAGACAACAATTCAAGGTCAGGTTCGGGAGCATCCACCGATTCGGTATTAACCACCGCAATCTTTGCCAGCATTTGCTCGCGTGTAAGTTTGCCTTGTTTGAATTGCAGGAGGTCGGATTTCAGTGCATCTACTGAAATGTGCGACCGTTTGGGTGAACTAAAATACCGGTTGACCCACATGCGGGGCTGGTCGCCCTGGTTGGTGATCATGATTCGCTCGTTAGGTGCAAGCTGGCTCAGCAATTCGTTGTAATCGAGAATAAAATTCTTCGCGGCCTCAATCACTTTAAGGTTATAATCGTTACGCATACTGTCCAGGTTAATGCGCCTGTTAGCTGCTTTAGCCTTTTCTTTCAGCCGGATGGCATCTTCCTGGATTTCAACGCGGGCACGATCATGCCGTTCACGACCGGTGTATTGCCACACTCCGCCTCCGGCCGCGTTGCCGTCAAGAATTACAATGTTATCGTTATCACCTGAAAAGGAGATGGCCATCGGGGTAGTGTAATCAGGCGGAAGCCGGAAGGTTACACCGAAACCTTCCTGGTAGCTGCCCTCAATTTCCAGCGGGAAGAACATGCGCTGCGAAACGAACTGCTGCTTGATAAGTGTTTGCAAAGCATTTTCGGCAACTTCAATGTCGCGGTCCATGCGGGCCAGGTCAACCTTCTGGGCATAAACGGAAACGGCCAGGGCAATAAATAAAAGGCTTATTGGATTCTTCATCTGATTTTTCATGGGATGTTAGCTTCTTTAATTTCTGATTTCTTTGGTGTTTCCTCCTTCAACCGAAGCAATGATACTGGTTAATATCTGTTCGGTTTCCTGCTTAAACAGGTCGGTGTTTTGTTCGATGGCGGTCAGGCGGGTTTGCAGTGTCTGCAGGTCGGTAGTACGTTGCTGATTAAGGTACCGGCTGAAATCGATTAACAGTTCTTCAATAACCTGTTGTTGCTCATTGGCCGACAGGGTGAGGTAATCCTTCATCATGCGCGCATTTTCTTCCTGCAGGGCTGAAACATAATCACGCACCTGTTGGTGGGTGGCGCTGGCCACCTGTTTTATCAGGGCATCGCGGTTTGCCAACATGTTGGATGCCAGTGAATGCCTGATCGATTCGGTAAGCCGTTGTTCAGCCGAAGCCCAGTCAGCGGCTAATGCCCGGTTATTTTCCTGCAGCGATGCGGCAATCATACGTTGCACTTCCTGTGCTGTGAGCGACTCAGGTTTTTCAACCGGTTTTCCAAAACCAATGTGCAGTTCGCCATCGGCAAGCCTGAAGTTCAGGCCTGTTAGCCAACCAACCATTACCAGCAGGGTGATGGTTGCCGCAATGCCCATACTTGTTTTAATGTACGGATCGTGCCAAAACCTGTGGCCGGACGACCCCCACACCATGGGTGGCGGAATTATTTCTTTATCGGTTATAGCCGAAAGACCTTTTCTTACGTGTTGAAGTGCCTGAACTTCCTTTAAAGCCTCCGGATTACCGGCCAGGTATTCTTCTACACGCCTCTTCTCGTCTGTGCCGAGCTCACCATACAGGTAAGCCATCAGCAAGCCTTCATCGGGTTTAAAGTTCATAACTCAAAGTTTCTTTAGTAATGTTTTTCTTTTCTAAAATGCGCTTCAGCCCATCCAGCCCGTAGTACATTCTCGATTTTACCGTGTTCTCCGAGAGGTTCAGGATTTCAGCTATCTCGCGGAATTTCAATCCTTCGTATTCTTTCATAATCACCACTTCGCGTTGTTCGGCACTCAGTTCCAGCAGGCATTGCTGCAGCAGGTCGGCCAGTTCCTGCTGCTGGTACTGTCGCTCCGGGTTTTCACGCCTGCGATCGGATTTCTCCCAACGCGGAGAGTTGTCCTCATCGTAATTTGTAAGCCGGTCAAACGGTATAGCTCGCGTATTTTTACGTTTGCGTGCTTCTTCCCGGCACGCGTTCACGCAAATGGTGTAGAGCCAGCTTTTAAACCGACCGGTATCCTGTAAGGCGTGCATATTGCGATACATGGCAATAAATGTTTTCTGCGATACCTCCATGGCCAGGTCGTGGTCCATAAAAAATTTATAGCAATAGTTGTAAATCCGTTTATACCACAGTTGCACAAGCCTGCCCTGGGCCTGCTGGTCGCCCTCGCGGGCGCGGGTTATCAGGCTGTCAGAATGCATCATGGCGCTGTCCGGCAACGTTTTCGCATGCATGGTTTACGGGTTAGGCTGCCTAAAGCCGTTTACAGGAGTAAGATGACGGGTAAGTTAAAAAAGTTTTACCCGGATTGTAAGTTTGGCCGCTGTGGCACAGGCCGTATCTTAGCGCGCTTTTTCTATGAAAAGAGTCATTTCGTTTCTGATTCGGTTTGTACCCCGTACGCTGCTGCAGCGTACAGGTGGTTTTGGTATGAAGGTTATCGGGCTTTTTTACCGTGGAAGCAGCGTGGTCTGCCCGGTTTGTAACACCGGTTTCAGAAAATTTCTCCCTTATGGCAGAATCAACCCACGCGAAAATGCTTTGTGTCCGAATTGTTTATCGCTTGAGCGGCACCGCCTGCTTTGGCTGTACCTTAATGAACGTACTGATTTTTTTAAGAAACCGATGAAGGTTTTGCACCTTGCGCCTGAAGCCTGCTTTATTAATCGGTTTGAAAAAATTCATGGTGATGGCTACATCACAGCCGACATCGAATCGCCTTTAGCGAAAGTAAAGATGGATATCCAGGCCATTCCGTTCAGCGAAAACACATTCGATGTGGTGCTTTGCAACCATGTGCTGGAGCATGTTGAGGATGACATTGCCGCGATGAGGGAAATCAGACGCGTTTTGAAACCCGGTGGTTTTACTATTCTTCAGGTTCCTTTTTTTAATCCTGTGCCTGATAAAACGGTTGAAGATAAGACCATTACTGATAAGCGCGAGCGCGAGCGGTTGTTTGGCCAGGCCGACCATGTGCGCAGGTATGGAAGCGATTATGCCGGGCGCATCCGCGAGTCGGGGCTGGAGGTTGGCCAAGATGCTTTTGCTGCACAACTAAAGGATGAGGAGGCCAAGAAATACGGTATCGTAAAAAGTGAGATTATCTATAAAGGTATAAAGTGAAAAAAGTTGCCGTAATTTTTGATATGGACGGTGTGATAGTGGACACCAACCTGTTTCATAAAAAAGCTATTGAACAGTTTTGCTCGAAGTATGGTTTCCGGTTGAGCGAAGAAGAACTCCGGACTAAAATTTACGGACGCACGAATAAAGATTGGATTACCAACCTGTTCGGTACACTTACCCGGCAACAGTTGGATGGCTATGCCGATGAAAAGGAACAACTTTTCCGCGATTTGTATGAGCCGTATATTAAACCGGTAGAAGGCCTGCTTATATTTCTTGAACAACTAAAGGCAGCTGATGTACCCTGCGCCATTGTCACTTCAGCACCTCCGGCCAACGTTGATTTTGTGCTGAAGCATATACCGATAAGAAAATACTTTACGGCCATACTGGATGAACGCTCTGTTACGCACGGCAAGCCTCACCCTGAAATTTACCTGAACACCGCCCGTGCCCTTGAATTACCCGGCAGGCAATGTGTTGTCTTTGAAGATTCCCTGTCGGGTGTGGAGTCAGCACGGGCTGCCGGCTGTAACGTAATTGGTATAACAACAACACACACAGCGGCCGAGTTGAAAAAAACAGACCTTGCCGTAAGCAACTTTACCGGCCTGACGGTTGCCGGTATAATGGGCTTAGTGCAAGGTCTGTAAGGACTACTGCAAGTATCAGCCTAATTTTTCGAGCACGTCCATCACTTCGCGTACAGCTTTGCGGCTGGATTCGAGTAAGGCTTTTTCTTCTGTATTTAAATCCAGTTCAATGATTTTCTCAATTCCGTTTTTACCCAATATAACAGGCACGCCCAGGTAGCAGTTGTTAATACCGTATTCGCCTTCCAGTTTTACACATACCGGAAATACCCTTCGCTGATCACGTACGATAGCTTCAACCATTTGAGCAGCAGCCGAGCCGGGAGCATACCAGGCTGAGGTACCCATAAGTTTTACCAATTCGCCACCGCCTACTTTAGTCCGTTCCAGGATGGCGTTAAGTTTATCGCGATCGATGAGTTCGGTTACCGGGATGCCGGCAACGGTAGTATACCGAGGCAGAGGCACCATCGTATCGCCATGGCCGCCCAGCAACATGGCCTGAATGTCCTTAGGTGATACGTTTAATGCTTCGGCCAGGAAAGCGCGGTAGCGAGCCGTGTCCAGTATGCCGGCCATACCAAAAACTTTGGTACGCGGTAGTTTGGAAGTGAGGTGTGCCTGGTAGGTCATCACGTCCAGCGGGTTGGATACCACAATAATGATGGCGTTGGGTGAGTGCTTGATAATATTTTCGGTAACCGATTTTACAATTCCGGCATTGGTACCGATAAGGTCATCGCGGCTCATGCCGGGTTTACGTGGAAGCCCGGAAGTGATGACCACCACATCAGATTTTGCTGTTTTGGAATAATCGTTAGTTGAGCCGATGGTCCGTGTATCATACAAATCGATGGGTGCTTTTTGCCAGATGTCGAGCGACTTGCCTTCGGCAAGGCCTTCTTTAATATCAATTAAAACAACTTCGTTTGCGATTTCGCGATACGCCAATACATCGGCACAGGTAGCACCAACATTACCGGCACCAACAACAGTAACTTTCATATCAGAATAGGTTTAAATGAATAATCAATTTAGTGGTTGCCTGAAAAAGCCTGCCAATTTATTAATCGGTGGGGCAAAGAAAAAGGATATTATATAAAATGTGGGTGTAGAGTGAACTGTAAGGCTTGTTGGGTGGCAGCGGTAACCTTAAAGCGATTGTCAATCCGATAGCCGACTACCCACATAATCTGCCCGGCCGATTCCAGCACGGTAACATGGGGTTTATCGGAAAGCGGCACTTTGTTGTCAATCAGAAAGTCGCTGATTTTCTTCTTGTGGGTCATTCCCAGCGGGTAAAAGAAATCACCCGGTTTCCAGGTGCGCCATACCAGCGGAAATTTTACCAGGTCTTTATCCAGCAAGGCACTACCGGCATCGGCAGAAATGGCTTTACCGGTAACCGGTTCGATGGTCATATCCCAGGGCCCGAGTGAAGCTGTAGCTTGAACTGACGTAATTTCAACAGGTTGCCAGAACTTTTTATGCGGGGTAATAATGAGTGTTGTGCGATCGATAACAAGTTGGTGCGTGGGGCTAAGAAATCGCTTACCCGGCTGGGCCCGAAGGGCCTGTACAACATCGTAACAAACGGCTGGTGTAAAATGATATTCGCGCAGCAGGTACCATAGCATAAGCGGATGCTGAATTTTTTCGAATACTTCTTTTCGGATGATGACCTTGCTTTCTTCGGCCTTAAAATAGGCTTCACGTAATTGGTTAACAGCCAGCGTTTCAAGTGCATGACCGGCCTTCAGTTTTTCAAGCCCGAGTTGAAACGTTTCTTCCAGCGAAGGGTTGAGCGCCTGCAGTTTTGGAACTACCTGATGTCGCAGAAAATTTCGCGGGTAGTCATCCGTTTGGTTGCTGGCATCTTCGCGCCACACAAGTTTTTTTTCTGTGGCATACGTTTCAATCATCTTACGCGAGGCAAACAACAGCGGCCGGATGATGTGGTTGTTTTTTACCGGTATGCCGAGCAGCCCTTCGGAGGCACCCCCGTGGATCCAGTTTAGTAAAACGGTTTCAATGGAATCGTTCAGGTGGTGGGCGGTAGACAGGTAGTTGTAATTTTCTTTTTCCAATAATTCATCAAACCAGGCATAGCGCAGTTCGCGTGCAGCCATCTGGATGGAAAGGTTATTGAGTGCAGCGTATTCGGTGGTGTTGAATTGCCTGGCAAAGAAGGGAATGCCCTTGTGCTGGCACACAGCTTTTACAAACAATTCGTCTTGTTCCGACTCCGCACCCCGAAGTTGAAAGTTTGCATGGGCTACGCCAACCGGGTAGCCTGCTGCAAAGAACAAATCCAGCATGACCATCGAATCAATACCACCGCTTACGGCCAGTAATATCCGGTCGGTCTTGAGGCAAAGCGTATGCTTTTCAATATGGTTCAGAAATTGCTCAAGCACAGAACAAAGATATAATGGGAAACGCGGGTTCCTTTGATTTTATCTAATTTTGAGCGCGCATGCGTCTAATCATTTTAGTCTTTTTTGTTCTGCCTGCTGGTTTGGTGGTTGCCCAAAGCAAAGTCAACCTTAAGCAGGCCGACCAGTTGAAAGGCGGGCTGAAGGATGGTGAACGGTATGACCGCGTGCTGGGCAACGTTATCTTTATCCAAAACCGCACAACCATTTACTGCGACTCCGCCCATTTTTACCGGGCGCGCAATTCCGTTGAAGCCTTTGGGCAGGTACGCATCACCGAGGGCGACTCGGTTACGATTACGGCAGCCCGTGCGGAGTATGATGGCGATAAACGGGTGGCCCGGCTACGCAGAAATGTAGTATTCACCAAGCTGGCAACGGCTACCTTGTACACCGATTTCCTTGATTTCGATCGCGAGCGGAATGAGGCCTATTATTTTAATAACGGCCGGCTGGTTGACAGTATTAACGTGCTCACCAGCAACAAGGGCTATTACGATGTAAATTCGAATATGGCCTCCTTTAAGCGGAATGTACATGTAAAAAATCCGGATTACACGATGACCTCCGACAGCCTGCAATACAACTCCCGCACCAAGATTATTTACTTTAGAACGGAAACCACCGTTATTGATAAAGATAACAACAAAGCGATTTATGAAGGCGGAGAATATGACACCCGAACGAAGCAATCCGACCTGAAGAAAGGACAAGCCGAAACAAAAGCCTACACCCTTAGCGGGATAAAAATTTCGCTTGACGATGCACGGAAATTTTACCGGGTAAAAGGTAATGCGGTGATGACCTCGAAAGAAGAGAACCTGACTATTTACGGAGATGATGTAGTGTATGACAGGCAGCGCAACATAGGCAAAGTATACGGCAATGCCTGGATGGCCAAGGTAACGGATGAAGGCGATACGCTTTTTCTTTCGGCTGATACACTGGTATCCATTGATCATCAGGAGCCGGCAAAAAAACGACTGCTGGCTTACCGCAATGTAAAAATCTTTAAAACCGATTTGCAGGGCCTGGCCGATTCGGTGGAATACCGGCAGGCTGATTCAACGCTGATTTTTTACCGAAACCCCGTGTTGTGGACGGAAGGCAACCAAATGGTGGCCGATACGATTACCATGCTAATAGAGAACAATACCATCAGCCGGATGTTTATGGTGTTTAATGCCTTTATCATCTCAGTTGATACGCTTAAAAATTATAACCAGATGAAAGGCCGAAGGATGACAGCTTACTTTAAGAATAAGCAGTTGGACAGGGTGGTGGTTGATGGCAACGGAGAGAGTATTTTCTTTGCCCTGGAAGATCGCACCAATGTTTTTATGGGCATGAATAAGATAATTTGCAGCAACATTACCATCCGGTTCCTGAACGGTGTGGTGAACAACATCAGTTTTTATGTTAAACCGGAGGCGGAATTTATTCCACCACATGAACTGGTGAAAGATAAGACCCGCCTGAAGGGCTTTGTATGGAAGGAAGAAAGCCGGCCAGCCAAATACGATGTAGTAAAAAGCCAACAGCCTCCAACTGAAAGAAATAAAAGGTTATTACGTTAACAAATTGTTAAGGCAGTAATTTCCTGTACTTTTCTATGAAAGCCTGTTGAAAAATGTTACCTTTTCTGTCAACTCCTCTCACCCATGAAAAAGCTTCTGCTGTTGGCTTGCGGGCTTTTGGTTGCTGTAGTTTTACCGGCCCAGAGTTTTGAAGTTACCGGACTGCAGGAAAATTACAGGGGCTTTATTGGTGAACTGATTACCGCACCCCTAACCATTAAAAATACTTCCCAAAAGGCAATTACCCTTGTCATCCGGAAGAGTTCCGCTCAAATCGGGGGTACACAACGGTATTTTATTTGCTTAACGGCCTACTGCGAAACGGAGCAGATTAGTGAGGATTTAACTATACGACTGGAGCCTGGCCAAAGTTTTGTCAATTGGTCGGTTGCTTTGGAAGCCGGCCTGGTACCCTTAACCAGTATTGCCCGTTACCGGATTACCAACGTGGCTAATCCGGCCGAAACCGTTGAAGTTGAATACACTTTTATTACAGAAGAGAAACCGGCCCGTACAGAAATTTTCAATTCGCGCCTCATCACCATACACGATGTGTATCCCAACCCGGTAACCGATTATGCCACTATTAATTACCGGCTTAGCACCGAAACGGTGCGGGCAAAAATCGTCATCCACAATATTTTGGGTAGCCGGTTGTCAGAAATTGAGTTGCCATTTCCTGAAACCCAGGTGAAGATAAGGGCCGATGATCTGAGCGGGGGCATCTACTTTTACACCCTGTACCTTGATAACGAAGGGGTAATGACCCGCAAACTCATTGTTAAAAAATAAGAACACCAAAAGCGCAGTTTCAGCGTTTTTACACATATCTGCCTGATGTACTATATTTGCAGGCTTATGCGGTTAATAACTGTTGTTTTTGCAGTTTCTATCCTTCTTTTGGGTACTTCTTGCGGCAAGTTCCGCAAGATTGAAAAGAACCCCGACTGGCGCGTGAAGTACGAGGCCAGCCTGGCTTATTATGCCAAAAAGGATTATTACCGCGCTTCGGTACTATTGGAACAAATCATGCCGGTAATCCGAGGTTTGCCAGAAGCCGAGCGGGCTCAGTTTAACCTGGCCTATTGCCAGTATTATCAGAAAATGTACCTGCTGGCCAGCGAGCAATTCAGAACGTTTTATGAAACCTACGGGCGCTCGGCCCTGGCTGAGGAAGGCCGCTATATGTATGCGTACTCCTTATACAAATCATCGCCCGACTCCAACCTGGATCAAACCGAGAGCGTACAGGCCATGACCTCTATGCAGGAATTTTTAAACCGGTACCCCGCCAGCAAATTCCGCGATCAGGCTCTGGAGGTGATATTTACCATACAGGCACGGCTTGAAGAGAAAGGATTTGCCAATGCCCGCCAGTATTATAAACTGCGCAATTACAAAGCGGCCATTGTGGCATTGGGCAATTTCATCAACAACTTCCCCGATTCAAAATATGTGGAGGAAGCTCACTTTCTCATCGTAGCTTCGCATTACCTGTTGGCTGAGCAGAGTATTCAATCGAAGCAAAAAGAACGCTACCAGAGCGTAGTGAACGATTACATCGAATTTCTCGATCGGTATCCCAATAGTTCGTATCTCAAAGAAGCAGAACGGTATTATGTAGACAGCCTGGATAAACTGGGCAAATTAAAATCGTAATTACATTAACTAAACGTATGGCTATACAATCATCAATTATTACACGTGACCTCGAAAAACTTTCGGCACCTACCGGCAACATTTACGAATCGGTTGTAGTTATTTCCAACCGGGCCAAGCAGATTGCCGTTAACCTGAAAGAAGAACTGAATGCCAAGTTGGCTGAATTTGCCACCACGGTGGATAACCTGGAAGAGGTATTTGAAAATCGCGAGCAAATCGAGATTTCCAAATTCTACGAGCGCATGCCCAAACCAACTTCTACGGCAACGGAAGAATTTCTGGAAGGAAAATTGAATTTCCGCATCCGTGGCGCTGAAGAGCAGGCTCAGGCCTGATTGAAGCATGTTGCAGGGCAAGCGTATTTTGCTGGGCGTAACCGGCAGTATTGCCGCGTATAAATCGGCAGTCCTTATCAGGTTGCTGGTGAAAGCCGGTGCCGAGGTAAAGGTGCTGATGACCCCTTCGGCAAAGGATTTCATCACACCCGTTACATTATCAACGCTTTCCAAAAATCCGGTCTTGTCGGATTTTCTTAAAGATGCCAGCGGCCAATGGAACAACCATGTTGAGTTGGGCCTGTGGGCCGATGTGTTGGTGATTGCCCCGGCCAGCGCCAACACGCTTGCCAAAATGGCCAGCGGTATCTGCGATAACCTGTTGCTGGCGGTTTACCTGTCGGCCCGCTGCCCGGTAGTGGTTGCTCCGGCCATGGATCTGGATATGCTGCAGCATCCGTCAACCCAAACCAATTTCGAAAAGCTAAAGTCTTACGGTAATCAGCTAATCGATCCGACCCATGGCGAACTGGCCAGCGGATTGACCGGAACCGGCCGTATGGCCGAGCCCGAAGATATTGTACGTTGGCTCGAATCTTTCTTCAACTCAAAAAAAAAGTTAGCGGGTAAAAAAGCGCTTGTTACGGCCGGACCTACGTTTGAGGCCATCGATCCGGTCCGATTTATCGGCAATCACTCCAGTGGTAAAATGGGCTTTGCCATTGCCGAGACGCTGGCCAGCGAAGGGGCCCAGGTAGAACTGGTAACCGGGCCTACCCACCTGCATACGAACCACCCGGGCATTTCCGTTAAACGAGTAACTTCTGCCGAAGAGATGTTCCAGGCTGTTACACGCGTTTTTCCCCAAGCCGATATAACCGTGCTGGCGGCCGCTGTTGCCGATTATAAACCGGCTACCCGGGCCGACCAGAAAATTAAAAAGAAAGCGGATACATTAACGCTTGAGCTAACGAAGACACACGACATTGCAGCTACACTGGGTAAACAAAAAAATAACGGTCAGTTTATTGTCGGCTTTGCTTTGGAAACCGAAAATGAACAGGCAAATGCATTGAAAAAACTGGAGTTCAAGAATTTTGATCTGATTGTTCTGAACTCCCTGAACGATCCGGGGGCGGGCTTCGGCCACGATACCAACAAGATTACCCTGATTGACCGGCAACATCAGGTTAAGAAATTTGAAACGAAGGATAAACAGGCGGTTGCCCGCGATATTGTAAACTCCATTATCGAACGGCTGCATGCGTAATATAGTGGTGATTGTTTTAATGTGGCTGGCAACCACGTCCGTTGCACAGGAGTTAAACTGCCAGGTAAGCATAAATGTCGGTCCTAAAGTACGCACGGTTGACCAATCGGTTTTCCGCGACATGAAAAATGCGTTTCAGCAGTTTATGAACAGTCGGAAATGGACCAACGACACCTATCTTACACATGAGAAAATCAATTGCAGCATTCTGATCAATATAAATGACATGCCCTCAATTGGCGTGTTTAATGCCTCCGTGCAGGTGCAGGCCGCACGGCCCGTGTACAACACCAATTACACCAGTTTGATTTTTAATTTTGCCGACCGCGACTGGGACTTTGAGTACCTGGAGTCGCAGCCGCTTGAGTATAACGACAACAACTTCATCAGCAACCTCACGTCCATGCTGGCCTTTTATGCTTACATGATCATCGGTGTTGATAACGACACCTTTAGTGAATTGGGCGGAAACCCCAATTTTCAGCGTGCGTTGCAGGTGGTCAATAATGCGCAGGCCTCCAACCGATCGGGCTGGCAGCCGGTGGGCAGCATCCGCAACCGCTACTGGCTGGTGGAGAATTACATCAATCCGCAATTTGTCGAAATCCGCAGGGCCATGTACCGCTACCACCGGCTGGCCCTGGATACCTTTGATAAAAATCCGGAACAAAGCCGCGAAATTATTTTAAAATGCCTGAAGGATATAAAAAAGGCCCGCGACATCAACCCGAACGCCATTATTGTTATTTCCTTTTTTGATGCCAAATCAAAAGAACTGGCCAACATTTTTTCGGATGGTGCCCTGCCCGTCAGGCGCGAAGCGTACGATTTGATTATCACCATGGACCCGTCAAACCAGTCGGGTTATGAAAAAATGATCAAGTAACAACAGGGCAGTAGTTTTTTGCTTCTGTGCGCTGAAGGGATTCCTTTTTACTGCTAATTTGTACCGCCATGCTGCTGCAGCTTACCATTAAGAACTATGCGCTTATCCGCCACCTGGAACTTTCGCCATCGGGTAACCTGAATGTGATTACCGGTGAGACCGGAGCCGGAAAATCCATTATGCTGGGCGCCATCGGTTTGCTTACGGGCAACCGGGCCGATACAAAAGTACTTTGGGATGAAAATGAAAAATGCATCACCGAGGGTGTGTTTGATATTAAACCGTATAAACTACAACCGTTTTTCAAGGAAGAGAACCTGGATTATGACGATCAAACGGTAATCCGAAGGGAGATTAGCCCGGGCGGCAAGTCGCGGGCATTTATTAATGATACACCCGTTACGCTGGAGGTGCTTAAAAAACTGGGCAGCCGCCTGATGGATATTCATTCCCAGCACGAAACACTCGAGCTGGGCAGGCAGGCTTTTCAGTTAAAACTGATAGATGCCTATGCCGGCAACCAGGCATTGCTCGAAAACTACGAAGAAGCCTGGCGCGAATACACGGATAAAAAGGCGGCACTTCAGCAACTGGAAGCACAGGCGAATATTTTGCGGCAGGAAGCGGATTACGTGAATTTCCAGCTCGATGAACTGGTAAAAGCAAACCTGGAGGCCGGTGAACAGGAAGATCTGGAAGACGAATCAAAAGTACTTCAGCACGCAGAAGAAATAAAAGAACGGCTCAGTGCCGTGCTTGAGATTCTTTCACGCTCAGAAGCCGCTACTGAATCCACGTTAAAGGAAGCACGGCAGTATTTACAGGGCATTTCAGCATACGCAACGAAGTACGAAAAATTGCTGGAACGGCTGCAGAGCGTTACAGCAGAATTAAGCGACCTGGTAGGCGAACTGGATCGCGAAGAAAACCTGGTTGAATTTGATCCGGAACGCGCGGCCGTGGTTACCGGGCGGCTTGATTTGATTTACCGGCTGCAGAAGAAGCACCGGGTAAATTCTGTTGAGGAGTTACTCGCCATACAAGAGGAACTTCAGCAAAAAGCCGGCCTTACTGCCAACCTGGATGACGAATTGAATCGGATGCGGGAAGCATTTGAAAATTCGCGTGCCGTGTTGAAGAAAAAGGCCGCTGAGTTGAGTAAAAAACGCCAGGCCGTTTTTACTCCGTTGTGCACTGAAATAACCCGGCTGTTAAAAGAACTGGCCATACCCGAAGCGGTGCTGAAAGTGGATCACCGGCAAACGGAGCCCGGACCTGCCGGTGCCGATGCGGTGGATATACTCTTTAGTGCGAATAAAGGTATTGCCCCGCGGCCGCTGGCACAGGTGGCTTCGGGCGGTGAGTTTGCCCGCCTGATGTTTAGTGTAAAGTATGTGATGGCCGAGAAAACCGAAATGCCTACGCTGGTGCTTGATGAGATTGACACGGGCGTATCAGGCGAGACGGCTTTTAAATTGGGCAAGCTGATGCGTGCCATGGCTGCAAGGCACCAGGTGCTGGCCATTACCCATTTACCGCAGATTGCCGCACGGGCACATACCCATTACGTTGTGTTTAAAGACAACCATGCCGGAAAAACCGTTAGCGGGGTGAAGCTGCTTACTGAACCTGAGCGGGTGGAGGAAATTGCCAAAATGATTGGCGGAGAAAAGCCCTCGAAGGTGGCCGTAGAAAACGCGCGGGAGCTGCTGGTGGGGTAGGGCTAAGTAAGCTTTAAACCAAGTATAACAAATGTATGCAATGTAATAATACAGATGAAAATGCGTTAATTGTACAAAAGAAAAAAGTTATGGAAAAAATGAGCATCCTGTCCCTCGGTATTCTTGTCTCTGCCGCTGTTCTTATTTCCTGCAACGATGACGAAAAGAAGATTAACCACCCCATTGTAGGAACGTGGACGCTGCTCTCCGAATCGGCCAGCGATTGCACCGACCCGCTGAATGATTACGAAGACACCTATACCTGCACGCCTGACGAGTGCGTTACCGTTACCTTCAAAAGCAACGGAAAGTTTGTTATTAAGTATACCGAAGATGGCGATACCGAAACCGAGCAGGGTACCTATACAATTTCCGGTACTGAAATCACTCTGTGCTATCCGGATACTCCGCCCGATTGTGAAACGATAAGTTTTGTGATTGACGGCTCAACGCTGACCACTACCAGTGTTGACGAGTTTGACGGCTGCACATATACAGTTGTACTGATTAAGTAGGCTCCTGGTTGATGAGCAGGCCCTTCGTCATGCTTGAGGCACCACAAAACCAGTGCTAATTTGCGATGCTGAGGCCGCCCAACGGGCGGGCGAAGCATCTTCTGAGTTAACAAGTAGATCGTTATTAATACAGCAGTAGTTTATTTTTATTAGTTTCTGGATACTAAAATCATTTATCATGAAAATCAGGATAACACTATTGATTGCTATAACATTTGCCCTTACCGCAACGGCACAAACCAGGAAATGGTTTATTGAACCTTCCGTACGCCTGGCAGTTGATGCCGAAGCCTATTTTATCGGTCCTGCACTTGGCCTGGGGGTGGGTTATTACCTGACTGACCGCTTGTCGGTAAGTTCATCGTATCAGTATTTCAACCGCAAGGTTACGCACCACGATGGGTATTATGATGAACTTAATTTGCAAAGCATGGACGCGGTATTGAATTATTTTCCGGCCCGGTTGGCAGAAGATAGAAAAGGATTTTTCTTTGGTGGAGGACTTGCCGTTCAATGGCGTGATGAGATTTGTTTCTCAATCGAACACTTTTCCGACTCACCCGATGGGATTGAGCGGGAACAGCGCACATACTTTACCGGTACCTTCAACCTGGGGTATGAATTTCCGGTTACAATCGCATCAAAAACCAGGTTTTTTGCGGCAGACCTGAAAGCCATCGGCCCCTATACGGTTGACTACACTGAGATTTTTACGCAGGTGATGCTTGGAGTAAGACTGAGGTATTGACTGATCTGCAACCATTAACCTGATGATGATTGCAAAAGCACTTAACCCGATTTCGATTTTAATACAAGCCAGCTCCAAATCGTGCTGCTGCAATTTATGTTTATTTTAAAGATAGCTTCTGCTATCTTTAAAAATGCAACAGTCAGCCGCCACAACACTTTTCCTTCCCATTGCCCTCGGCATTATCATGCTCGGGCTCGGGCTTTCGCTTACGCTGGATGATTTTAAACGCGTTACCAAATACCCGAAAGCCATCATCATCGCCCTAGTTTGCCAGATGATTTTACTGCCGGCTTTAAGTTTTGTTATAGCCGGCTTCAGCGGACTTACCCCTGTGCTGGCGGTAGGATTGATTTTACTTGCTGTTTCGCCCGGTGGGCCTACGGCTAACCTGTACAGTCACCTGTCGAAAGGCGATGTAGCGCTAAACATTACGCTCACGGCTGTGAACAGCGTGTTGGTGCTTTTTACGTTACCGTTTATCGTTAACCTGGCGATGGAATATTTTATGGGTGCAGGACAGTACATTCCGCTGCCCTTTGCCAAGGTGGTTGAAGTTTTTGTGATTGTGCTTGTTCCTGTTTCGCTGGGTATGCTCATTAAAGTAAAAGCGCCCGGGTTTGCCGAAAAGATGAACAAGCCTGTAAAGGTCATCTCGGCCTTGCTGCTAATCGTGATTATTGTATCGGTAACCGTTCGGGAAAAACAGGTACTGACGGATAACTTTGGTCAGCTGGGCATGCCGGTGCTGCTCTTTAACGTGCTGTGCCTGGCCGTGGGGTATTTTATTCCGTTGTTATTCAGGGTTGAAAAGAAGCAGGCCATTGCCATTGGCATGGAGATAGGCATTCACAACGGTACGCTGGCTATTTACATAGCGTTGAATGTGCTGAATAATTCAACGATGAGTATACCCCCGGCTATTTACAGCCTGCTCATGTTCTTTACGGCAGCGGCATTCGGGTTCCTGGTAAACATTTCGGGGAAGCAAACCAACTGAAATCTAAAGTTCCGATTATCTTACTACAAGCCATCTCAAAAATAACTTTAGCCACTGAGGGCACGAAGAATGCACAAAGTTCACAAAGTAAAGGCCGTTGAATTACTGTGTTTTGTGCCCTTTGTGCTAACCTTTGTGCGCTTTGTGGTTTCAATATTTGATTTTTTGAAATGACTTCTACTTAAGTAGCCCGTTGCGCAATTGCAGGCGCCATACATCATCATAAGTCAGCACACCTTCATCCACCATCTCCCTTATCACTTCTATCAATAACTCAGCATCTTTCGGGTTAATGGCCCGCTCCAGTTCTTCGCTGGTCATTAGTTTATTTTTTAGAAGTCGCATTATTTCCTGTCGGAGTAACAAGGCTTCCGCTTCGTTCTCTTTCTTCTTTTTTGCAATGCACACATCGCATGTACCGCAGGGTTGCCAGGTTTCCTCTCCGAAATAATCCTGTATCAGGTTCATGCGGCAGCGGTGCGTTGACGTGGTGTATTCAATCATGGCTTTCATTCGCGACACGGCCAGTTCTTTACGCTCCTTCAGCCGGTGCAGGTTCAGCGGCAGGTGGTCGGCATCCTGGCGGGGAAGCACAAACGTAACCTGCGGACTATCCTTGCGTGGCAGGTACACCATGGCCTGCAACTGGTGTAAATGGGTAAGCATTGAAGTAATTTCGCCAACAGTTGTCTTCATGGCGTTGGCCAGGTAGTCTTCTGAAATTTTTACATAGCCGCTGTATAACTGGCCGCCATACAACCGAAGCAGCATCTTAATGAAAGGGTCAAACCGGGCGTTAGCCACCTGGAAGGCGTATAATTCAGCAGGCTCCATTTTAAAGTGCAGTTGCGAAGGGCTGTAATAACTTTCACTAAAGGCTATCAATCCTTCTTCTTCAAGTTTTTTCAGTGCACTGTACACCTCTGCCATGTGCAGCGAAAACCGGTCAGAAAAGCTGTAGATATCAAAATCAAAACTTTCACCTTCAGCGCTGCCTAGTGCCAGTTGAAAATAGTTGGCCAGGGCCTGGTAGATTTGTTTAACGTAAGGAGCCTCCGGGTGGGATTGGTTTACTTTAGCTTCAAGACTGGCAATATCAGCATCCTCATAGAGGATAACGGCAAAGGCCCTTTTTCCATCGCGTCCGGCACGGCCCGCTTCCTGGTAATACGATTCAATATTTTCTGGCAGATCCAGGTGCACAACCGTGCGCACATCGGGTTTGTCAATGCCCATACCAAATGCATTGGTGGCCACCATTATGCGCCTGGCATTTCGCAGCCACTCATCCTGGCTTTTGCTGCGCTGTTCAAACGTCATCCCGGCATGGTAATAGTTTGCCGGAATGTTCAGCTGGTTGAGCCATGTGGCTACTTCCTGTGTGGCTTTGCGGGAACGTACATAAAGGATGGCCGGCCCTTGTACTTTCTGCAGTACTTCCAGTAATTTTTTGTTCTTGTTTTCGGTTTTACGCACGACAAATGCCAGGTTATCGCGGGCAAATGTTTGCTGAAAGGTTTGATGCGGTTGCCTGAATTGCAGTTTATTGATGATGTCGTCTTTAACCAGCGGGGTAGCTGATGCCGTTAACGCGATGACCGGAACATGGGGGAGAAGGTTTCGTAAATCGGCAACCTTCAGGTAAGGCGGGCGAAAGTCATACCCCCATTGCGAAATGCAATGCGCTTCATCCACGGCAAGGAGGCAAATTTTCATTTGTTGCACACGCACCTGAAAGAGTTCGGTCTGTATCCGCTCAGGCGAGATATACAGGAACTTAACAGAACCATGAACACAATTGTCGAGTGTGATGTCAATGGCATCGCGCGTCATTCCTGCGTGTACAGCTACGGCCCGTATGCCTTTTCGCTCCAGGCTTTCTACCTGGTCTTTCATCAGCGCTATGAGCGGGGTAATAACAATGCAGGTGCCTTCGCGCATCATGGCCGGTACCTGAAAGCACACCGATTTACCACCGCCTGTTGGTAAAACAGCCAGCGTATCCTGTTCGGCCAGCACCGCATGAATGATTTCACGCTGCAGCGGCCGAAAGTGAGGGTGCTTCCAGTACCTGCGTAAAATAATGAGCGGGTCGTGCATGTACCAATATTAACAAAAAAGCGGGCTGTTAACCCGCTTCATTGCCGTGGGGATGGTAATCGGTTATTTATTGGCGGCCTGCAGCAGTTTAATGCCGGTTTCGCCAAGGTGTTTTGTCAGTATGCTTTTGTATTGGGATGAATTGGTGTACCCGCCACCGGAAGCAAAAAATTCTTCCAGCACCGGTTGCCAGTCTGAATTCAGCGGCATAATAAACCCAAATTGTTCGGCTGCTTTATCGCCTACCGGGTGGCGCTTTACCGGTTTCTGTTCACTTACGGCCTTGAGGTAAAACGCCAGATCCAGGTATGAAAAACTGTTCGGATCGGTAAAGAGTTTCTGATACACTTCGGGGCTGGTATCGAGTGTAACAATCTTCATGTTCGGAAAATGCTTTTGTTTCAGTTCAAGGATGCGCTTTTCGTTAAGTGTTCCTTTGGCGGTATAGGCCGTAAGTTTTGAAAATGCCGTTGAGATATCTTCCAGTTTGGCCAATGTAGGAATGTTGTTTTGCGTGATGAGTATGGCGAAGTTGGTAATGAAGGGCGGGCTGAATTTTACTTCGCGTTTTCGTTCATCGGTAATGGTAATGTTTCCCAAGCCGAATACTCCGCCTGTTGAGGCTTTTACTTTCGCATACATGCCCTGGAAGTTGGAGCCATCGCCAACAAACTTGGATTGCAGCTTAACGCCTTTGTTGGCGTTTACCCAATTAACAAAGTCATTCATAATATCAACGCATATGCCGGTAAGTTTTCCTGCACCATCTTTGTACGAGAAGCCGGGGGTTTCAACATAGGCCAGCGAAATGGTACCCTGGCCGGACGCTTTAACCTGGGCCCAGGTGTCGCCCACATAACCTTGTGCAAGCACTACATGGCTTGCAACAAATACCACAAATGTTGCTATTGTCTTCATAGGAGCGGAAGTTTCTTACCGAGTTACAAAAAACTGTAATCAAAAACGTAAATCAGGTAAGATTGATGTACTGTTTAACGCAAAATTACGCGTTACCACAGAATTTTTTCTTTGTTCAGGAAGGCGGCAATGCCGCGTTTGCAATCATCCGTGGCACGGGCCTGGGCATTCATGTTGGCGGCATAGTTCAGTGCAGCATCCAACGGCAGGTTTTGCACTTCGGCAATCATCTGCTTGGTTATTTTCATACTCGTGGCTGAGTTTGTGGTTACCAGGTGCCCGGCAAAATCGAGCACGGTCTTTTCCAGGTCACTTTGCTGAACAATGCGGGTAATCAGTCCTTTTTCAAGCGCTTCATCTGCGCTTATGGCGTCACCGCTTAGGAGCAGCTGGCGGGCCTTACCATCCCCGATTTTGCGGATGAGAAACACCATGACAACAGCCGGTATAAATCCGATTTTCACTTCGGTGTATCCGAATTTTGCTTCCGGTACGCTAAAACAGAAATCGCACACGGTGGCCAATCCGCAGCCGCCCGCCAACGCATGGCCCTGTACCTGCGCGATAACCGGTTTTGACAGTGTATAGATTTTACGATACAGATTTTTCAGGTTAGTTGAGTCGGCCAGGTTCTCTTCCAATGAATTTTTTTGAAGTTGCTGCAGGTAGCTCAGATCAGCCCCGGCACAAAAGGCTTCGCCTGCGGCTTTCAGGATAATTACATTAACCCGATCATCCTGTTCGGCCTGGTTAAACGCATCAGTCAATTCACTCACTATTTCATTGTTCAGTGCGTTCCGTTTATCCGGACGGTTAAGTGTAATGGATGCAATGCGGTTCGAAATTGAGTACAACAGGGTGTTCATGGTGTTACTTGGTTAACGAATGCACCGGAATGCATTACGGAATAGAATGGTAAAGAACGCGATTTTGCTTCATTCAGCAACTGTTTGCAAAGGGCAAGTGAATTACTGCTGTCGAGAATGACGGCTTTAGCCTGAATGTGGGCAATTTCGCTTGCGGACTTTATGGCATTATTGCTGATGAGGATGTAATCGGCATGGAGACTTTCCGGCAGGGTAGTACTTTTTTGTAAGCGAATTATCACGTTGTTCTGCCAAAATACTGCCAACGTATGGGGTGTAAGTTGTATGGCATTTGCCGAATCGTTTACTTCGGTGTGGTAGACACCACTTATAAGCCGGTTCGGGCTGATGTGGAAACGCATACGCTCAGTATTGCTGATTAATGAAGGATCACCGTAAAATCCAGATCGGCCATTTTGGATTAATTCCATGGCGCTGAAACCGGGTACATGGTACACCACCAGTTTGGCCGGTTTGATGAGCGTGTAGTAATGATACCATTGGGCAATTCCAAAAAGCAATGCAAAAAGGGTTGCAGTGATGAGAAATTGAAACTTTCGGTATTGAAGCAACAAAATACCTGAAACAACAATAAAAATAAGCAGCCAGCACTGGAGCGTGGTGATGTAAACATTTTCAATAATACTAAAAGGTAATCGTTCAGTTGTAAATACCAGGAAGTTCAGGGTTTTAATGAGTGCCGATAAAACAACTCCGAAAACCTTAGCTGCAACAGGTATCCAGCTGATTGCCAGCAATGCTATACCGGTAATCAGAATAAGGGTGGCACCGGGTATAACAAACAGGTTGGAGAACAGAAAGTAAACCGGAAACTGGTGAAAATAAAGTAGCCCCAACGCAAAGGTGGCTAATTGTGCAGCGAGTGATACACAGGTAATTTGCCATACCTTGTCTAACAAAATACTTTTTGGAATCCAGGCTCTGTATAGAACAGGTTGAAGGTATACAATGCCGATAACCGCCAGGTAAGAAAGCTGAAAGCCAACCGACATGACCAGGTAGGGATTGAACAGTAACAAAACAAAGGCGGATACCGCAAGGATGTTGTAAATATTGGTGCGGTAGTTTAGGGGGCGGGCCAGCGCTACAAACGAAAACATGGTTACTGCCCGCAGTACCGAAGGCGAAAACCCGGTTATCGAGGCGTAGCCCCATAAAAGTACAATGCTTACAAACGCCAGCGCCCACTTACCCTGCCGGCTGCGGCTTGTTGGTTGAAGCACAAAAAGAATTATCATGTAAATAATGCCAACGTGCAGCCCGCTTACAGCCAGTACATGCATGGCGCCCGAAGCGGCATAGGCCTGGGTGAGGTCAGTATCTAAACCATCTTTAACGCCCAGTATCAATGCTGCCGCAATGGCTTGCTGTTGCGTGCCATTGATACAGGTGTTTATAATTTGAAGGGCTTTGTTTCGGATGACATACACTTCTTTGAAAAACACGTTGCCGCCTGTTGTATCATGCAGCATGACTGAGTTATTGCGAATAAAATGTTGATGATAAATGTTACGGAAGCCCAGAAATCGCTTGTAATCGAACTCACCCGGATTGGCCGGAGGTGTTAACGGTTGCGGTGCTCCGTTAATCAGCAGGGTGGTGCCATAACTGAAGGGTTCGGCAAAATCGTTTTTTGAAAAATACAGCAGCACGTTTCCGCGGGCAGGTGTCCATTCACCGGTTGACGACCTAACAGCTTTTACCCGGGCAACCTGTTTCCATGAGCTGGCTTTTTCTTCGGCAGGTTCAGCAAGTTCTGCTTTATAAAATTCAACAGGTGTAACGGTGTGCATGAAATGATCCGGGTGCCGTGCCTGGGTATGTACCAACAGGTTGAGGTATCCGGCAACGAGAACAGCCAATAGTCCAACAGGGCCTGGATTTATTTTACTCCATAGCACAAGTATAAAATAGGAAACAACAAGTGCAACGAGGATTATACCGGCTATAAACTCGTTGAGTATTCCGGGCTGATAAATGCCGATGAGGATACCTGCGATAAAAAATAGAACAATCCTGACGAATGCAACAGGAACCCACTGGAACATGGGTAAAAGTTACTAAAAATCTGATTTTATCGGAGAGTTACTAAAAGTAGTTTTCGACTGCAAATTCATATTGTTTAATGAACAGTTTCTTAAAGGCAGTCAATATGATAGGATTTAACTTTGTTTTTGATAGGAATTTAACCCCTGGTACTGCTTCCTGCTGCGTACGCTTCAATGATATCGCGCACCAGTTTGTGACGGATAACATCCTGCTGGGTAAGTTCAATAAAGCCGATACCCTTAATCTGCTGCAGCAGCCTTACCGCTTCATTCAGCCCGCTGGTTTGTTTGGAGGGTAAATCAACCTGGCTGGTGTCACCGGTAACAATCATTTTTGAATCGGGGCCCATGCGGGTAAGGAACATTTTCATTTGCATGGGTGTGGTGTTCTGTGCTTCATCCAGCAGGATGAACGCATTATTCAGCGTGCGGCCGCGCATGTAGGCGAGGGGTGCAATTTCAATGATCTCGCGCTCCATGTAATACTGTAGTTTTTCAAACGGTATCATGTCGTGCAGGGCATCGTAAATGGGCCGCAGGTACGGATCAATTTTTTCTTTCAGGTCGCCCGGTAAAAAGCCCAGGTTTTCGCCTGCTTCAACGGCAGGCCGGGTGATGATAATCTTTTTAACCTGTTTGTTCTTCAGCGCCTTAACGGCAAAGGCAACTGAGATGTAGGTCTTGCCGGTTCCGGCAGGGCCGAGCGCAAACACCAGGTCGTTGTCTTTTACCAGTTTAACCAGCTTTTGCTGGTTGGGTGTTTTGGGTTTTATCGGAGTTCCCTTTGTTCCGTAAAGTATTACCTGGTCATCCTCCAGTGCGGTATCGGCTACCAGTGCTTTTTCGTTGCTTACATACGTTTTTACGTCCTCTTCACGGATGCTGCCGTATTTGTGGTAATGATGAATAAGTGCATTCAGGATATCATCAATCTGGATTACTTCGGATGTGCTGCCTTTAATCAGTATCTGGTTGCCGCGGGAAACAATTTTGCTTTTTGGAAAAGCCGTGGCCAGCGAAGTGATGGTCCTGTCTTCAACCCCCAGAAAATCAATCAGGGAAATATTGTCGAGTGTAATTACTTTTTCTATCAAACTACAGCCGTAAAATTTAGGTGCGTTAAAAATGCGTAATTTTACCGCGACACAAAAGTACAAAAGAACACCGGGAGCATCAACATGGCCATTGTTACCCTGCTAACCGATTCGGGCGAGAGCGACCATTACGTGGCAGCCATTAAAGCCCGGATCCTCAGCACCAACCCCGGTATCCGGCTTGTAGACATTACCCACCGGCTTCCTCCGTTCGATATTGCCCATGCGGCTTTTGTACTGCGATCGGTTTTCCGCGATTTTCCCAGGGGCACCGTTCATCTGGTTGGTGTTGATGCGGTGGCCAATGAGCAGGATAAACCAATTGCAATACAACTGGAGGATCATTTTTTTGTTGGTGCCGATAACGGATTGTTTGGCCTGATAAGCGATAAATCGCACCAGTATCTGGTGGAACTGAATTCAATCAATTCCATTGAGACAACTTTTCCTGAACGCGATATCTTCGCCCCGGCAGCGGCAAAACTGGCCAGTGGTATGGCCATTGCCAGCCTCGGCAAACCCTTGCCGGTATTTAAAAAGATGATTGACCGGCTGGTAAAGGCAACCAAGAAACAAATTACCGGGAGTGTTATCCATATTGATAATTTCGGTAATCTTATCACGAACATTCCGAAAGAAGCCTTTACGGTGCTGAGTAAGGACAGGGTTTTTACTATACAGGTGGGGGCTGAAAGGTTCCGGAAAATTCACACCCAATACTACCAAACCGATGAAGGAGAGTGTTTCCTGCTGTTCAACTCCCTGGGTTTACTCGAAATAGGTATATACAAAGGAAACGCGGCCGAACTGCTGGGCCTGGAGTATGGGAGTACCATTGTTATTTCGTTTGAATAACTAAACGTTTGTTATGATTATCCGGATTGTACGCATGCACTTCACCCAGGCGGGTGTTGATGAATTTCTTGAAATATTCAACGCCAATAAAAAAGCTATACGTGCTTTTGCCGGTTGCATCCATCTTGAATTGCTAAGGGATGCGGAGGATGAAAATACATTTGCAACACTTAGCCATTGGGTGGATGAAGCCAGCCTGGAAGCCTACCGTAAGTCGGAGTTGTTTGCGGGTGTGTGGGGAAGGGTTAAAACACTTTTTGCCGAACGGTCGCAGGCATTTTCGCTCGTAAAATATATCGAAGTGGCTTAACCTTACTGAATACTTGGCGGGCACAACTTTTCAATTAAATTTGCTGCCCCAAAGCCTGCCCGGGTGGCGGAATTGGTAGACGCGTTGGTCTCAAACACCAATGGTAGCAATACTGTGCCGGTTCGACTCCGGCCCCGGGTACAAATCCTCTTAGCGTTGCAAGCCATGCAAGTTCAGCAGCTCTTCCCGCAGTTCGATTCATCCCTTCTTGAGTTTATTGAAAAAACCGGGAATGAGGTGGAGTTCAATGAAGGAGAATTGCTGATGCGTCCCGGGCAGTACTTTAAAAATTCGCTCATTATTCTTGAAGGGCGTGTAAAGCTTTACCGGGAGGGCGAAAACGGTGAGGAGTTTTTTCTTTATTACCTGGAGCCGGGCAATGCGTGCGCACTCTCTATGATCTGTGCCACAAAAAACGAGGCAAGCGCCATTAAGGCCAAGGCTGTAACGTATGTTAAAGCACTGGCAATCCCCCTGCAGCACATGGATACACTGATGCGCGACCACCGCAACTGGTACTACTATGTGCTGGAAACGTACCGCTCGCGTTTTGAAGAACTCCTTACGGTTATTGATCAAATTGCTTTTCATTCTATGGACGAAAAACTGGAGTTTTACCTGAAACGCCAGTTTGAAACACTGGGTAAATCCATCACTATTACCCACCAGCAAATTGCAGATGACCTGAATTCTTCCCGCGAAGTAATTTCGCGCCTGCTGAAAAAACTCGAAAATCAAAAAAGGGTGGTTGTTTCGCGTAACGAGATTACCAACATCAACCTGTAACCGTAGGCGCCTGCGCCTAGCCGGATAAATTAAGCCTTTTTAAGGAATAGGATTTTTCAGCATTAAACCTGTTACCGAAAAATACAGCACCTGATTTTTTAAACACAGCCTTAAAGCCAAAAAATTCGGCTTCTGGTGACAAATGTCATGGTTGATGAGGCACCGGATTAACCAATTTTGATTTCCTGATTAATCTAATTACGTTATGAAAGTTGAACAAATCTACACCGGTTGCCTGGCACAAGGTGCCTATTATATCGAATCGGAGGGCGAAGCGGTCATAGTTGATCCGTTACGCGAAACCAGCCCGTATATTGAAAAAGCCGAAAAAAGCGGAGCGAAAATCAAGTATGTGCTCGAAACACATTTCCATGCCGACTTTGTTTCAGGGCATATTGACCTGGCAACCAAAACCAACGCTACAATTGTGTATGGCCCTACCGCCAAACCTTCTTTTAAGGCACACATTGCCGCTGATGGCGAAGAGCTGAAAGTTGGTAAACTTACCATCAAGGTGCTGCACACGCCTGGGCATACCATGGAGTCAACCACGTATTTACTGAAAGATGAAAACGGTAAGGACTATGCCATTTTCAGTGGCGATACATTATTCCTGGGCGATGTAGGGCGGCCCGACCTGGCACAGAAAGCCGCTAACATGACGCAGGAACAACTTGCCGGTTTATTGTTCGATTCGCTTCGTACCAAAATAATGCCGCTGGCTGATGAGGTAATTGTTTACCCGGCTCACGGGGCCGGTTCAGCCTGCGGAAAAAATATGATGAAAGAAACGGTTGATACCTTGGGCAACCAGAAAAAGGTAAACTATGCCCTTCGTGCCGACATGACACGCGAAGACTTTATTAAAGAAGTTACCGATGGCCTGCTGCCACCTCCGGCTTATTTCCCGGAGAATGTTAAGATGAATAAGGAGGGTTATAAAACTATTGATAGCGTGCTGAAGAAAGGCTCCCGGGCGCTCACATGCGAGGAGTTTGAAGTAGCCGCTAACGAAACCGGAGCACTGATGCTGGATACGCGGCATGAGCAAATTTTTGCAAAAGGATTTATACCCAACGCCATCAACATCAGTCTTGACGGAAGCTTTGCCCCCTGGGCCGGAACGCTGATACCCGGAGTTAATCATCCGATACTGATTATTGCAGAGCCGGGAAGAGAGGTTGAAGCAGTTACCCGGCTGGCCCGTGTAGGCTACGATAATACATTGGGTTATTTGAAGGGTGGATTGGAAGCCTGGAAAAATTCCGGAAAAGATGTTGACGTCATTGAATCAATACCGGCCACAGAATTTGCCCAACGAGCCAAAACAAGCACAATCAAAGTAATTGATGTGCGGAAGCCCGGTGAATACAATGCCGAACACATGGTAGGATCAATAAATATTCCTTTGGAATACCTGAATGAACATCTTGCTGAAGTGCCAAAAAGTGAAACGGTTTACATCCATTGTGCTGGCGGCTATCGCTCAATGACGGCTTCTTCCATCTTAAAGGCACGCGGCTGGGATAACCTGGTGGATATTGCCGGTGGCTTTAAAGCAATGGTTGTTGCGGGGATTCCTAAAACGGACAATACCTGCCCCGCATCAGCTAAGGTTTAATACAGGCCATTCAATAACTCCATAAAATTTACCTACCTTGGCCGCTCAATAAACAAAATATGCAGATAGCAAAACACAAAGTTGTCTCCATTCATTATACGTTGAAGGACAACTCAGGCAACACACTCGACAGCAGCGAAGGCCGTAGCCCGCTGGTGTACATGCAAGGCGTTGGTAACCTGATACCCGGTATGGAAGAAGGCCTTGAAGGAAAAAGTAAGGGCGATAAGTTTCAGATAAAAGTAAGCCCTGAAAAAGGGTATGGAGCGCGCGATGAACGCCTGCTGCAGAAAGTTCCCCGCTCCGCATTTGGCAGCCAGGAGGTACGCAAAGGCATGCAGTTCAGAGCGGAGACAGGCGGTGGTCCGCAGGTGGTTACGGTAACCGAAGTGGGGCTGGAGTCAGTAACGGTAGATGGTAACCATCCGCTGGCGGGTGTTGAACTGAATTTCTCCGTTGAAGTAATGGATGTTCGAAATGCAACAGCTGAAGAAATTGCCCACGGCCATGTTCATGGTCCCGGTGGTCATCATCATTGATTTGATTGTAAAAGAGAAGGCCGGATATACCGGCCTTTATTCTGGTTGCACCTATGGTTCCTTCAATTGATTCTCCCGAATTGCCTTAAACTCCGAACCCGGCTTCCAGCGGGGCCAGGTATTTTCAAGCGACAGGCGTTTGCCCACATTGAACAAAAGTTTTAAATCCTCCACGGCCCCTTCCAGGTTCCAGCGTGAAGTATCGTATTCATCCGATGGTTTGTGGTAGTATTTCGCTACGTACTCATCCTGCAGTTGCTTGCCGTATTCAGATCCTTTTTCGAAATGATCGATACCGGTACCGGTATAAAGTGCGGGCACACCCACTTTGGCAAAACTGAAATGATCGGAACGGAAGTAATACCCTGCAACCGGGTTGGGTTCCGGTGAGGTATAACGCCCAACGGCTTTCGCTTCTTCATTCAGGTAATCTTCCAAATCAGATTGGCCGATGCCTACTACCACAATGTCGTTCATTTTACCGTAAGGATTAATGCCGTCAATATTAATGTTCGCCACTGTTTTCTCAACCGGGTAAATGGGGTTGGCGGCATAATGGGCCGAGCCAAGCAGGTTCTGTTCTTCGGCTGTTACAAAAAGAAAAACAATGCTGCGGCTTGGCTTGTTCTTAACCGATTTAAATGCTTTAGCCAACTCCAACATGCCGGCCGTGCCGCTCGCATTATCCAGCGCTCCGTTATAGATGGTGTCTCCACGTTCATCGGCTTTGCCAATGCCCAGGTGATCCCAGTGCGTGGAGTAGATAATGTATTCACCGGGTTGCTGTGCCCCGGTGATTTTCCCAACCACGTTGTAGGATGTATCAAAGGTTGCCTTTACCGAAAGCGAAGTGGACAGTTTCAGGTTCATCGGCACGGCTTTGAAACCCGGCTTACGGGCTGCTGAAACTGTAGCAGCCCAATCTACTCCGGCAGTTTCAAATAGTTTTTTTGCTGTCGGATTGGTAACCCAGCCTACCATGTTGCAGAAATAAGGATTGGCTGCGCGCCTGTCGAGGTAGAGGCGCGAGGTGTTCCAGTTGTTTTGAACTACCCAGAAGCCATAACCGGCCGCAACATCATCATGAATAATCAGAACACCTTTGGCGCCTTGCCGTGCGGCTTCTTCAAACTTGTAGGTCCACCGGCCGTAGTAGGTCATGGTGTTGCCTTTAAACAGAGTAGAGTCACCCGAACCAAATCCCGGAACGTTCACCATCACCAGTACAACTTTATCTTTTACATCAAGTCCTTCATAATCGTTCCAGTTGTATTCGGGCGCTACAATGCCGAAGCCGGCAAACACCAGGTCAACGTCACGGAGTTCAATTTTCTCATCGGTGCGCTCCGTCCAGATAACATAGTCTTTTAAGCCCTCCAGGGTAGTTGCCCCTTTTTTCGATTTCACGGTCATGGTTGGGGCCGCAGTGGTTGTAATATTTACCATGGGTACCTCTTGCAGGTAACTGATGCCATTACCCGGTTCAATACCGATTTGTTTAAGCTGGTCTTCCAGGTAAGCCAGTGTTTTTTTCTCGCCTTCGGTAAAGGGCATGCGGCCCATAAAGTCATCGGAGGCGAGGGTTTTTAAATGTTGCTCCAATCCGCTTACGCTAAAAGAGGTGAGTCCGTCTTCGCGGGTAAATACTTTCTTTTTGTTGGAGCAGGAAACAGTAAGGAATAGGAGCAGCAGAAAAGTTGATTGTTTCATTGTAATAAAAATTTTAGCAGGGTAATGATACCGAATTCCCTTGAATGGTAAAGGGTAATTTATGGCAACCTTCGGATGATTGTTTCAACAGGAACCTACAGGGATATATCGGCTACTCGCTTCTCCAGCCGGCTTTTCTCAGCCGCAAACCCCATCAAATGGCTCTCGATAGACTGATCAATCGTGGATGACAGTAAGGCCGGATTCTTTTCAGTAATTGCCTGTATCCAGTTGGCCACCAGCCGCCAGTCGCCACCCCCGTGCCCATCGGTTGGTTGTTTCCACTCGGTTTTTTGCCCGGTGCGGAAATCGGTGAGCACAAAAGAATTCATATCTCCCACAATGTCGCCCGTGCTGCCCATTATGCGCGTGCGCCTGCCTTCGTATGAGGTGAAGGCTTCCATGCTGAAACTTGCGGTAATGTTGTTTTCGAATAAAATGTTGGCGATGTAATGGTCGGGCTGGTTGTTTTCCATCCGGTAAACGCACCGGCCGTAATTGGTGGTTTTTAATCGTTCAAAGATTGCTTCATCCCATTTGGTTTTGTCATCCGGAAGATCAAGAGTGTACACCCGCGAACGCCTGCGCTGGTAGTGCTCAATGGCCGAGTAGGGGCAGGTGCTTTCTATGGCACACCCATCGGTGCAGCGTGCCGTGCTGCCGGGTGGCGCATGTTCTTTTCTGAACCACTTCACATCGCCAAACGCCTGGATGGATTTGGATGGCTTGCCCACCATCCACCTAAGTATATCAAGATCATGACAACTCTTAGCCAGGATTATTGGTGTAGTTTTTTTGCTGTTGTGCCAGTTGCCGCGTACATAGGAGTGCGCCATGTGGTCGTAACCGATGGGTTCCAGGTGTTGTATGCTAACCAACTCACCGATGGCTCCGCTTTGAATAAGTTCGCGCAGTTGAATAAAGTAGGGTGCGTAGCGCAGCACATGGCAAACGGCTACTATCCGTCCGGTTTTCTTCGCCAAAGCAAGAATATCGCGGCATTCTTTTTCGCTGGGCGAGATGGGTTTTTCTAGCAGCACGTCATACCCATCTTCAAAGCTTCCATGCAAGGGCCATAATGCAAATCATCCGGAGTGGTAATGATAATCGCATCGGCAAATTTGGGTCGCTGAAAAACATGTTCCCAGGTAGTAAAGCGGTTGGCGTTTTCAATTCCATGTTTGGCCGCATAGCGCTCATTACGTAAAGGTACCGGCTCGGCCACGCCAATTATTTTTAAGTGTTCGGGATATTGAATGGCATAGTTGCCATACACGTTTCCACGCGCCCCGGCACCGCAGGTTATTGCCGTAACGGGTTTAGCCAGGTTTACCGTGTACCGTTCATCCGGTAGAATGATGGGCTCACCGCTTTCATTTTTTGCCCAGGCGGATACAGAAAAGGTGGCTAAACTGCCTGCGGTTAAGCCAAATGTTTTGAGCAGTTTTCGTCTTGACCAGTTATTACCCATAGTTCGGAATGGTTGAGGCTGTATTTTATAATTTGTGATGAAGTTACTCATTTATCTATGTTATCGGGGAGCTATTCCTGTTAAATTGCCGCGCTATGCATAAAGTTTTTCGGGTTAGCGTAAGAGTAATACTGGGGCTGTTAACTGTAATCATCCTTTTTTTGGCTGTTTCAATAGCTCCTGTTGAACGAACCTTACCGGTTGACCAATTCTTTTATAATGAAATGATGAGCCGGATTGACAGCGCAGTAACAAGACCTGAAGAAACAGATACTACTGCACTACGTGTTGGTTTTGGAAAGGCATCCATTACCCCGGCTTACCCAACTGCTACGGCCGGTTATGTTAAACGAAAAGGAAAACCGTTTTCAGCTATCCGCGATTCGGTGTTTGTGCGCACAATGGCAATTGACAAGGAAGGGGAGATGTGCTTTATAGTGAGCCTCGATATGCTTATTGTACCGCCCTTGCTGTATGGACAACTGAAGGAACAACTCCCTGCTTCAGGCTACTCTATTGATCAGGTTTTTCTTGGGGCAACGCACACGCATAACAGCATTGGCCAGTGGGATGATAGTGTGGTAGGCGAAATATATGCGGGCGATTACAAGGCTGACTTAGTGAGTTCGCTGGCACAGCAAGTTATCCGAAGCATGCACAATGCTGCTGCTGATCTGAAGCCGGGTAAATTCAACTACGGAGTTGTTGCAGTACCCAATGCGGTTACCAATCGCCTCATCAGTAACGGACCTGTTGATTCGCTGCTGCACATATTGGAATTTACCCGTAATGATGGAACGAAAGGCATACTCACCTCTTTTTCTGCCCATGCCACATGCCTGTCATCAAAAGATTTGCGCCTCTCCCGCGATTACCCGGGCGAGTTGGTTGATCAACTTGAAGCCAGCGGGTACACCTTTGCCATGTTCATGGCCGGTGCTGTAGGCAGCCATGCGCCAATACGGG
Organism: Flammeovirgaceae bacterium; assembly: GCA_015180985.1. Classification (NCBI taxonomy): domain Bacteria; kingdom Pseudomonadati; phylum Bacteroidota; class Cytophagia; order Cytophagales; family Flammeovirgaceae; species Flammeovirgaceae bacterium. The sequence continues at coordinate 1,931,121 of CP054185.1, forward strand.
AGGCGAGCGGTGATTCGAAAATCCAAATGATGGGAAGCCTTTTGACCGAGGCTGTTCAGCAGGTATCCGTAAAACCGGTAAGCGTAACAGAAGTCCGGTTGTTACACATTCCTCTTAAACTGGGTAACCGGCAGATAAAAGTGTTGCCGAACTGGCGGGTACGGCCGTGGCTTAGTTCACGGCTTATGGGTGAACACGAAGTTAATCTCACCATGTTAAAGATTGGCGAGGTGGTGATGTTCGGAACACCGTGCGATTTTTCCGGAATGCTTACGCCTCAGATTTATCATGCAGCCGTGCCGCATAAGCTACATGCATTCGTCACCAGTTTTAATGGCGGCTATATCGGTTACATTACACCTGATGAGTATTATGATTTGGATGCCTACGAAACCCAAACCATGAACTGGTATGGACCCGGTAACGGTTCGTACATACAGGATTGTTTAAAGAGAATAATCTCAAACTTTGAACCCTGAACTTTGAACTTTGAACTTTGAACTTTGAACTCTTGAATCTTCCCAACTAACCGTTAACTTTATTACCCTTTAATACAAGCACCATGAAACGAAAAATTCTCCCGCTGCTTTTTGTTTTTCTGTTTACCGTTGCCCGTGCCGATGAGGGCATGTGGCTGTTGTACCTGCTGGGCGACCAGGTGTATACCGACATGGTGAAGAAAGGGCTTAAACTGAGTAAAGAACAACTCTACAGCATAAACAAGTCGAGTTTAAAAGATGCCATCATCATTTTTGGTGGCGGATGTACGGGCGAGATTGTAAGCCACGAAGGCTTGATTTTTACAAACCACCATTGCGGTTACAGCGCAATAGCTGCTGCCAGCACGGTAGAAAAAAATTACCTGCGCGATGGCTTCTGGGCCAGGTCGAAGGCCGAGGAAATACCCGCACCTTCACTAACGGTGCAATTTCTGGTTCGCATTGAAGATGTTACGAAACCGGTAGAAGAAGCATTGAAAGGACTTTCGGGCAGCGAGTGGAATGCAAAACTGCAATCCGTATCGCAGGAGATTGTGAAAAAAACCACCGAAGGAACCGGCTATGAAGCGCGCGTGGTACCCTTTTACAAAGGCAATCAGTTTTTGCTTTTTGTGTATGAACGCTACCGCGACATCCGCCTGGTGGGTACTCCGCCCGAAAGCATCGGCAAGTTTGGCGGTGATACCGACAACTGGGAGTGGCCCCGCCACACGGGCGACTTTGCCGTGTTCCGCGTGTATGCCGGCAAAGACGGAAAACCGGCCGCGTATTCGGCCGATAATGTGCCGTTGCAGCCAAAATATTTTCTTAACGTGTCGACCAAAGGAATTAAAGAGGGCGACTTCGCCATGATTTACGGCTACCCCGGCAGTACCAACCGCTACGAAACTTCGTTTGGTGTTAAACTGAAAACCGAAATCGAAAACCCGGCCATCGTTAACCTGCGCGATGTGCGGCTGAGGCTCATGTTCGATGAGATGAAAAAAGATCAGGCCGTACGGCTGCAACTCGCTTCATCGTATGCCGGCATTGCCAACTACTGGAAGTTTTACGATGGCGAAGCCAAACAGTTGCTCAAGTATGATGTGTACGGTAAGAAAAAAGCAGATGAAGAAAAATTCATTCAATGGGCCAAAGGCAAGCCGGAGTATGAACAGGTTTTTGCACAGTACGAAAAAGCCTATGCCGACTGGCAGCCGTATGCGAAACACCGCATTTATATGAGCGAAGGCATCCTCGGTTCACCACTGGCAGCCTATGCCGCCTCGTTGCAGGCGCTGGAACGCGCGCTTACACGTAAAACAGTAAATGCCGATGAACTGACCCGGATTGCGGAAACGTTGAAGCGAAGCCGGCAAACATTTTTGGAAAATGAAAACAAAGCATCCGATCAGAACATACTGGCCGCCACCTGCCGGATGTTTTATGCGGATATTGATCGAGCCCAGCACCCGGAAGCGTATTTCAACACCATCCGCTCCATGTATGGCGATCTTTCGGACGACAGTACCTTTAAGAAATTCGCTGCTGATGTATTTGCCAAAACCATGATTTTTGATGATGCCCGCTGGAATGCCTTCGTGGCTAAACCCGATTCATCCAGCCTGCAAAACGATCCGGCTTACCGGTATGTAAGCACCTTCCTGAAAAACTATAACGAGCGGTTTGGAAAATATTCCACTGAGTTTAACAACCGCCTCAACGACCTGGGCCGTGTGTACCTGAAAGGAGTGATGACCATGAATCCCGGCAAGGTATCGTACTCCGATGCCAACTTTACCATGCGCATGAGCTACGGTGCGGTGAAATCGTACCGGCCGCGTGATGCCGTGTTTTACGATTACGTGTGCACCATGAGCGGGGTGCTTGAAAAATACAAACCGGGCGACTATGAATTCGATTTACCGAAAAACCTGATTGAGGCCGCTAAGAAAAAGGACTTTGGTATTTACAAAGATCCAAAGTATAACGACCTGGTGGTATGTTTCATCACCACCAACGACATTACAGGCGGTAACTCCGGCTCACCGGTGCTCAACGGCAATGGCGAACTTATCGGCCTGGCGTTTGACGGCAACTACGAAGCGCTGAGCCATAAAATTGCCTTTGATAAAGACATGAACCGCACCATTTGTGTGGACATCCGCTATGTGCTCTGGTGCATCGATAAACTGGGCGGAGCCAAAAACATCATCAGTGAATTGGTGCTTAAATAAGCCCCTGTTTACCGGCAACCTGTATAGGTAAAGAAGATTGGCGCACCGATTTGCACACCGCCTGAGTTTTTAAACACCATTTTTGTGGGGTAACCGGCACGGCTGTATTCATATTCAACGGTAATGACTGTGCCTGATTGCCGCGGATTGTTTGTGCTGCCGGTGTTCGGGATGAAATAAAAATTGGTGGTCAGCAGAACCAGCAGCGCCTGTTGCTGTTGGAGAGCCTGCACCATTAATGTGGCCGGATTAGGGTGATCATCGTAATTACCAAAACTGGCCGATGTTGTTCCGAAGGGAGCTTCCAGCGTACTTCCCACCAGATTATTATTTTCATCATACACCAGCGTGGTGGTTTGGTCCCAAAAATAGGTGTAGCGTTCAAGCAATTGGTTATTGTATTCAAAGGTGTACTCACCGGTGTTGGCCGTTGCCGCAACACGGTCACCGGCATACGTTAGCAAGGTGAGTTTACTGCACCAGCCACCACGGCTTGCAAGGGCTACCGGTTTGTTGTTCACGTACGATATATAGTGATTGATGAGCTCTCCGCCAATTGTTCGTGAAAGCCCTACCAGGTTGCCGTGCTGGTTGTAGGCGTAATAAACAGTGCGGGCATCATCTTCATTTAACCTGCCGCTTTCGGTAAGCAGGCAGCCGGATGGTTTGCTTATTGGTGATTGGAAACTTCCTTTTGTTACTGTTACCTCCGAATCATCCATGCTTTCGGCATAAAATGAAAAACTTCCTGAGACCAGGCCGGCTGTAATTGATAACGACAAGCTGCCCGATACGCTGAAATGAACATTGCCTGACTCATCGATGTATTCAGCGAACACACCCGTGTTTTCGGCTAAGGAGGGTTCGCAGATGCTACCTATCCGTGTGTTGTTAACCGGTGATTCACCGTTTTTTAACCGGGGTACCCAAAAGCGCAAATATGATGAACCCGAAACCAGCTCAATATACAGGCTGTTGCCGCTGATGACGGCTGCAACCGATGAGGCCATAAACGGTTCACCGTTAAGCTCGGCAAAACCCGAAGTAGTTTCATCGTCCGAGCAGGATGTGGCTAATAAAGAAATGAGCAGTATACGGGTTATGGGTTTCATGGAATAGCTAAGGTACAATTAGGTACCGAATCTGCCAATGAACACGTTTTTAATTTTCATTCAATGGTTTTAAGGCAGTTATACTTGTTGTTAATGCTACAAGGGTAAGTGCAATTAATTCTGCCGCTGTCCTCAAAATGTGTAGTGTCCACCATTTGTCCCGAAGCAACGTCCAGTTGTCCGGTAGTGTCTCCACTGTCCAGTTCATCATTTCAGTTTGAATAGGGAGGTTGCCAAACCTTGAAATGAAAATACAGGATGCAAAAAATGCGGCTGCGATAAGCAGCATAATAAAACCAGTCTTGTTTTTTCTATGAAGAACTGCCGAGATTATAGTTACGATGGTTGCAGCCAGTACAAGCGAAACCATAAGCGTATTTAATGATTTAACCAGCAGGTGTTGTTGCTCAAGGTAAGTAGCGGGCGAGTAACTTCTGGGATTAAGTCCTATCCAGATTCCAAAACTTGTGCCGGCAAGAAGAGCCGCTAAAATTAGATTAACAAAACGTATAAATACTGTCATTTGTAAGTGACTTAAAGTTTAGTTGATTCTGCAATTTTCCAAGCACCTGTGTTCAGGCCGAAAAATATTCTTCTGTTAGTGTTTCCAAACATTTTATCTAAAGCGGTGTGCCTGGATTGGGCATGTTTCCAAGTTGAAAACGTTAAGAATTGCTGGTAACGTTTTGGCGCTTGGCGCAGTGGCGGATTTCGGAGCACAAAACTGTCAATACACCACAAAAGTTGATGCGAGGTAGAATGTTCAATTAACCACGTCACCCGCCATTGCCGCCAAACGCCTGTTGTGTGCGGGCGTTCTTGTCCACTGAGTCTATAAACCATTGTCTTTGTTGAGTTTGCGACCATTGTCAGGCTGTGTGTCGGGTGTTTTAATTTTTCATTTTGTGGGAAAAAAATTTTGAAATTCTGTCCAGCGTGGGAAAGGTGGAAGCTCTTTTGCAAGCTTTGGTCTGTGCTGGGGCTTGTGCGGCTTGCAAATGTGCTTACACCTGTGCGATGGCAATTATCTTTCATTCCAAATTTCTTCAATCGTTTTTGTTTTTAGTCCTTCTTTTATTTTCTCTATTGCCTTTTGTGAATACCTGTCAAATGGAACGTTACCTACTTTTAGATGCTTGAAACATTCAGGGTCTTCTTTGATTCCAAAATGTTTTATGGCTGCTGTCGTTTTTGGGCCAGTCAAGCCCAATTTTTTAGCTAATTGGTCTCTTCCAAGATTGTAAAAGTCTAATTCGTTCACTCTTTTTATAGCAACCACACCTGCTCCCGGTGTTCCTTCGGGAACAACTGTCACGGGAACGCCTTCTGATTTAGTAATTCTCAAGTCCAATGAAGGGCCATAACCGTTTTGAGTAAATGACAAGGTTGAAACGCTTGGAAAAAGCTGTCCCCAATTGGTAGCTTTTGAAAGTCGTTTGGCTAATGCTTTTAGTTCTGTGTCTGATGGCTGTGATTCATTTCCTTGAATAGCATTTTCCATTATCGCTAATGCTCTCAACTTTTCTGTGGCTTCCAGTTTCTTTCTGCTCTTTGGTGCAAGTAGCTTTTTTATTTCCTGAACTTCTGTGCTGAAAAAAGCTTGAATGTCCATTGGTGGAGTGGTGGAAAGAGGTAAAACCCTTACAGGCAATTGGGTCTTTAAGTCAATATTGAATACTTTTTTGGCTATATCTCTGAAAAGTGTCAAACCCGCTTGGGCTTGGAAATACAAATACTGCTCCGACATTTCAAGTGTGTAATGTTGAGCTGCATCTCTCAATCCGTTAATGGTCTGCAATGTCAAAACATCCGTGTCAGATAAAAACTTGATTGTATTGTCGCTAAATCCCTTCCGCACACAAGCACCAAAGCCAATAGTTTCTTTAGCACCTTTTTCTTTGATTTTACCGCCCTTGTGAATGATGCTTGCTTTGAGCAACATTTCAAATGAATGGTCCATAAAAATCAAAACACCGTGTATTCGTCCGCAATCGTTCGGACGATTAAAAAGCTCAATGCTCAATGTTAATGAGTCAATGGCTTTTTGATACAGGTGTTTTGCTTCCTTTCTCATTTAATATGCACTTCAATAATTTTGCTTGTATCAATTCCTAAAATGTCAACCACTTTCACCATCACTTTGTATTTACCTGCTTTCTTGTATTCGTAGGCAATACTCGTAAATTCTAGAGTTGGATTTTTCTTGGTGCGGAAACTCTGCCACTCGTTTTCAAACAGGTAGTTGCCAGTCCATTTTTCTTCGGTTTCGCCTGATTCGTTTTTGATTTTGATGATTTCCTTTTTGTCTTCGTAGTTGAAGTCAATTGCCCAATAGTCAATCCAGTCGTGCCAGTCTTTGGTGAGAATGGTTTTGGTGATGATTCCGTTTTTGTCTTTTTCTACTTTAATTATCTGTCCGTCTTCAATCACCACTTTGCTTCCTGCTCTCATTGACTGTTGCAGTTCTTCGATGTCGTCTTGTGTGTAGTGGGTCACAAAGTCGGTAAGTTCAATTGTGATAGACTTGCCGTTGATTTTTTCTTTGGTGTTCAAATAGGCCACATCAAAGAATTTTACTTGACCTTTCTCAACCGCTCGTTTGTCAAACACATCTTTGGGTATGTATTTCAATGTAATGGAAACGCCTTTTTCTTTCAGTTCCTGAATGAACTGGGGCGTTAAGCCCATTTCAAACTCAAAGCCCAAAACATCAACCTGCGTATAAAGATTTTTGCGACACTCTTCAAAAATATCAACCAATCGGCTTTGTGTAACAGGAACGTCTAAAGGGCCAACGTGAACAAACCTGCCTGATTTTTGACCGTGCAATGCACTATGTCCGTCAATACGTTTGGCTTTGTAAGCTTCCAGAATTAAAGGTAACGACTAAGCAACTGTGTAAAGGCCCGATTCGGCCTTGCTGAAAGGGGATGTGGAATGTACCACTTTCAGCCGAATCGGTTGCATTTAAAGACTTAACTTTAAACACAGTTACCATGGAAAATCAAGAACAACACCCACTACTCAAAGAGATGCTCACCCCTGAGTTTCTCAAGCAATTTAAGAATTCGAAAGACCTCAACAGCTTTATCGATGAACTTTTCAAAAAGGGCATGGAGCAAATGCTGGAAGGTGAACTCGATGGCCATTTGGGCTATGCCAAACATTCACCAGAAGGGATTAACTCCGGGAACTCACGGAACGGAAAAACCCGTAAGACCATCAAGACCACGCGAGGTGAACTACAGATAGAAGTACCTCGGGATCGGAACAGCACGTTTGAGCCCGTCCTGGTTCCCAAGCGCAGCCGGTTCGTAGAAGGCATCGAAGAAATTATCATCTCCTTATATGCCCGGGGTATGAGCGTACGCGACATTGAAATACAAATCCGGGAAATCTATGGTGTGAATGTTTCGGATGCCACTATTTCCAACGTTACCTCGCGGGTACATACGTTGGTAACGGAGTGGCAAAGCAGGCCTCTTTCATCGGTGTACTTTGTGGTGTGGATGGATGGGATCGTATTCAAAGTCCGGCAGAATGGGAAGGTGATCAACAAAACCATTTACCTGGCCGTAGGCCTTAATGCTCAGGGGTTTAAGGAAGTATTGGGCATGTGGCTGGGTGAAAGCGAAAGTGCTTCATTCTGGATAAGTGTACTTACTGATTTAAAAAGCCGTGGCGTGGAAGATATTCTCATCACCAGCACCGATAATCTGAAGGGCTTCACCGATGCAATCACCAGCGTGTTTACCCAATCGGTAACCCAGATTTGTGTAGTTCATCAGATCAGAAATGCGCTTCGCTACGTTGTCTGGAAAGACAAGAAACAATTTGTAGCCGATTTGAAGACTGTTTACGGAGCACCAAACAAAGAGCTGGCTGCTCAAGCCTTAGAGCAGCTTGAAGTAACATGGGGCAAAAAATATCCGCATGCTATCAAGTCGTGGAAAACGAATTGGGATAACCTCACGCACTTCTTCGATTATCCGATCGAAATCCGAACGCTGATCTATACCACGAACATTATCGAAAATCTCAACGGAAAAATCCGCAAGTATACCAACAACAAACTTTCGTTCCCTGACGACCAGGCGGTGGTGAAAGCGGTGTACCTGGCTTTACGGGAGATCACCAAAAAATGGACCTTGCCCGTGAGAAACTGGCCACTAATCGTAAATCAATTTTTAACTATCTTCGAAGGCAGATGCAAAATATAAAACCTTTACGCAGTTGCTTAGTCGTTACCCAGCACTTACACACTTAATTAGGCAGTGTCGAATTAAATCCAAATACAAATCTTCTTTGGCTTTGCGTTTGCCGTTTGTAAGGTCGTCCATAAAGAACTGCCTTTCATACTTGCCTAAGTTGAGAATCTCAAAGGCTCTAAAATCTTTTCCGTTATTTTGTAGTTCTCTCTGCACTCCAATTAAACGCTTACGTGCAGTGTGAATAGAAAAACGTCCTAAATCAGTTGTAATCCATTTTCTTCCCAATTTTTCAGCTACTGCTGCCGTTGTTCCACTGCCACAGAAAAAGTCGGCTATCAAATCGCCTTCATTACTGCTGGCTTTGATGATGCGTTCTAATAGGGCTTCAGGTTTTTGGGTTGGATAGCCAAGTCTCTCATCTGATTGAGAGTTTATAAAGTTAATTTCCCAAACATCGGGTGCAATGGTTTCTCCTGTGTTTACTTTTACAATTCTTGCATAATCCTTTAGATTTATTTGACCGCTCTTTACTGCTGCATCAACTTTTTCTTGATTGTAAACAAGTAATTGTGGCTGTCTCCTGCCTTCTATTTTTGCCGTATTTCTATCCCATCCCTTCTCGTGCTTTTTCTTTTGCCCATCAGTTGCTTCAATAAAAACTGGGTTAAGGTCAAAGGAATCTGATTTAGAATAGAACAGAATGTCATCGTGCATTTTTTGAAAGCTATTACTTCCCGCTGTCCATCGCCTGTAATACCAAACAATATTATTTCTATGATTCGCAACGCCAAAAACATCATCGAGTAATAATCTCAAATAGGATGTTACTCTGTAATCACAATGCAAAAACATACACCCATCTTCTGCCAATAGGTTATGCATCAACTTTAATCTCTCATACATCATTGAGAGATAAGAAGAAATACCCTTTCCCCAAGTATCACGGTATGCAATCTCTTCAATAATGCTTTGTTTCTTTTCGGCTTTTTCTCCGCCAATTTCAATTTCAAAACCAAAGTCCGCACCTACGGCAAATGGTGGGTCAATGTAAATGAGTTTTAAACCGCCTTCTTTTTCTATTTCATCACGAATAGGTCCATTTGCCAATGAAGAAAGAATCAATTTATTATCGCCCCAAATCAATTTGTTTGTCCATCCTTTGAGTTGTCGCCCACGGGTGTCAAACATTTCAAACATATCGCCTTGCTTCTTTTCTTCCTTGCGTGGCTCGTCTATATGCTCAATGCTATGAAAGGGCAGGGCTACATTGGTAACATCTTCTTTTCTTCCGTTCCAAAACAGGAATACATCTTCTTCGTCAGCAAAAAGCTTGTAAATGAATTCCTTTGGCAGTTTTTCACCTGCCTTTATCAGTTCAATGATTCGGTTTTTATCAGTATCGTTCAAGTTCATCAATTGTCAATTGGATTGTTTACTATTAAATCAGGAATGTGGTTAAAGTCGCCTGTGTTCCTTGTAATTACTTCTGTGCAATGCAATAATGCTGTTGCAGCAATTATCGCATCAGCTGATTTCATATTTCTTTGCTGCCTTAGTTCAGTAGCTCTATCAATCACTTCACTTGTAATTGGCAAAATGGTAACTAATGAAAATACGGCATTGAAATACTCTTCTGCTTCTTCGGTTAAACCGTGATAGCCCAATACTTCAAGTTTGGTTAATTCTGAAACAGCCAAATCTTCCTGTTCCAACAATTCCTTTAATTGCGGAAATTCAGGTTTTGCAGCGTAAATCAATATGTTGCTATCTACTAATCTCATAGCCCATTGATTTTACGCTCCGTTCTGTCTTTCTTTTGCCATTCCACAGGGTCGCCAAAGTTTGATACGTCTGCACCCTTTTTAATGAGTTGGATGGCTTCTTCCTTAGAAAGTTTTTTGCCGAAGTCCTTAATAAAAAATATAGAAATCAGGTCTTGGAATGATTTCAGGTTGTTTTTTATGTCATCCCATTTTTCCTGTTTTACATACACAGGATTGTATGTGTATTCGCTTTGAGCATTGTTGATGTCTTTGCACCAAGTTGCCAAGCGTTTAATTTTTAGCAAGTCGTCTAAATCTTCCCTGCCTTTGGTTTCAAGAATGTAAAAAGTGTTCGTGCCTGTTTTTACAAAGAAGTCAGGAAAATACTCCCGAATGTTTCCGTCTTGTGCCTGATATTCAATTTTGAAATTGATACCACCTTCGCCCATTGTGTTTTTTGCATAGGCAATTACATCTGAAAAACGACTTTCAAGAAATGATGCCACTTCCAGTTCAAACGGATTGTCTCCAATTATTTTGTTGAAAACCGATTTTTTGGGAACAAGGAAAGGTTGGTTTTCTGCAACCTTTGGTTTGGTCAGTTTTAGTGAAATGTAGTTTTTTACTTCTGCTGTTCCTTTGTCGGTTACGGTTAGTTCATCAATCGCCTTTTTGAATGTAGTTCGCAAAACTTCTTTAGGTTTTACTTCCGAAAGATTTCTTAGCGTTTGCGGGTCGCTTAATTCAACTTCATTGGTAAAAAGCTGATACTTGATAAAGCTTTCAACTTTCGGATAAAGGATATTAAAGCCGCTTACCAATCGGCTATCTTTTAATATGGAAGAAGTGAAAAAGCCAATTACATTTCGGTAATCAGGAACTGTGTCTTTGAAAGCTGTTTTGTGTGAAAGATTGCCTTCAATGTCATTGAAAACAATTTCTTTCAATTCGTCTGAACTGAATTTTTTAAGAGCTACTTTTTCGTTTTTGAATTTACTTACATCAATGAGTTCTAAATTTTTGAACTCACGATAAATTCTCGGACTCATTTGTGGAATCGGAATATCCAGTTTGTCCAAATCCTTGTCGGGATTTTCTTTGTCCACTTCCACAATAACAGGCGATTTTCCCTTCGTGCCTTTACCCATTGGGCTGTATTGGAATTCAACTCCTTCCGTTTTCAGTTCTTCCACAAACTCCAAAAACTTAGGAGTTCCAACAATTACCAATTTTTCGGGAGTGTCAAGCGAAAACATTTTTCTCAAACCACGACCGATGGTTTGTTCGGGAAGGATTTTAGAATCCGCACCATAGGGGCGAAGCCCCACTATGGTTGCAACATTTCTTACGTCCCAACCTTCACGAAGCATCAACACCGAAACAACGGCTTTGTAAGGCGAATGGTCTTTATCTATATCGTCTGCTGCTTTGCGTAGCTTCTCTAATTCTTCCTTGTCTTTTTTACTTGATGCCGTTTCTTTGATTTCACCTGATGTATTGGTGTGAATGGTCAGCACCGAATTTTTCATTTTCGGATAGTTGGCTTCCAAAAAAGCTGCGGCTTGGTCGGCTTCTTTTGTGTTCATAGTCATTATGAACAGAATAGGAGTTTTATGATTTTTCAGTTCTTCATACTGCTGTTCCCATTCTAAATAACCCAAATGAATGTAGTCACGGTATCGTTCAACAAAATCGTTGCTGTCTTTTTCCTGAATTTTTTGTCTTGATGCTTCATCAGGCAAAACAGGAGATTTTACAACATTGTGCTTTATGGCTTCTACTAACGGATAATCACAAATAGTCTGAACGAAAATTGCTCCGTTATTATGTCTTGGTGTTGCTGTGTAATCTGCTTGTAAACTGATTCCGTTTCCAGTTTTCAGTTTGATTTTATTGTTTATGTCTTCAATACTTTTGAACCAAGCCAATGAACTATCGTGAATGTGATGTGCTTCGTCATTCAACACAACAAGGTTTTTAATCTTGTCGCTTCTTAGAATTTTTCCAAGGTCTAAGCCTTTTGAAGTGTCTGCGTCAGGTTTTGGTTTTACTCCTAAGAAAGTTGTTTCAAAACTCTGCTCAGGTTCTTCATTGAAAAATACCCGATGAATGTTGGTCAGGAAAATATTTCCCGATTCCGTTATCGGTTTTAAGTCATCCTGAATATGCAGCGTTAATTGAAAATCGTTTTTCCAGTCCTTGTCGTCAAAGCCATTGTCAGGAATAAAAGGCTCGTCAAAAAACATTTTAAGACCATCAAAATCTTTTCTCAAACGATTTAAAACGATTATGTTCGGAGCAATCACCAAAAAGTCTTTTGACATTGTGCTGTCGGCTTCATAGAGTTTATGAAAATAAGACCAAACCAAAGTCAAGCCCATTACTTTCGTCTTACCTGCACCTGTCGCCATTTTCACCACATATCGAGTCCAGTTTTCGTCAAACATACCTGTGCTGATACGACCTGATGAATCAAACTTCATCAATTCGTATTTGTCTTTTGCATTGGCTATTTCATACAGATAAACGATTGACTCAATGGCTTCACGTTGTGAAAAGAAAAAACTAAATTTTGTCTGCCCGATTAAATGCTCTTGATTAAACCAATAATTCAAAAGTGATTTTGTCGTTTCGGATGCTCCTGCATAATTTTCGTCACGCCATTTTGCAACTGCAAGTCTGATTTTATAAACCAATGGCGGTAACAGCTTTTCATAGGCATTTTGAAAAGCGTCCATTTGGCTTTGTGTCGGTGCCCACCTTTCGTTGGGAGACAGTATTTTAAACGGGTCTGAAAACTTCATTTATTTTTTAATGTATCGTTCAAAGTTAATATTTCTGTCTGTGCGATGGCAAAAAACGGCTCTTTTGCAAGCTTGGGTTGTGCGTTGGCTTGTGCGGCTTGCAAATGTGCCGTTTGCGGGTCGGCATAGAATTTCAAAATTTTTGTGCGTTGGGAAAAATTAAAACACAGAAGGGTCGGCAATGAGTGTCGGCTTACTCGTTGTCCGTTTGTTGTATCGTTTCTATGTCTTTGGTCACCTGTCAAAATGGTTTACTTTTTCTGTTTTTCCTGTCCGTTATTTTCTGTCGGGTCGTTGTCTTTTACGCTTGCACACAACAACGCGCTATATGCATTGTACATATTTCTCTCTTAAATTTAACAATCAAGTACTGATTAAAGTAACTCTCACCATGCCCTTTTTTGTTTACTTCCTTTCCATTTTTGCCTGTCAAACTTTAGCTCAGCCTGTAATAACGGTGCCATTGCAGGTTGATGTACCCTCATCTTTCCGGGCGCTTTCGGTTGTTAACAGCAAGGTGGCCTGGGTGGCCGGCAGCAACGGGTATGTTGGCCGTACCACCGATGGCGGCACTACCTGGCAGTTTAACCGGGCAAAGGGATTCGAAGGCCTTGATTTCCGCTCGCTATATGCGTTTAACCGAAAGCAAGCCATCATTGCCAATGCCGGCACACCCGCCCGTATTTTACGTACTGCCGATGGCGGTAAAACCTGGAAGTCAGTTTACACCAATACCCATGCTGATGCGTTTATCGATGGCATGGACTTTTGGAACAAGCAGGAGGGAATAACTTATGGCGACCCGATTGATGGCCGCATGGTGCTGCTGCGCACCACCGATGGGGGCAAGTCGTGGAAGCCGGTTAAGCAGCCTCTGTTAGCACAAGGTGAAGCTTCGTTTGCAGCCAGTGGTACAGGCATCCGCTGTTTCAATAAATTAGCAATTGTTATTGCTACCGGTGGGGCTGTTTCGCGGTTGTGGCACTCGGCTGATAAAGGAGATACCTGGCATACCGTTGAAGTGCCCGTTATTCAAGGCGTAAACAGCGCAGGCATTTTTTCGGTGGGTATCCGGGGTAACACGTGGATAGTTGCAGGAGGTAATTACCAGCAACCTAACCAAACTGAAAGGCACATCTTTTACAGCACCGATGCCGGAAAAACCTGGCAGGCACCTGTGCTACCCACCCGGGGCTACCGTGAATGTGTTGAGAACCTGCAGGGCACAATGTGGGTTGCCGCAGGTCCAACCGGTGCCGAGGTTTCAGTTGATAACGGGATAACGTGGAGCCCGCTTTCGGATGAACAGGGATTTCATACAGTTCGAAAGGCGCGCAAGGGTTCATTAACCCTGATGGCCGGTAACGGTAAATTGCAAGTTGTGAAGCCTCAGGGTAAGTAGCGGTTGATGCAGCCCCTTGCCTGTGTAACCTACTTTATGGTCGTTTTGTTAAACGAGAGCAGCGGTACGGTGGTATGAAAGGCCTGTTTGCGGGTTACCCCCTTACCAAAGAATTTTTCGTAGGCGCTAAGCTTATGGGTGAACATGGCCAGTAATTGCGGCTTTTGTTTGGCTACGAAAGCATCCACTCCGGCAGTAATGGTTTCGTTTTTAGCGAAGTTGAACGTGAGTTTCTTATACTTGCTTACCTTGATCAGGTTTTTGGTGAATTTATCCGGATCGAATTTTTTATCGGGTGTGGCTAGCGTTACATGAACAACATTTACCGTGGCTTTAAACAAAGCGGCAAACATGGTTATGGTTTTTATTTCTTCATCCAGGTTAACCATGTCGGTGGCATACACAATTTTTTTAATGGGTTTAAATGCGGCATCGGCCGGAACGGCAATTACCGGCACCAGGCTGGTGTTTATCATGGATGCGGCATTGCTGCCCAGCAATACTTTTTTCAGGCCGGTTGCCCCGTGGGTACCCATTATTACCAGGTCCACATCGTTTTCTTCCACAAAGCGGTTAACCACTTTGGCAAAGTCGTAACCCAGGCGGTATTCAAAGGTTATCTCGGTTTTTTCGCCTGCTTTTTTCTTTACTTCTTTCAGCAAGGCTTCTCCGTCTTCTTTGGCAATTTTAACCATTTCCTCCTCCAGCCGTTTCCATTTCAGCAGGGTTTCGCCTGAGGTGTTGGTTTGCACCACATTCAGCAAAATAATTCGGGCTTTGATTTTTCTGGCCAGTTCGATGGCGTAGGTAACAGCCTTTTTCGATGCTTTTGAAAAATCGGTAGGGACCAGCAGCGTCATCATATCAGGTGGTGTTTAAGGTATGCTAAAGTCGCTAAATGAGTTAGTAAAATAGATGATTGGGATCAAAATCAAAAGTGACTTTTGTCAAACGGGCAACTGATAATCAACTTATAACCTGTTTTTAATGCTTAAGCCCAATGTGCTTAGCAATACAAGCACTACCAGCCACGATGAGGCCTGCGTAACCGGGTTGCCTATGGCGTAGGATTTCGGACTGAATCGGAACTCGATGGTGTGGTTGCCGGCAGGAACCTCCAATGCGCGCAGCACATAGTTGGCTCGCATGATGGGTGTTTCTTTTCCGTCAACGGTGGCAGTCCATCCTGGCAGGTAATGGATTTCAGAAAATACAGCGAGACCGTTGGCCGGATTACGGGTTTCGTACTTCAGGTAGTTGGGTTTGCGGGTTACCAGCCGGATGGTTGCAGTACTATCAACCACAAACCTTGAATCCTGAACTTTGAACCTGGAACCATCAATCACAACCTGACTTTTTGTATCGATTTCACCGGTAGTTTTCAGTTCCTCGTTAGCCGAATTTACAACCTGCACTTCGCGTACAAACCAGGCGCTGCCGTTGGCCTGGCGGTTCGGGATAACGTTGGCCCGGTTCTGCCCATAGAAAACATAGCGGGTATTAAGCATATTGATGACCGGCAGATTGTTAAAGTCAGGGTCGCCTTCCTGTGCCGACTCAATGAGGCGGTTTATTTCAGGGTAGATGCAGGAATCGTACAGGTCCTGATAGCGTTTCAGTTTGGCGCCATGGTATCCTCCTATGGAATTGTGGTAGTAGGAGGTAAGCGCATCGGCCATGGGATTATTCAGATTAAGCACCCGGTAATAGTCTTTGTCGTTCAACACCTGCTGATCGGCCGCGCTCATTTCAATTACGTTTCTGCGTTTGCTCAGGTAATTGTCTTTGGTAAAGTACCTGCGGTCAACCACGGCCAGGTCAACTGTAATAAAAAAAATCAGCAACGCATAAAAGCCGGCCGGTGTTTTTTTGCGCAGGTCAAAATAAATCATCACAAAGGCTGCAACAATAAAGGACAGCGACCGGAAGGCATCGCTGCGCAATAGGCTGCGCCTGTCGCTTCGCAAGGCTTCGGTAAACCAGGCCGGCAGGCCCGATTCGCTTTCGTTCAGGTAACTGAACATGCCCGAGGCGAGCAGCACCAGCAGGCACAATCCTCCGCTTGCTGCCAGGGCAATCACTAATTTCTTTTTGGTTTCTTTCGTTATGCCCAGTTCAAATAATTTCTCCAGCCCCAGCATGCCGAGCAGGGGCATGGCGAACAGAATGATCAGCAATGCAAAAGTTACCGAGCGGAATTTGTTGTACCCGGGAAAATAATCAAACACCAGGTAGTTGAATGCGGCAAAATTATTTCCCCAACTGAGCACCACTGCCAGCAGGCTTAACGGTAAAAGCCACCATACAAACTTTTTTTCGGCAAACACAATGCCGATGACGAACAGAAAAAAGATGATGGTCCCGCCATAATACGGTGCGGTGTTCGACTGAGGCCCCCAGTAGGCACGGGTAAATGGTGCCAGTTGATTGGCTATACGCTGGTCGCCTGACTCAACCAACGCTTTATAAACATTGCTCTCCGGATTTTGCACCAGGTAGTTGGATGAGCTGCCGCCATAAAAGCCGGGAATAACCAACACCAATGGTTCAAGTATTCCATTACTGTATTCAAAGGCATATTCTTTCCGCAAGCCGTCAGCCGGTTTTTCGGTTGCCGATGTCACCAGTTCCGATTTTCCGCGGATGGAATACGGACTGTATTCGCTGATGCTCCACAGCGGTCCGAAAAAACTGCCGGCAGCCAGCAAGGCTGCCGGAATTAAAAGCAAAATGGTTTTAGCAAAATCGGGAAGCTGCTTTTCGCGGATGGCCGTTATCAATCGAACCAATCCATATCCTAAAACAATCAGCAGCAGGTAGTAGGTAATCTGCAGGTGATTTTCGCGCAGGTGAAGCGCCAAACCCGCTGTGGTTAAGCCAAAGCCCAGCATTTTACGGTTGCTAAACGCCAGGTGAATACCCCCAACCACCAACGGCATAAAGGCAATGGCCCCGATGCGTGCATTATGCCCGGCCGCAAGCCCGATGATCATGTAACTGGACAGGCCAAAAGCCAGGGCACCGGCAATGGCCAGGTAAGGCCTAATCCGGAAGCACAGTAACATGATATAATAGGAGAGGAATGCAAGGAAGATGTTATTTACCGGGTGAGGCAAGCCGATGCCGGCAATTGATTTCATATAGCGTATGGCCTGGTTACCCCACTCCACATTAACCAGGTAGGCGGGCATACCGCTGAACATATTGGGCACCCACAGTCCTTCTTCACCGGTTTGGTTTCGGAAATCGCGCAAGGCTTTTGCCGCGCCTATGGATTGCACAATATCGTGCTGGTTGAGGGTTTTGTTTTCGAAAAATACCGGGCTGAAGAAGAAAACAGTAACAAGTAAAAAGACGATCACAGCCAGCAGGTGCGGTGCGATGTGTTGCGAGAAGGTAATGTTTTTCATGCGTGCAGCGAATGAGCGCAAAATAGGAAATAATAATGATGATGATTAGCGCTTGCCGGCTCACTCGGCCCGCCCAACATACACCCGGGCAAGATTTTTCAGGTAGCGCCTGCCGGTGCGTACATCGGCAGGCACCAGGATGGAGATACCCTCATCAAGTTGAGTAACCGGTTTACCATCTTTTTCAACAATAAAATAAGCCTGGTCGCCAAGCGGGCTGTTGAATAATTCATTCCACGAGAAAACAACTTTATAGTTATCGTTGGCGGTGAATACAAAATAATATTCACTGTACTCCTTTGGATTCCCGGCATCCGGTTGCACTTTTTCCAGAACATCTTTAATCCGAACACCACGCGCTGTTTTAATGGTACTTCGTTTTTCACCCAGGTGGTTGGTGATGGTAAGGTTAGTTATTTCATATGAAGTATACGGAGCCAACTGCTGGTTTTTAATTACAAGCTCCGGATTTTTCATCCGGCCGGTAACCACAAATTCGGTAGTAGGTTTTAGCGATTGCTGGGCAAGGGCGGTTCCAAATAATGTCAGTAAAATCAATACAGTAACCAGTCTGTTCATATCAATTATCCTCCTATTGTTGCCATGGATTCGTGCACAGGCGTATTGCCTGCCCGTTTCAGTTCAGCCTCAAACCCGTCTTTTGGCCGGTGGGCAAATGCGTTTAATAATAGTGTTTTAATTTCTTCATTGGTATGGCCCTTGCGCATCAGGTCTCGAATGTTAAGTACACCATCATCGTACAAACAGGTTTTCAGAATGCCCTGCGCTGTAACGCGAATGCGGTTACAGGTACCACAAAAGGTCCGGCTAAAGGCCGCGATGATGCCGATATCGCCCAGGTAACCGGGTACTTTATAGTTTGAACTGGTTGAATTTTCGGGATCCGTTAGTTTGTATATAGCCGGATATCCATCTTTTATGTAGTTAAAAATTTCTTTGTGCGTCCAACGCAGTACCGGGTAATGAGCGCCTTCGCCATTAAAGGGCATCTCTTCAATAAACCGGACAGACATGTTGTGCTGTTTTGTTAGCTCAACCAGCGGGTAGATGTCATCAATGTTTTTTCCTTCCATGACTACGGCATTCACCTTAACGGGTATCTGGCAGTCGAGGAGCAGGTGCAATGTTTTCATAACCGCATCAAACTCATCACGGAAGGTTATTTTTTTGAATCGAGCCTTGTCCAGTGTATCGAGGCTGAGGTTTACCGAAGCAATCTCCAGTTCTTTTAACTCCTTTATGTATGGCGCAGTAAGTACCCCGTTGGTGGTGAGGTGCAGGTTGGTGATGCCGGGTACTTCTCTGATTTTTCGGATGAGGTTCATCAAATCGGTACGAACAAAGGGTTCGCCCCCGGTTAAACGCACTTTGCTGATGCCCATACCGGCCAGCAGGGTTACCAGTCGTTCAATTTCTTCAAAGCTCAGTAAGTCTTTTTTGGGTAAATAGTTTATGCCCTCTTCGGGCATGCAGTAAAAGCACCGCAGGTTGCACCGGTCGGTTACTGAAAGCCGCAGGTAAGTCAGTGGCCGGTTGTGGTTATCGTATAATTGTGGAGATTTCACCCCGAATCGTTCAGACGCCCTTATCAAACTGAATCCCTAAATTTACGTGTTTTCACGGTAATTAATCGGTTATGAAATGTACGGTAAAGGCTTTTGGAGTTACGCGCGATATACTGGGGCAGCGAGAAATGATGGTGGAAGTAAATGAAGGGTGCACTGTAGGAGAGCTAAAAGCAATGCTTTTTAATCAATTTCCGCGGTTACATGGTTTGCGGTCGTTATTCATTGCAGTTAACAGCGAATATGCAGAGGATGCCCGCCTGTTGGCCGCTGGAGACGAAATTGCCCTGATACCCCCGGTAAGCGGAGGGTAGAAAAAAGGTTGGTAGCAGGCATTGAAATCCGGTTGTGATTATTTACTTTCAAGCAGCCTTCCCGTTCCGCACATGACAATTATTCACCAACCTGTAGATAATGATTAAAATCACCGAAAAGCCCATTGACATTCAGAAGGTAATTGATGCCACCTCGAGCCTGGGAGCCGGGGCCGTGAATGTCTTCATCGGAACTGTTCGAAACACCGCCCACGGTAAAAATGTGGTGTGGTTGGAGTATGAGTGCTACGAGTCCATGGCTGTAGCCGAAATCCGCAAAATAATGGATGAAGCTTCGCACCGCTGGCCTTTACTGGGTGCGGCCGTTAGCCACCGTGTTGGTACGCTTAAGCCGGGCGAAGTGTCAGTAGCTATTGCCGTGTCGGCCCCACACCGAAAGGATTCATTCGAGGCATGCCAGTTTATTATAGACACTTTAAAAGTTAAGGTGCCCATCTGGAAGAAGGAAATCTTCGAGGATGGCGAAGAATGGATCTCCGCCCAGCCCAACATGGAGCGATCCTACAACTGATTAACCAGTATGATGGCGGCTGTTACAAGGGTAACAGCCAATACAAAACTACCGATGGCCAACACTACCAGGTCGCGGCTGATGGGGTTGATGTAGGGCTTTGAGAGTGTTTTCATAAACCAACTATTTTTTTAGACAACGCTAAGGTACCGATTACCTTGGCGTTTTTTTTGATTGTGTAAGAAATTCAAATTTTACCTTAATCAGCAAACCACATTTTTGGTTGATTGTTAAGCAGATAGAAAAAAAAATATTTTACCACTTCGCTTAAGAAGGCATATGATCTTAGCAATTAGTTATTTACACCGATTTGGTTAAGAAGCGAGTTAGTATAAGCACAACTTTTGAGCTAATCAGGCTGTTACCCGTTGGTATTCTTTTGTTGTAAGGTTTTTCTGAATTCTTCCAGCTCTTCAGGCGTATTGATATTAATCAGGTACTTAGGATGCGGTACGGTAAGCAGCGTTGCCTGATTGTTACGGATGAATTCCCTGGGGCTGTTTCCACCGGTGTTACAAAATTCTTTTAATGGTGTCAATGCACCGGGCTCCCAGATGGCAAGCAGGGGTTCAGGTTGGAGACCGGTTGAATCAAGAAAACAGGTAACGATTTTTTCAGCGCTCCTCCCGGCAACCAGTAAATCAAGCAGGGGCTTGTCAATATAAGGCATATCCACCGGCACGGTTAACCAGGCTGCTTCGGGTTGGTGATAAAATGCAGTTAGGATGCCGTTCAGCGGACCCTCGAAGCTGAACCGATCGGGTAGTGCCGACAGCGTTGTACCTGCAGGTGGCTTATGGGCTGAAAGAAAGACTTGCCGGCAAAAAGGTAGTAAGAGTTCAGCCAGGTATTGGCGTTGTGGTTTATCGTAATAGTAAACTTCGCTTTTGTCAAATCCCATGCGCGAACTCTGTCCGCCTGCCAGTATCAATCCGTTTAACCGGGCGCTAATCATGAAATTCTTTTCCGCAATGCGGGCAAGTGTGTTTTTTTGACCGCGGGGTATGGAGAAGTTCAAAAAATCCTGACGACAGGATACCGGCCGGCAAAGCAAGAAAGGCCACTCCCGCTATGGCGAAGAGCCCGCCCAGCACTTTGCCCAGTGGGGTAATGGGTACCACATCGCCATAGCCAACTGTGGTAAGCGTGGCCATGCCCCACCACATGGCTTCGGGTATGGAGCCGAACTTATCGGGCTGGGCTTCCCGTTCGGC
Organism: Flammeovirgaceae bacterium; assembly: GCA_015180985.1. Classification (NCBI taxonomy): domain Bacteria; kingdom Pseudomonadati; phylum Bacteroidota; class Cytophagia; order Cytophagales; family Flammeovirgaceae; species Flammeovirgaceae bacterium. The sequence continues at coordinate 1,952,185 of CP054185.1, forward strand.
CAGGTGCATAAAAAAGGAAATGATAACTAAGATAAAAATGATAAAGATGAAACTTAACACCAACTGTTCTTTCCGTTCGGCAATAACCCGTTTAAAGATATTCATGGCCTGCATGTAACGGGTAATCTTAAACATGCGGAATAGCGCCATAAGGCGGAAGATCCTTAGAAAGCGCAGGTCCAGTGGAAGGAAGGTCAGGTAAAATGGTAAAAAGGCCAGCAGATCAACAATGGCCATCGTTGTTCGCGCATAACGAAGCCTTCCGTAAAGGGGGTGTGAGAATTTTGGGTTTTCTACAATGGCATATAGCCGGGCAATGTATTCTAACGTGAAAAATGCAACGGAGAAAATTTCAAAATCGGTAAATAGCTCGCTGTATTGTTTTTCAAGTGAAGGCACCGATGCGGCAACGACTGCCACGATGTTCAGCAAAATGATGAGGATAAGCAGGTATTCAAAAATCCGTTCGGGCAGGCCACCCTTTTCGTTCGGGTCAAGGGTCAGGTACAGTCGTTTGCGAAAGGTTTTCATGGGTTGCGTGTAAAATCTTTTTTACCACCAGTTTTTTCCATCAGTTTTATTTCTTTAATCATAATGTCGTGCGACAAGGCCTTACACATATCATAAACCGTTAAGGCAGCCACAGTAACTGCTGATAAGGCCTCCATTTCAACCCCGGTTTTACCCGAAACAGAAACAGTGCTGTCGATTACTATGGCATTGCGGGTGGTGGTTATCCGGATTACGCAATCTTCCAGGCCAATGGGGTGGGCCAGGGGTATCAGGTCGGCCGTTTTTTTGGCGCCCATGGTGCCGGCCAGGATGGCGGTTTGGAAGACCGGGCCTTTTTTGGTTACCAGTTCCTGCTGTTTAATCAGTTTTAAAATAGCAGCACCCACTTCAACAATGGCCTGTGCGCGCGCGGTACGTTTGGTGACGGGTTTGCCGGAGACATCCACCATTTGCGGATTGCCCGACTTATCGGTGTGGGTTAATTGTTTAACTTTCATGCACCCGTTAACTCAAAGGTAGCAATTTATTCATGGTAAGCGTACACGAAGCCTTTCAGATAATTCAATCCGTGCGTTGTCCCGTTGGTATTGAAACACTATCCCTTACCGATTCGGTTGGGCGTGTACTGGCCGAAACCGTTGTTGCCGACCGCGACTTCCCCCCGTTCAATCGGGTAGCAATGGATGGTATTGCGGTCAGTTCAAAATCATTTGAGGCGGGCCAGCGGGAATATGAAATTGAATCCGTTCAGGCTGCCGGTCAGCCGGGTAATAAACTTCAGGATTTGCAAAAGTGCGTTGAGGTGATGACGGGCGCCATATTGCCGGAGGGCACCGATGTGGTTATCCGGTATGAAGATATTGAGTTGAAAGGCAACCATGCCCTGGTGAAAATTTCAGAAGTAAAGAAAGGAATGAACATTCATCCGCAGGCGCAGGATGCGAAAGCGGGCGAAGTGCTGCTCAGGCCTGGCCAGCGTATTTCACCGGCTGACGTGGCGCTGCTGGCCGCGGTGGGTAAACCAACCGTGCAGGTCAAGGCGTTTCCGCGAACTGCCATCATTTCATCGGGCGATGAGCTGGTTGAATTGAATGTTGCGCCTGCCCGGCATCAACAGAGGCGTTCCAATGTGTATGCTTTGCATGCCGCCATGAAAGAGGCCGGTTGGCGTGGTGAACTTTTTCACCTGAACGACAGCCGGAGTGAAATTGAAATTATCTTAGCTGACCTGTTAAAGCGATTTGATATACTGATTTTATCGGGAGGTGTGTCAAAGGGTAAATTTGATTTTATACCGCAGGCACTTGCAGCACTTGGTGTTGAAAAAAAAATTCATCAGGTTAGTCAGCGCCCGGGTAAGCCGTTTTGGTTTGGCAATCGCAGCGATGGCAAAGTGGTGTTTGCCTTGCCGGGTAACCCGGTTTCAACTTACGTATGCTTTTACCGGTATATCCTTCCGTGGATGATGCAGCAGATGGGTGTTGTGTTAAAACCCGAGCAGGCCATACTTGCCGAAGACGTTATGTTTACACCCCCGCTAACCTACTTTCTTCAGGTTAGTACTTTTTTTAAAGAAGGAAAGCGGATGGCCCGGCCTGTGCCCGGTGGAGGCTCCGGAGACTTTGTAAACCTGAAAGACGTTGACGGATTTATGGAGTTGCCGGCCGGTAAATCTGAATTTAAAACGGGTGAATACTTTCCGTATATTGGTTTCAGAGCATAAGCTACCTTAGGCTGTCAAAGACTTTGTTAATGGTTTCTTTGTCATTAGCCATTACCAGCAACTTATCGTTTGCGTTTAAAACGGTTGAACCGCCCGGCCTTATAAATTTCCCGTTGCGGTTTATCATAACAATAGTGGCTCCCTTGGGAAAGTTCAGTTGTACAATAGATTTTCCGGCTGATTTATTTTCAGCCTGTATGTCCACCTCAAACAACTCCGACTTAAAGTCATCAATCAATTCCATTTCCAACAACGATTTTTTCCGGACTTTTTCCGGAACAGTCAAATGAAGCCATTTAGCAACAAGCGTTAATGTTGTTCCTTGAAGCAGTACCGATGTTACCGTGATAAAAAAAACAATATGAAAAATGGTACCGGCACTCTCAACCCCGGCAAGTAAAGGGTACGTAGCAAATACAATAGGTACGGCTCCCCGTAAACCAACCCACGAAATAAATAATTTATCACGAAAAGGAATTCTAAATGCGGCAAGGCTGATAAATACTCCGATGGGCCGGGCAACAAACATTAAGACGGCTGCTATTAAAATGCCGATACCTAAAATAGGGAGTATCTGACTCGGAAATACAAGAAGCCCCAGCGTAAGAAACATAATGATTTGCATAAGCCATGCTATTCCATCGTAAAACTGAATTAATGTTTTTTTATGGATGAGTTGGGCGTTACCAACCAGCAGGCCGCTGATGTAAATTGCCAGAAAGCCGTTTCCACCAACAAAGTCGGTAATTGAAAACGTGAAAAGTACCAAGGCAGTAACCAACACCGGATAAAGCCCATCAACATCAAGGCTGATCTTATTTACAATCAGTACTATACCTTTTCCAAGCAGGAAGCCTAAACCGGCACCAATTAGCATTTGTTGAAGAAACAGCAACAGCAAGTCCAGTACGGTTTGTTCAGTGTTGCCGTAGAACGACAGTAAACTAATGGTAAGCACGTAGGCCATCGGATCGTTGCTACCGCTTTCCAGTTCAAGCATGGGGCGTAGGTTTCGCTTTAAGCCAACACTTCGCCCTCGCAAAATGGAGAATACGGCCGCGGCATCGGTTGAAGAAACTATCGATCCTAACAGGAAACTCTCAAGCAACGGAATATCGGCCAGCCAATAAGCGCACAACCCAACAACAGTGGCAGTAAGCAACACGCCAATGGTAGAAAGAAGTATGCCCTGCTTAAGCACGGGTTGTACACTTTCATACTTGGTGTCAATGGCACCCGAAAAGAGAATGAAATTTAGTGCAATGACTCCAATAAACTGAGTGAGTTTGGGATCATTAAAATAAATTCCGCCAGGGCCATCTGAACCGGCCAGCATACCCAATAAAAGGAACATGATCAGTGCGGGAACACCAACCCGGTACGAAGTTTTACTGGCAATTATGCTCAGAAAGAGCAGGATTGATCCCAGTAGCAAAATATTTTCCGAGGTGAGTGTCATTAATCAACTAGTATACGCATTTTATATGGAAACATTGCCGCTGTAATTCGTTTTGGGTTAATTTTGCATTCTTATTTGAAAATCGAAGGTACGCATGTTCGATAGCTTAAGTCAAAAACTCGAAAAAGCATTCCAAACCCTTAAGGGGCAAGGCCGCATTACCGAAATTAACGTTGCCTCCACCATTAAAGAAATCCGCAAGGCCCTCATTGATGCGGACGTGAACTACAAAGTAGCCAAGGAGGTAACCGATGAAATCAAGCAAAAAGCCCTGGGCCAAAATGTGCTCACGGCTATTTCGCCAAGCCAGTTGCTCATTAAAATAACCAACGATGAGTTGACTGCCTTGATGGGAGGTACAGGCGAAGAGATTACCATTGCCGGCAACCCGGCCGTTATTCTTATCGCGGGTTTGCAGGGTTCGGGTAAAACAACTTTTTCAGGTAAACTGGCCAACTACCTGAAAAAGCAGGGCCGGCAGGTATTGCTTGCGGCCTGCGACATTTACCGGCCGGCAGCCATTGATCAGCTTAAAGTGCTTGGCCAGCAGATTGGTGTTGATGTGTATGCCGAACCCGAAAACAAAGATGCCGTAAAAATTGCCAACGCGGCTATTGAATATGCCAGAAAGAATAACTACCGTATTGTTATCGTAGATACAGCCGGCCGCCTGGCGGTGGATGAGGAAATGATGAATGAGATTACCCGGCTGAAGGAAGCGCTCCATCCTTCCGAAACGTTGTTCGTGGTGGATTCGATGACCGGCCAGGACGCGGTGAACACTGCAAAAGCATTTAACGACCGGCTGAATTTTGATGGCGTAGTACTTACCAAACTCGATGGCGATGCCCGTGGCGGTGCGGCCCTCTCCATCCGCAAGGTGGTTGAAAAGCCCATCAAGTTTATCAGCACCGGTGAGAAAATGGATGCCCTCGACCGGTTCTACCCCGACCGGATGGCCAGCCGCATCCTCGGCATGGGCGATGTGGTGTCGCTGGTAGAAAAAGCACAACAGACTTTTGATGAAGAAGAAGCCAGAAGGCTGAATAAAAAATTACGCAAGAACCAGTTCGACTTCAACGATTTCCTCAGTCAGCTTGAGCAGATTAAGAAAATGGGCAACATGAAGGACCTGCTGGGCATGATACCGGGCGTTGGTAAGGCGTTGAAAGGGGTGGATGTTGATGATAACTCTTTTAAGCCTGTGGAGGCCATTATCCGTTCCATGACCAATGAGGAGCGTGAGAACCCCGACATCATTAACGGCAGCCGGAAGAACCGCATCGCAAAAGGCAGCGGTACTTCGGTGCAGCAGGTTAACCAGTTGCTGAAACAATTTGGCGATATGCGTAAGATGATGAAAACCATGAATAAAATGGGCGGTGGGGCCAAAGCATTATCGGCATTAAACCCGTTTGGCCGGTAAAAAAACGTATGCAAACCCAAAACCTATTTTCCTTATTAAACGTTATCCCCTTAGTTTACAGGATAATTTAAATTCGTTTCAAAATGCCCCTGCCTCAGGGGCATTTTACATGAGTAACCAAAACCAGTTATATGAAAAGAATAATATTATTTACCGCTTTTGTTGCTGCGCTAACCTTCGTTGCCGCTGCACAGGATAAATCAAAACGACCAAGCCCTCCGGCTGTAGCCGAAGGAACCATTGATGGGGTAAAAGTTAAAGTGGATTACAGCCAGCCCGGTGCAAAAGGCCGCAAGGTGATGGGTGGCCTGGTGCCCTACGGTGAAGTATGGCGTACTGGCGCCAACGAGGCAACCGTTATTGAATTTGATAAGAATGTAAAAATCGAAGGGCAGGCATTGGCGGCCGGTAAGTATACCCTGTTTACAATCCCCGGAGAAAATGAGTGGACCATTATTTTTAACAAAAAGACAGGTCAGTGGGGTGCTTATGACTATGCCAAAAATAAAGATCAGGATGCCCTCCAGGTAAAAGTTAAATCCGGTAAGACCAACTTTACCGAACTGTTTACTATCAGTGTGGACAAAGATGTTGTTACCCTGAAATGGGAAAATACGGCCGTGTCCTTTAAGGTGAGCAAAGGCTGAGTTAAGCCTGATACCATAAAAAGCCTTGTCTGATTTATTCAGGCAGGGCTTTTTTGTTTTTGGATAATATTATTTTGTGCATCTTCGGTTAAGGAATAAAGTCATGGAAACCCTCGGCCGTTACGACCGCGTTGACCTGCCCGACCTGGGGCTGTATAACATTCATGCAAAAATTGATACCGGAGCCTTTACCAGCAGCCTGCATTGCTCGCGGGCCGAAGTGGTTAACGGACAGCTTGAATTTGTTTTGCTGGATGAGGAACACCCCGAGTTTACCGGGATGAAATTTGTTTCCGGAAACTTCGACCAGCGCGATATAAAAAACTCGTTTGGTGAAGTAGAGCGCAGGTTTCTGGTCACTACCACCATTGTTATTTTTAATGAGCCGATAACTTCAGAATTTTCGCTGAGCGACCGTGGATCGCTTAAATTTCCCATTCTGCTGGGGCGTAAAATTTTACGCGACCGGTACCTGATTGATGTGAAGAAAAAAAATCTATCTTACAAAAGAAAACTGGCCGAGAAAAAGGCTGCCCGCCAGGCAAACCGGACAATCCGCTAAAACAACTGCTGCAACCTGTATGAACATTGCCATCCTGTCGCGCGACCCCAAGCTATACTCTACAAAACGACTGAAAGAAGCAGGCGAAAAACGCGGGCACAATGTGGAGATCATCGACCACATGAAATGCGTGCTGTTTATTGAAAAGAAAAACCCGATGGTGCTGTACCAGGGCCGGAGGCTGGATTATTTTGATGCGGTTATTCCACGGATAGGCGCATCGGTAACCTTTTATGGCGCTGCCGTGGTGCGCCAGTTCGAAATGATGAAGGTATTTACAGCCATCGAATCGCAGGCGCTGATTCGCTCGCGCGATAAACTGCGCAGCTTGCAGATACTTTCGCGTGCCGGCCTGGGGTTGCCCAAAACCATTTTCATGGATTACTCGCGCGACACGGAAGGCATTGTTGAGTCGGTGGGTGGCGCACCGGTCGTTATTAAACTGCTGGAAGGAACCCAGGGCCTGGGTGTTGTGCTTGCCGAAAATAAAAAAGCAGCCCAATCGGTAATCGAAGCATTTCATGGTGTGCACGCCCGCATTATTGTGCAGGAGTTTATCAAGGAAGCGAAAGGTGCTGATGTACGCGCTTTTGTAGTGGATGGTGAAGTGGTAGGCGCCATGAAACGGCAGGCCCGGCCCGGAGAATTCCGATCGAACCTGCATCGTGGAGGAACCGCTTCACTGGTCAAGTTAAGCCGTGCAGAACGATCAACAGCTGTTACCGCAGCCAAAAAACTGGGGTTATCCGTTGCCGGTGTGGACATGCTGCCGTCAAACCGTGGGCCGCTGATTATTGAAGTCAATTCTTCGCCCGGCCTTGAAGGCATTGAAGGCGCTACCAAAGTGGATATAGCCGGAAAAATTATTCAGTACCTTGAAAAGAATGCCGCCAAAAAGAAGATTCAGAAAGATAAAGTAAATGCATAGTTTACCATACACAATTCAATTGAAACAACCTTGCGCATAGTTAAGATAGCCAACCACGAAATAAAGCCCGGAGAATTTAAAGAGATCGATATTAACATCGCCCGGCTTCCATCGCATACCCAGATTGATACTCCCATTTACGTCTCGCGCGGGCTGGAGGATGGCCCTGTACTGGCTCTGATGGCCGGCATGCATGGCGATGAAATCAACGGCCTGGAGATTGTGCGCAGAATACTCGACAGCGAGCTGCACCGCCCTAAGCGCGGTACAGTGGTTTGTATGCCGATTGTAAACGTATATGGATTTTTAAACTTTTCGCGCGATGTACCCGATGGCAAGGATGTAAACCGCTCATTTCCCGGAAGCAAAAACGGCTCGCTGGCCAGCCGGGTGGCTTATCATCTCACGCACGACATTATCCCCTTCATCGACTACGGGGTTGATTTTCATACCGGGGGCGCCATGCGTACCAACTACCCGCAGGTGCGTGCCGTGCTGGCCAACGAAAAAAATGTTGAGCTGGCCAATGCCTTTTGCGCTCCGTTTACACTCGATGCGCCCTTCCGCCCAAACTCCCTGCGGAAAGAGGCTTCAAAGAAAGGAAAGAATATCATTGTGTATGAGGGTGGCGAATCACTGCGGTTCGACCAACAGGCCATTGAAGAAGGTATTGCCGGCACGCTGCGGCTGATGAAACATTTAAAGATGATTGACTGGGCCCCTGAACCGAAGGAAGAGAACCGCGTGATCTGGAGTACCTCATGGATACGCGCTAAATATGCCGGCCTGTTCCAGAGCACTATTCAATGTGGGCAGTTGGTTCATAAGGGTGAATGGATTGGCACCATTACCGATCCCTTCGGTGAGTTCAAACAAAAAGTGCTGGCTACCGCAACAGCCTATGTTATCGGTTTAAACAACAGTCCGGTTATCAATGCAGGCGATGCATTGGTACATTTAGGTATGGATAATGTTTGTAAAATTGGTAATCCATAATGATTTCGTCAATGTAATTTAACAGGAGGGTTCGTTTTAATGGCACTAGTTTACTTTTGACAAATGTATTTTTAATCTTTCAGAGTAATACCATCAGGAATATGACAAACGATAATAAACCACATTTCGTAGATAAAGTTTTACTACGGCAACCCATTGGTTCTGTACGCATGGTTATTGCGCTTTTTACAATTGGTGCTACAGTAACCAAGCTGCTCTATAACCGGTTTTTGCCTGAACTGACCGACTTTGACACGGTTCGATGGACTATCATTGTTTTGGGATGCGTGTTTTTTGCCACCACATACATTCGTATAAAGCGAGGTCTGATTGTTACCTACTTCTCATTTTTCCTTTACCTGGCAACCCTGTTATATGTAATGGCCTTTGTAGTCATAAACCGGTTTGATCCTCATGCAGTCATTATTCTGATACTTGTAACAGGCGCAAGTACAGTGGTAATGAATAGCTTGTTTTACTACGGCCTGCAGTGCACGCTTATTTTATTAATTACCCTGGTTACTTTTCTGTCGGGTGGATTCGATAGCGGTCAAATTATTTCCATGATTAATCTGACATTGGCAATGGTTGTATTCGGAATAGTGGTGTCAATCCGGTTGAAGCTCATTGAAAGTATTAAAGAATCGTATAACAATCTTGATAAACTTAATGTCATGTCAATTGTCGCGAATAAAGCGGGCGAGATTGTATTCGTTAGTCCTTCGGTACGGAAACTGTTGGGTTATGACCCTTCAGAACTGATTCAGGAAGGATGGTGGGAGGAAAATAATTTGCAAGAAGGCTGGATCAACCGCGACTACATAGTAAATTACCCTAACATTATGCCGAAAGAACTGGCCTCGGTAGAGACGGTTGTTCGAAGTAAAGATGGTAAAACCGTTTGGCTCAACTGGGCAAATTCCTTACTGCCCAATGGCAACTACGTAGGCGTTGCGCTTGATATTACCAGGTACAAGATGCAAGCGTAATATAGCAGGCAACGGATTTCCTTGGTTTATCAAGGCGATACACTTTAGTGTTTCGTTTATTACTGTAACTGCTACCGATATCATAGGCTGAGGTAATGCTTTGTCCTCCTTTGATTAGATCACTCACTCCTGAGTGCATTCACCGGATTTTCTAGCGCTGCTTTTACCGTTCTCGAACAAATTGTAATAAATGCAACTACACCAGCCAACAGCCCGGCAATAATAAATGAGCCAATCTCCAACGAAATGCGATAGGCAAAATCCTGCAGCCATTCGCGCATAAAGAAATACGATATAGGTACGGCCACCAGCCAGGCAAGCCCCACAAGCAACAAAAACTCTTTCGATACTAACTCCACGATGTTGTTTACTGAAGCCCCTAATACTTTGCGTACACCAATTTCTTTTGTACGGCTCTCAACCGAATAAGAAACCAGCGCGAACAAACCCATGCAGGCAATAAGTACAACAATGAATGAAAGAGTTAAGAAAATCTGCCCACGTTGGGTGTCGGCTTTGTAAATATCTTCAAAACGACTTTCGAGAAATGTATATTCCAATGGGTTGTCGGGGTCTATTTTGCTGTTGATTTCTTGTAATGTAGCCAACGTTTGCTCCCAGTTGTCGGTTTTAATGCGTAAGGTGTAATAGTCAATGCGTTGTATGGCGGTGTTGGGTGCGCCAAAAATTACAGGCATCATTTCTGCACGAAGCGACTCGAAATGAAAATCCTCTGCCACACCAATTACCTCCACGCGGAAGGGTTGTTCTAAGAGTTCCGCGCTACCGCCTTGCCGGGTAGAAGGTATTTCGAGTATTTGCCCGATGGGATTGGCAAGTCCAAGCTGCTGAACTGCCATTTGCGTAAGTACTACTTTTAATGAATCGGCTTTGGGGTCGTCAATGGTGCGACCTTCCAAAAGTTTGATATTGTACGTTTCTAAAAAATCTTTATCGATGCCCACAAAAATCATTTCACGCCCTTGTGTATTTGCCTCACTGTTTACGGTGGCAATGGGGAAACTTTTCCAGTCACCCGGCACGCGCGTAGAGGTGGTGATACGTTGCACTTCGGGAGGCCGACTAAACTCAGTCTTCACCATTTCAAAATTTCTGCGCAGCGCCTGGCTGTTAATATCCACCACGAGAAGATTCTCCCGATCAAAACCAAGGTCCTTCTTACGCATAAAGGTGAGTTGCTGTTGGATGATAAGCGTTGAAGCAATCATAATAATGGAGATGGTAAGTTGTGCCACTACCAGCATTTTGCGCACCGGTACAATGCGGTGGCCTATTTTTACTTCTTTTTTCAACGCATCAGCAGCCGATACCTTTGTTACCACAAAGGCCGGATATAAGGCTGACAAAACACCTGCCAGCAAGGTAACACCCACCGTTGCAAGCATCCACGCAAGGGGCATGGCGGCCAATGTCATTTCTTTATTCGTAAAACTGTTGATGTAGGGAAGCAATGCCTGAGCAACCCCCAGGGCCATCATCAATGAAAAAATGGAGAGTACCCATGCATCGGTTAAGAACTGCCATATCAACTGTTTTTTCTGCGCGCCTAATGATTTGCGCGTGCCCATTTCGCGTGTGCGTTTAAAGGCCGCAGCTGTGCTCAGGTTCATGTAGTTTAAACACGCTGTAAGCAGCAGCAACAACCCTACTACGCCAAACATGTAGAGGTAAAACGGTTTGATGCTGTTGGCATTCAGTTCATTGTCCTGTGCATTGTCGGTATAGAAATGTAAATCGGTGAGAGGCTGAAGTGAGAAGGTGCTTTTAAATTCTTTGTCTTTCGGATAATGCGATTTCACCAGTGCGGCCATCTTATCACTCAATGCTTTTGCATTGGTACCTGGTTTTAGCTTGAGGTAGGTTACGTACTCGTTGCTCTCCCAGTCGGTAGTAATGTATTCATTGTACCACCTGAACAAGGAAGGCCATGTATGCTCGGAGAATACAATCTCCAATTGAATATGGGAGTTGTGAGGCAGGTCTTTCATTACTCCGGTTACTGTAAGAGTTACCGGTTCGCCCTGACGCCTGAGTGCCGACCAGATTTGTTTGCCGAGGTAGGGCCCGCTGCCAAAATACTTTTTAGCCAGTGTTTCGGAAATCACAATGCCATCGGGCGTTTTCAACGCGGTGGCCGCATCACCTTCCACCAGCGGAAAATTGAAGAACTGAAAGTAATTATCGCTTACCGACCACGTGCGTTCATAACTGCGCGTGCCGGGTTCATTGCCAAGGGTTACACGGCCAAAAGCTGAAAGCCTGCAGGTTGCCTCAATTTCCTCAAACTGCGCATCGGCTTCCGTACCCAGCAAGGCCGATACCTGCGCAATGTTGCGCGTACTGCCATCATTCTGTTGCTGGTGTTCCATTATGCGAACAATATTATCCGCATCGGCATGAAACGTATCGAAGCTCAGCTCATCGTGCAGATAGAGTGAGATCAGAATGAAACACAAAAATCCGAGTGTAAGTCCTGCCACATTCACGATTGTAAACGTTCTGTTTTTTACCAGGTGGCGAAGGGCGATTTTGAGGTTGTTAAGCAACATCGGGTATGAAATTTACTCCCTATTACCAATAATCAGGCCAGCAGAAATTCAGCAATGTTATTTTGGAAGTCGGCATACCAAAATTCAGTAAGTCCGATTTCGGTCAAGATTGTTCGCTAATGGGCAATACTTGTAGGTAACGTGCGATGTTATCTGTACAAATCAAACTGACGGTATCCTTCTTCAGCACGCATCTTGCCCCGGTTAACGTAGTAGTTCCGATCAGTCGGGGCCGTGGTTCCGAGCCCGTCAACATACCGATTGCACAGGCAGAAGAATGCTGCAATAAGTACAGTATCATGAATTTCTTTATCGGTAGCACCGGCATTACGGGCCCGTTCAATTTGCTGAGGGGTAACTGCTTTACCGCTTCGTTGTACACTACCGGCAATACTGAGCAGGGCCTTTAATTTTTCAGGTAATGGTTTTGATTCGAAGTCTTCTTTTATTTTATCGAGTGTCTGGATATCGCATTGAAGGTAATGCTGGGCAATGGCGCCATGGGCATTCTGGCAGAAGAAGCAGTCGTTAAGATAAGATACATAAGTAGCGATGAGTTCGCGGTCGCCACGCGACAGGGTGTTGTCATCCCGAAGAAGTATTTCGGCAAGTTCATTGAGATGGGTTGCCGTTTCGGGTCTGAAGGCCATTAATCCGCGTATTCCGGGCAGGTCGTCTTGTATGGTTATATACGCCATGATAAATTAAGTATCAATAAGATTTTTTTCGCGTGCAAATAATATGGAAATAAATCCAACCAGAAAGATAAATGAAAAGATGAATAAAGCATTCCCGTAACCGCCCAGAAAGTCCACCATCCAGCCAACGAAAAAGACAGCTGCTGCAGTAAAGGTGCGCCCGATGTTGAAACAAAAACCGGTTGCTGAAGAGCGTACCCGGGTTGGAAACAATTCGGGGATGTAAACATTTAATATACCCTGGCTCATGCCGAAGAAGAAGGCAATTCCGGCCATTTCAAGGTAACTGTAAATGGTTAGGCTTGGGTTGAGTTTAAACAAAATGAAACTAAAGGCAAACACGGCCGCATAGCACAGAAGCAAAGCGCGCTTGATGCCGAGGAAGTTACTTACCCACCCGGATACAAATCCGCCCACCAAACCCCCGGTTGCAAACAGCATCATGCTAAGGCCGCGCTCTTTTTGACCATCAGAATTGTGAACAAGCGTTTGAACCCACGTGGGCAGCCACGAGAAGATGGCCCATAATCCGATGAGCATGGAACCGTAGATAATGCACCCGATGATCAGGTCGGACACGAGTGAAGGATGAAAGAACGCAATGGTATCTGATTGTTGTTCAGGCAACCGGGCTTTCCACCGGGCCGATTCCTCAAGGTAGAAATGCGAGAGCATACCCAGCGCCAACGGTGCTATGCCAATCAGGAACCCCGTACGCCAGTTGCTAATGAAATAGGTAATCAATCCGGCTGCGAAAATTCCTATAGGAATTGTGGTGGATAAAATTCCAAGAACAACATTTCTGGATTTGTCCGGCCACTCCTCGGCAACAAGTATGGTGGTGGTAACCAATATTCCGCCAACGCCTACTCCCGTAAGGAAGCGAAGTGCTGCCACAAGTTGCCAACTCTCAGCAAAGGCGGTAAGGAAGGTAAAGACACCAATGAACACAATTGAAAGCTGTACTCCGGGTTTTCTGCCCATCCGGTCGCTGAAGAATCCAAGGAGCAGGCCTCCGGCCATCATACCGAACAAATACAAGGAGTTTATTATTGCACTGGCTTTATCGATGAGTTGCGGTGCTGTTGCCGGTAACAGTTCAGTCAAGGTAATTGGTAAGTATGATGACATCAGTGTAGCGCTGATCCCGCCAAGCACACCCGAAAGAAAACAAATCGAGTACATACTGTATAAGTAGGCAGAAGTACGCGGATTGGAAGGTATGGCCGTTTGCACGGATTACTTTTTTTTCAAATGATCATAACCTTGGGGAGGGCGATAGTACCCCCTGGTTTTCAGTCGTTCGGCCATTTCAGCATAATAGTGTGAGTCAGTAGGGGCAATCGTATTTAAGCCGTCAACGTAGCGGTTGTACAAACAAAACAAAGCAGCTATCAGTACGGTATCATGAATTTCAATATCAGTAGCGCCAAATTTTTTTGCCTGCTCAATAGCTTCGGGCGTAACGCTTTTGCCGCTTTCCTGCACCTGCGATGCAATGGTCAGTAGGGCCTTCATTTTGTTGCTGATGGGTGCCGTACGGTAATCTTGTTTGATTTTGGAGGTAGTTTCATACTCACCCAGAAATGCATCGGCAGCGGCCGTATGCGAGGTGGCACAGTAAACACATTTGTTTTTGTGCGAGACGAGGGCAGCAATCCACTCGCGTTCGGCTTCCGATAAGGTTGAAGGGCCCCGCAATAATAATTGTGTCAGCGCGCGCAGGGGCTCAGCGGTTTGGCGGTTAAACTCAAGCAGGCCGGTAACACCCGGCAGGTGTTCTTCCAATGAAATGTATGGCATCTTTATTCTTTGTCAAGCCAAATTAAGAATTCTATCGAATCCTTCAAGGTGAGATCAAACAAAGTATAAGCAGCCAATGCAATCGGCCAAGCGGCAGAGATTACCGTTGATTCATCAGGTATTTTTTCGGTGTTATCCCAAACTTCTTTTTAAAGGCTGCGATAAAATGACTGGGGTTGGCATACCCAATCTGGTAGGCTACCTCGTTTACATGCAGCCGCCCTTTATCCAGCAGCACCCGGGCCTGGTCAAGTTTGTGGTCCAGTAAGTACCCGTAAACCGTGTTTCCGTATATCTGTTTAAAGCCGGTTTTAAGCTGGTACTCATTTAGGCCGCACAGTTTGGCCAGTTGGCGGATGGCGGGCGGATGTTCGAGGTGTTTAAGTAAATGTTCTTTGGCGATTTTAATTTTTCGAACCACTTCATCATCTTTTAAAAACGGGCAGCTCTCCGTATCCGGAGCTTTAAGCGCAAAGTAAAGGCTGAGTATTTCCAACACTTTACCCTGATAAAAAAGCAGGCGGGCATGATCATTCAGTTGAACGGTGAACAACTGATTGAGCACCACCAGCAGCGAGGGGGCAACCTCTTTCTCATCATAAAACTTGCGGTTAATGTTTTCCGGGGTGAGAAAGGGCAATGGCTCATGTATGAATAATGCATGCAGATGCTCCAGGGTAATCGATAACCAAACCAGACTGGTCTTGCCGGCAAGTTTAAGCGTATGCGGTAAGTCAGTTTCCGGGTTGTAAAACAAAAAGTTCTTCCTCAGGCCAAGTTCACGGCTGTAGTGCGGTCCAAACTCCAGCACGGCTTGCCCTTCGAGGCAGAAATAAAAATGTACCACCCGCTTTGCAAATGTTGAGGGTAACTCAACCTGTCCGGCCGGATTTACCAGCGTGCTTAACCGGGTGCTGGCATCCTCAACAAGTGATTTCCATATCGGGGTATTTTCTGTTTTCAAATTAAGCTCTTTCTTCCTCCTGCCTGGCGCAAAAGTATCCAATTATAGCTAATCATAATAGCCTAAAATGACTGATTTTGGATATAGAATACCCTTATCAGGAGCCGGCACAAACTGATTTTTATCAGGTGGTATAATTGCTCCGTTTACGGGTATTTTTAAATCAGGTATGATTGAATATTTGCGCCCTGTTAATTATGGAAAAAGGGGTTTTGCCGGTATTGCTGATGCTTTTATGCACAGGTGTTTTTAGTCAGGACAGCCTGAAGACTACCCAACTTGAAGAAGTAGTTGTTACCGGGCAGTTTGAGCCGCAATCGGCTCGTAAGTCGGTTTACCAGGTACGAACCATACCCATGGAAATGCTGGAGGCACGCGGGGCCGTGCGCCTGCAGGATGTACTCAACACCGAACTTAATATTCGTTTCAGCCAGGACATGGCCCTGGGAGGCTCCAACCTTACCATGCAGGGGCTGTCGGGCCAGAATGTGAAAGTGCTGATTGACGGTGTGCCCCTGGTGGGTCGTCAGGGTACATCAAACGAGATCAACATTAACCAGATTAATGTTAACGCCATTGAGCGCATTGAAATCATAGAAGGGCCCATGTCGGTGGTGTATGGAGCCGATGCACTGGCCGGTGTTATCAACATTATCACCAAAAAATCAGTTGATAAAAAACTAGAAGCCTCGCTTAAACTGCATGAGGAAAGTGTTGGTACTGAATATGGTGTGGGTGCAGGCATCCACAACCAGGCATTAGGCATTGGTTATTCTTCCGGGCATTTCCGTTACCGGGCCGACTTTAATCACAACTATTTTGGGGGTTGGCAGGGTAGTGCGGCCGGGCGTGATAAGCAGTGGCACCCGAAGAAACAGTTCATGGCGGCAGGGCTTGCCGGCTTTGAACGCGGGTCAACCAATGTGTATTACCGGCTGGATTATCTTTTCGAAGACATTTATAATCCGGGTGTATTTCAGGGTGGTGAGGCGCTCGACCAACACTACTACACCAACCGGCTGATGCACCAGCTTCAGGGTGGGTACTCTCTTTCTCCTAAGTTGCAGGGCAACACTGCATTTTCATTTACCGGTTATCAGCGTGAAACACAATCCACTATTGTAAATGAGACCACAGGCCAACGCTTCCTGGCCACCGGTGCAGGCCTGCAGGATGAAACTACCTTTGATGGATTGACGCTTCGCAGCACGTTGCAGTATAGGGTTAATGAAAAACTTTCGGTACAGCCGGGTATTGATTTCAATTTCGAATCAGGAAGTGGCGGAAGGATTAAGGAAGGCACCCAACACATTGGCGACTATGCTTTGTTTGCTTCGGCCGAATGGCGTATCCATCCCGCCATTCAGATACGACCGGGCCTTCGCCTGGTTTACAATACAGTCTATGCCGCTCCTCCTGTTATTCCGTCATTAAATACCCGAATAACCATTAACCCGAAGCAGGATCTTCGGCTGTCGTACGGGCGCGGGTTCCGCGCGCCTTCGCTACGCGAACTATACTTTGATTTTTTTGACGCCAGCCATGCCATCGAAGGAAACACCGACCTGAAAGCTGAATTATCGCACAGCATTTCGGGTTCGTGGAACTTCCGGTTTTCGGAAAAAAATGGCTTAGTCATTACGGCAACGGTGGGCGGGTTTTACAACACTATCGAAAATATGATTGGCTACGGGCAGAAACCCGGCAACAACCTGGTTACTACCTACCTGAACGTTGAACGCTATAAAACCACTGGTATAACGGTGGGCTCCACAATAAAGCACAAGGCGGTGGAGGCAGCCGGTGGGCTTGGATACACCGGCCGCTACAATCAGCTCAGCGAAAGTTTTGAACAAGTAAATGGTTTTGCCTGGTCACCGGAAGCCACGGCATCGGTAACCTACCGGTTTATCCGGGCAGGTCTTGATGTTTTCCTGAATTACAAGTTCACCGGCAAAACACCGTTCTACGAAATCGTAACCGAAAATGGTAATCAGGTGCCGCGCCTGGCCGAGCAGGATGCCTTTTCGTGGGCCGATTTGAGCGCAGTAAAGCAACTTGGAAAACACATTTCATTTACTACGGGCATCCGTAACCTGTTTGATGTAACCGCGGTGAACAATACCTCGGTTGCTTCGGGCGTGCACAGCGGAGGCGGTACACGGCCAATCGGTTACGGGCGCTCATACTTTTTTTCAATCAATTATTCACTAACCAAATAAACAAATATGAGGATGCATATAAAGATTGGTCTGTTACTGAGTATAGTTGGTAGTTTACTGTTGCTGGGTTCCTGCAAGGAAGATCCGGAGTTGCCTGATAACCTGGTTGAATTTGAGTCAACCACATTGGGTGTGGCTGATGATGAGAACGAATTAAACATTATTATAAAACTTTCTCGCGAAGCCACTGCAGCAACCCAGGTTGCTGTTCAGGTTACGCCAACGGGTGTTACTTACGGTGTTGATTTTACTACCGAACCGGCCGCAGTAGCAGGTACCATTACGTTACCGGTGGATAAGGGAGCTGTTTCTGTTTCTTTCACCCTTGTTAAAGAAACCGGTATTTTGTTTGATGGCGATGAACAGATAGTGTTTACAGTTACCCCGGCCGATGCTTCGCTGGTTGCCGGAAGTAAAGCACAATTAACTGTTACTTTTTCGGAGTTGATAGCCCTCTCGGGCGAAATGGAAATAAACGGAGGAGGTGCACTCTATCCAAACAAAGTGTTTATTGATTTAAGCGCCAACCGGCAAACTGCCGTGCAGCGCACTGCCTGGGATTTCGGATTCAGTTCCGGCAGCGAGTTTCGGGTTATTCTTAACTCTTCGAATGGCATGATGGCCCGTGCACTTGATAAAACAGATATGAATGCGGTTACAGCTGCCGATACGGCTGGTTTTGGTGCGCAACTCTCGCTGGCTGCCGTATTTGCGGCCATCAATACCACGCCCATACCCGGTTGGGTGCCCGAAGCGATTAACTGGATTGACGATCCTGCCGGTGATTTGACTAAAACAGCTATAGCGGCCGTTTCCTCAACGCTTTCGGAAAATAAAGTTTATATCGTTAACATGGGTACAGGACCCGGCACGCCTGCTCCGCAACTGGGCTGGAAGAAAATCCGGATCATTCGTAATGGAAATGGATACACGCTGCAGCATGCGAATATCGGTGCTACTTCGTTTTCGGAAATTCAAATTACCAAAAATTCGGCCTATGCTTTCCAATATGTCAGTTTAACAACAGGCGAAGTACTTGTGGAGCCATTTGTTGGCCGGTGGGATATTGCATGGACAGGCTTTACCAACTCAACCAACTTCGGTTCGGGACTGGTGCCTTACTATTTCCAGGATGTGATTTTGCAAAATATGACGGGCGTTGCCGTTGTGCAGGTATTAACCAGCACGAAATCATATGAAGCATTTGCAGAAGCCGATTTAACAGGCTTGGATTTCTCCAGCCAAAATCAATTGAAAATCGGAACAAGCTGGCGTACGGGCGGTGGCCCGTCAGGGCCGCCTTCAATCCGCAATGATCGATTCTATATCGTTCGTGATGCATCCGATAACTACTACAAACTGCGCTTTACTTCGCTCACAACCAGCGGTGAACGCGGAAGGCCCCGGTTTGAATTTGCCCTGGTGAAAAAGGGCGTGTAACTGATGTTTTAGGGGAGTTGCTTCGAAGGAGGTAACTCCTTTATTGTGTATACAAGGTGATTGAGCTAATTCATAAGGTTCCGATTCTGACAACGATAATTTCGTTGGGATTCTTTATTGTGCTGCGTAAGCATTGGATAGCGAAGAACTGTCCTCCTTACCTTTTCTGGTGGATGACAGGCGTATTGTGTTATGGCCTGGGTACCTTAACCGAAAGCCTGGTAAGTATTTTCGGTTGGAGCGAAGTCGTTTTTAAGGCATGGTATATTTTAGGTGCCCTGTTCGGAGGGTTTCCATTGGCACAGGGTTCGGTGTACCTTATGGTTAACAAGTTTGTTGCGGATGTTATGTTGCGAATAGTTTTAATCATAATCATGATTGCCACCATCATGGTTATCCTTTCTCCTATAAACTACGGATTGGTTGAGCCCACCCGGCTAACGGGCAGCGTGTTGGAATGGAAAACGGTGCGGCTGATAACCCCGTTTGTAAATTTGTACGCCTTTGTTTTTCTGGTTGGCGGTGCGGCATATTCGGCATACCGGTACAGTAAAAACCCCGAATTCATAAAGCGCTTTTGGGGAAATGTTTTTATTGCCACGGGCGGCTTACTTCCCGGTATTGGCGGATCGTTCACTAAGTTTGGCTATACCGAAGTGTTGTATGTTACTGAACTGATAGGAATACTCTTTATATACGTAGGTTACCGGACCATTCGCGCTGACCGGACCCTGTCAGTATTCAAGGTTCAGCTCAATTCATGAAGAATCAGTGCAATAACCGGTAGCAGAAACCCGGCCGCCATAAACCATTTGCCTCGTCCGGTTACGCCATTTTTACCTTTAAGTACAAACAGCCCGGTTATACTGATGATGATTAAAAAGCCGCCAAAGATATCGGATACCCATTTCCACCCTTTCAGGCTGTTGCGGTGTAACACGTTCGATTGATAAAAAACGGGCCTGCGTTTTATTTTTTCATACAAGCCTTCCCCAGTCTCAAGGTCGATAAATAGCGAAGCATTGTCGTAATAAATCTTTACACGGTTTTTGGCCGGGATGTCGTACACTTTAAACTGTTCTTCACCGGCCAGCTTACTGAATGCAACAATTAAATCAGCGGAAAGCTGGTGGGTTGCATAACCGGGCGGCACACGAACTTCTTTCTTTTCGATGATAAAATCCGGATTCCATTCGTCTACATGGTTTAGTGCAATTCCTGATAAGGAATAAATGATGATAAGCGATGAGAAGAAATATCCCGCATCGCGGTGGGTGATGATGTTCAGCCGCCTGATTTTTCCGGAAAGTTTTTTACTCATGGCAACTGTGCCAGGCTGTTGTTTACAAGGTTGTCGGCATGTTCGCGCGAAATGCGAATAACCCACTGCTCAATGTTTTTATCGGGTAGTATAGAATCGGCTATATAAGCCACATCTTTTTGGCGATTACCGGTTTTGGCAATACCATCGCCAATTATCTTAACCTGGAACATCTCATCGTGTGCCACCAGTACGGGCACCACCAGCGCTTTTTCTTTTTGCTTAAACACACGCTTAATAGCAACCGTGGTAGAATCCGGGTTATAATGGGCAACATGGCCGCACCAGCCGAAGGAGTAGGCATCAATGGCTGAATGTTGTTTTACGTAAGTGCCCACATCATGCAACAGGGCCGACCATTCCTTCATGTAGGTGGCATCGCCATAGGCAATCATTACTAGGCCTTCTTTGCCCGGCTCTTTCGAAAGCTGGGATGCCCTGTGCAGGATGTTTTCTTTAAGCAGGCCCGAAAAATCAAGCAGGGGTGTGATGTGCGTTGCAGCTTTGGGTGTGTACCGCTCAATCTTTTCAATCTTCAACGTTTCAAGCGATTGCGGGTCTTCTTTTTTGCCGATGATGGTGGGGATATCATCAAATGAATGGGAACTGACCGTTAAGAAAATCGGTACAATGATCACATCCGTATATCCTTCAGCATCAAATTCTTTAAGGCGGGTGGCAATGGAGGGTTCGTTGTACTCCATAAATGCTGTTTTGGTGCCCTGAATTTTTCCGTACCCTACCAGCGAGTCTTTAACATTGTCTTCCAGGTTAAGTAAAGCCTGCCGCCATGTAGCCGAGCGGGAGCCGTGGTTTACCAATAGCACCCCGATTTTTTTTGAGTTGGCGGGCTCACCTGTCCGGAGGGTCTCTCCGGAACTTGAACTGCATGCCAGTTGGGCCACTAATCCGGCCATGACGATGAGAATGAATGCGAAGCGTTTCATTGTAATTTGCTGTTTCCGGCAACAAAAATGAGCCATTAGGCATGTTTTTGCAAGGTTTATTTAGAATAATTCTAAATAATCTGATTTACAGTCTTTTACTGCCTTGCCTTTAAAACTTTCCGAAAAAGCTGTTGATATCGAAGTAGGCTTTTTTGGTGTCTCCGGAGGGTGTAACGAAAGTCAGTTCATCGTAATGTTTACCACCTCGTTTAAGCAGGGCTTGCCCGATTACCCTTGAATTCGGATAGTGCTCCTGTACCCATTGGTATTCTTCCCGGATTGATTTTACAACCACCGCTTTTTCAATGCTTGAACCGTCCCGGATGGTTGAGGTGGTTGTGTGTGTTGACGAGCACCCGGCCCAGGCTGTAAACAGCACGATTAAAAAGAATGGAGCAAGATGGTCAGGTTTCATAACGAAGAATTTTAGTTAAGATAAATAAAAGCAGGGCAGTGGTATCTGCCCTGCGGTAAGAAATTACTTTTCCTTACCCATTTTAATTAACCGCTCCACATCGTTGTTTACCGATAGAATCAGCAAACAGGTTGCCGTGCAGAACACCGGGCTGGTAATACAGTGGTGGCCGTTCCAGCTTCCATCGTTGTTTTGGATCTTGATTAATCGGCCGCTCATATTCTCATACCAGTTCTTCCAGCTTTGGTCTTTGCCGATGATCATGCCTTCACCGGTTTGCAGGTAACTTAAAAACTCCTCGCCACCATTATTACCGAAGCCATCCATCACCTCATCGCGCTGAGCGGTTTGTTTGGCCGATTGATAGACTTCGTAAGCTGTTGCATACCGCATGGCATCGTCTTTCGAAAAACCAAGCTTTTCCAGGTTCTCAGCCGAAGGTGCCGCACTCTGTGGGAGTGTTCCGTTACGTTTTGCCAACTCCATCTCTTCCTGTACCCTGCGGGCTTCTTTGGCTGAGGCTCGTGTCGATCCGGAAACGGAGTATAAAACAATACCGGCACCACGGTCGGTTTTTGATTCACCGGTCTTTGCATCGTAGTTGTTTTTCTGGAACTCGCGCGACTTCCGTAAAGCATCCGCATCAACGCTGGCGCCATTGGCCTGGGCTGCTTCCAATGCAGTTGTTGCAAAAGAAGACTGCAGCACACCTGCCCAACCATCGCCCCGCATGCTTCCGTCTTTATCCTGTGCACTCTGGATTTTTGCCACACAGGTATTCAGGTTTTTCTTTACCCGATCCTTTAACGCTTTATCGTGATTAGTATGCTCAAGAATGTTCGACAGGAATTGCGCGGTTAACACCACATCAATGTTGGCCCCGAGCTTGGTTTGGATTTGCGTGCCGGTAAGTTGTGTAATGTTGTAGCTGGCAGCCGGTGCAGTTTCAACAGCGTTGAACAAGTAGTGCAGGGCGTTGCCGAGTTGCATTGAATATTCTCCGCTGGTAAGCGTGCTACCGCTTCGCAGAAGGGCCATGGCCACCATGCTGGTGGTTGCCGGATCGGTTTGCACGGCATGCGGGTCCATAATATCCTGCCGGTAATGGCTGCCGGCACCCCAGCCTCCGTTCTGGTTTTGTGCACGGGCAATCCAGCTTAAGCCGCGTGTAATGGAAACCGCTACCCGGTCGGGAGTTAAATAAATAAAACTGGAGTCTGAACTTTCTTCTCCCATTACCGTGCGGAACACGCACCCTTTTGGAATTTCCCGTAGTGTTTTCTGCCCTGTACGGCTTTCAACACGGCTTGTAAATGCTGCCAGTATAAATACCAGGGCAGCCGTTCCCGTTATTGCAGGGATGATTAATGCCTTCTTCATATGCATTTTGTTTTGGTTTACAATGCCTGAGATGCCGGGTGCGTCAGGATTTCACACGGGTGCGGTGTGATTTTCTTGATAATTATTTAATCGGGCTAAAAAAGCCGCTGGGATTTGACTTTTTCCCTGATGTAGTTTTTAAATTCTACCGGGCTCAGAATGGTTACTTCATCGGCAAGGCCCAGTACAAAGCGGCCAACGCCTTTAAAGTTCAGTACGGGGCCGTTAAACAGGTAGGATTTGGCTTCCTCGGTTTCCTCTTTTTCCAGGTAAGGCTGTGCCAGCGGAAACTCCTCGCGCATCAGCACATACGCCCGCAAACTTAACCGGAGGGTAACCCAGGTTTCCTTTCGTCCGGTAATGCCGAAAATATCGGTGTTCGTTTTTTCATGCATTTTCTCAAACTTGTAAGGTTTGTCGAGCACCACCACTTCGCCTATGCGTTCAAGTTTAAAATACTTGCATTGCTTGTCTTTGGTATCCAGCGCCAGTACCGACTGAAAGCCTTCGCCAAACTGGAAGGGCTCTACCAGCCGATCGGTAATTTCCTGGCTGTTGGCCGAGTGGTAATTTTTAAGAACAACCTGCCTTTTGTTCTCAACCGCTTCCGATAGCGTACGAAACATCTTGGCTACCCGCAACTTTAAAAACTGTTCGGGCAATTCCTTTGCTTCAGAGTGGAGTGCAAGTTTTTTTAATAAGTTTCCGCGCAGCGGATGGCCGCTGGCCCCGCTTTGAATGAGTTGACGCAGGATGCTGATTTCTTCAAGCGTAAAGCGGTCTTCGGGGTTTTCGCCTTCTTCGCGATGCACAAAATAGCGGCCGTGAAAATCCTGATCGATCATAAACCCGATTTCTTCCAACAGTTTAAAATACCGGTAAATGGTGCGGGGAGAAGCATCCAGGTGTTGGGCGAGTTGCTCAACCGTTCGGCCACCGCCTTTCAGTAAACTGATGAGTTGAAAAACACGAAGGATTTTAGCCTGGGGAATCATGCCTGCAAGCTAAAGAAATGACACAGTCTGACAAAAGCCTTACGTTCTTTTGCAAGAAAGAGGTTACCATAGCGTCTATAGGATTGGTGTAAATCCATCAATCCTATCCTCTTTTTTCCGCTGGTCAGGTGGCAGAACCGTCATTGTTTTCTGTTTGAAGGACATTAAATTCCCGCTTATCTTGAAGAAAAGTTAAATCTGCTGACTATGCGCCTTCTGACTTTATCTTTATTTCTGGTTGCTTCAATAACTTCTTTTTCACAGTCGTATGATTTGCTGATTAGAAACGGTAAAATCATCGATGGCACCGGCAATCCCTGGTTTTATGCCGATGTGGGCATTCGCGAGGGCCGCATTGTGGCTATCGGCAAGCTTGACTATCAGCAAGCAAGTAAAACAATTGATGCAACCGGCTTAATTGTTGCCCCGGGATTTATTGATGTGCATACTCACATTGAAGGCAGTGTACTGGAAGTGCCCACAGCCGGCAATTTTATTCTGGATGGTGTTACTTCCGTTGTTACCGGAAATTGTGGTGGCTCCGCTGTGGATGTAAAACGATTCTTCGATCAACTGGATAGCGTTAAAACATCCATTAATGTAGCCATGCTTATCGGGCACAACAGCGTGCGCAGGGCGGTACTGGGCGATGCGCAGCGCGATCCGACTCCGGCCGAGCAGGAGCAGATGCAGAAACTGGTTGAACACGGTATGCTGGATGGTGCCGTGGGTTTATCAACCGGGCTGATTTATGTGCCCGGAACATATTCAAAAACTGAGGAAGTGATTGGATTGGCAAAGGCCGCTTCCCGTTTTGGAGGCGTGTATGCTTCGCACATCCGCGATGAAGGTGATAATGTAACCGAAGCAGTTGAGGAGGCTATCAATATCGGCCGGCAGGCTAAGCTGCCTGTGCAGATTTCGCACTTTAAAGTTACCTACAAACCCAACTGGGGCAAATCGGTTTCAACGATTGCGCAGGTTGAAAAGGCCCGGCTGGAAGGTATAGAGGTAACCGTTGATCAGTACCCGTATGTAGCCAGCAGTACAACTTTAAGTACCACAGTGCCAAGCTGGGTGTTTGGCGGTGGCCGCGATTCAGTGATGATTCGACTTAATGATCCTAAAACCCGCCAACGTATCAAACAGGAAATGGCCGATATGCTGAAGAAAAAACAACTGAAAAATTACAGCTATGCCGTTGTGGCCCGCTATGCACCCGATAGTACGTATAACGGAAAGAGTATAACAGAGATAAATAAACTACGAGGCCGCAAAACAAAACCACTGGAAGAGGCCGAAACCATTCTTGAGTTGATTGCCTCTACCGAGCGGGTGCAGATGGTTTATTTCAGTATGAATGAGGGCGACCTTCGCAGGATACTGCAATACCCCTATAACATGTTTGCTTCCGATGCCGGTATAAACAAGTACGGAGCAGGCATGCCGCACCCCCGGGCCTATGGCACCAATGCGCGGGTATTAGGAACGTATGTGCGCGAGTTGAAACTCATCCGCCTGGAGGAAGCCATCCGCAGGATGACTTCCTTGCCGGCAACCAAATTCAATTTGCGTGATCGCGGCCTGCTGCGTGAAGGCATGGCAGCCGATATTGTAGTGTTTGATGAGAAGGCCGTTGGCGATCGCGCTACGTTTGAACGTCCGCATGCCTATGCATCAGGTTTTTCGTACATTATTGTAAACGGGCAGGTAACGGCCGAAGCAGGAAAACATACGGGCGTACGCAACGGAGTTTCGCTGAAGCTCCAGCCGGCAGTTAAGTAACCGGTAGCATAATGCGAAAGGTTGTTCCTTCGTTTACTTTGCTTTCAACATAAATGGAACCCTGCATCGCTTCCACCTGGGTTTTAACCAGGTATAAGCCCATTCCTTTCCCATCGGCCTGCGTATGGAAACGTTCATTCAGGTTAAAGATTCTGTCCTTTAACAAATCTGAATCAAATCCAGAGCCGTTATCCGAAAATGACAGAAAAATTTTTCCGTCATCGCGCCATGAAGTTACCCGCACGATGAGCGGCCTTTGCAGTTGGCGGTATTTCAGTGCATTGCTTAACAGGTTGTAAAATATACTGTCGATGTAGGCGGGTATGGCATGGCACACCTGTTCGCGGAAACTTGTTTCAATTTCAGGTTTTACTTCTTTGAGCTTATCCCGAAGCACGAGGCAAACTTTTTCAAACCGGTCGGGCAGGTTAACCTGTTCAAACGCGTTCGAACTGTTTTTCAGTTCAATGAGTTTTACCAGGTCGTCCAGTATGGTTTCCAGTTCATGGGCGGCCTCGGAAAGTTTTCCGGTAATCTCTTTATCGGGCAGGTTAAATTTCGAAAGAATATTAACCAGGCCGGTTATCCGGGCTACGGATGAGCGCAGGTTGTGGGCAATGATGTAACTGAATTGTTCAAGTTGTGAATTTTGCCGGCCCAGTTCCAGGTTGGATTGCACCAGTTCGCGGGTGCGATGGGCCACTTCCTTCTCAAGGGATTGATTGTATTCGGTGAGCAACGCATTGTGTTGCCTTCGCTGAATATTAATCCGATAAAGCAAAAAGCTGCCTATGATGAGGAAACCTATGGCTCCGGCTGCAACCCATACCCATGTTCGTTGCTGTTGCAACCGTGCATTTTTTAGTTCGGTATCTTTTAACAAGAGTTCATTTTGCTGGGCAAGTTTTTGTGTTTCGTAATTAACTTTAAGGTTTTCAATGTATTGCAGGTTGTCTTCGCTGAAAATGCTGTCTTTATAGTGATTGGCCGTACGATAACAGTCAAGCGCCAGTTTGTAATTATTCTGTGCTTCATAAATTTGATAGAGTACCAGGTAGGCCAGCCGGGCCCGGTCGCGGTAGTGGTTTGCTTTGGCGATGTCAATGGCTATGTTGGCTGCCCGGATGGCTTTTGGGTAATTCTTTTGCCCCAGGTAAACACGTGCAAGGCCTATGTATGTCAGGGTTCTTCCAAAGGAACTAAGTTGAGGTTCGCTCAGCATGCTTGCCAGGCTGTAGTAGTAAAAAGCTTCATCGTAGCGTTCTAAATCAGTGTACACTTCACCCAGGTAGTTGTACGCATTGCCCAATCCATAATCGGCTTTGGGCTGGTTGCCCTCCAGCGCCAACGCTGCTTTAATGAAATAGATTGCGCTGTCATATTTTTTCTGTTTCCCATAATTCCTTCCGAGGAAGGTGTAGGCATTTGCCAGCTCAGGGCTGCTTTTGGATTTACCGAGAATCACTCCACGGATTAGGTAGGTGTGTGCGGCCTGGTAGTTCTCCATTGATGAACAAATGTTCCCCAGCATCAGGTAGGAATCAATCAGTTCCAGGGTATCTTTTTTTTGCTCCAGTTGCGGCAGGGTAGTAAGGGTGTACTCCAGAGCTACGGCAAAATTCCCGAGCCTCCGGTGTATGCGCCTTAATACTTTACTGGCTTTGTAAACTCCTTGTTCATCGTTTAATTGTTTCGCCAGCGCAAATGCCTTTTCGCTGTATTCCAGTGATTTTTTTACGTTCGGGCTGTAGTACAGTTCAGCCAGTTGAACGAGCAGTTCCACCCTGTTTTTTTCAGGTGTTTGAAGCAACTTTTCTTCAAGGCTGTCAATACCCTCCGGTTGTGCCAGCAGCACAGAAGCACAGTGAAGGAGTATGATGGTACCCTGTTGACGCACAATTCAAAGATATACGGATTAACCCGAAACTATTGAAGCAGTTTCTTTAGTTTTTCGAGCTGGGCCTGGTTGGCCGAAGAATTCAGTGTTTCAACAATGTTGTTTTTTTCGCGGGTGGTCAGGCGCCAGCTTAGCGAAGCCCGGGCATTGTTTTGCCTGATGCTGTCCATTTGCTGCAGTATCGGAACATAACTTTCAGCCTGATACTGGATATCAATCCGCTCAATCTCGCCTTTAAACCAGCTGCCGGCCTGGCCAATCATCAGGTCGCTGTTGATGTCCTGAAAGTTTTCGAAATTGTTATACACCGTACTGATGGGCTGCGTAATGGCGTCCACAATGGTTTGGCCTTCTTTCGGGGCGATGGTGCCAAGTTTTGGCGAATCGCGGATGGACACAAATACGACAGCTGAAGTATTTTCAGCTATCCAATCTTTAAAGGCATACAGAAACCGGATGGCATCCGAAAGGCCGAAGTTATCGGAGATGCCGGCATCCATAATCTGGATGGGCGGCTCGGTGGGCAAGGTGGTGTTGGGTGTGATGTACGGAAAGGTGGCGCTCATGCGCAGGGCCGAAAGGAATCGTAAGTTCATGGCCCCTTGATCGTTGAACAACCGGTGAAAATCAACCCCGCTCATTTTGGGTTGTTCGTAACGGGCATTCGAAAGCATATCGGCATTCATAAAAGTTACCGGCCTGGCACCAATAAAAAGTTTGCGGCCATCGTTAATGATGGTTGGCGTTAAAATGATCATCGGAATAACCGACAGCCGTTCGGGCTCATCATACGCCTGTATGGGTTTATCCATAAAACCCTCGGTATTCTGGTTCAGTTGTTCTTCGAAGGTATAGCCCCGGTCGCGCTGATAATGATTGCCGGCATACTGAAACGTGGTGAAACCAACAAACAGGTCATTGGCCAGTAATGAAAAGATAAGCGGGTTAAGATTGTCGGTGGAAATTTTCTGCCGGTGAACAGCCGCATACGGATTTACCGGTTCGTTGTTTTTTTTTCGAAGTACCAATTCGCGGTAATACGAAGCGCCCAATAATCCGCCCGAAGCTCCGGTTATTAAAATGCTGTTCTCCATCAGCCTGCCATTGGTAATACTATCCGCATGCTGTAATGTAGCCAGCGTCCATAGGGCTGCCCGCTTGCCGCCACCGCTTACACATAAAAATACCATGGGCGGTTTTTTATCAGCCGGAAATTTCTTTCGCCACGTTTCGAGTATGGCCAATGTGGCCTGCCGGTCGTGCTCAATGTTAGCGCTGTCGTTCAGTTGCCTTAGTGATTCTACCGAGTAGGTTGCCGGCTGTGTGGTATAGTCCAGTCCGAATGCTTCATAGCGCTTGGTAAAAAAATCTTCACCTACAAGATGATTCACAATCAGAAATATAACCAGCGAGGTGGTAGCAGCCCAGTTGCCAAACCAGTATTCAAAAGCCCCGGCCAGCATTACAAAAATGGTCAGGAAGATCATAAAACTGGCGGCAGCCGGCAACTGAAAGGCGGGGTGGTCTTTAAAAATACCCAATACCAGCACCAGGGCAAAAATCAAAATCTCAATTACCACCAGGTTAAAATGATTTTGATCGAATACCTGCAGGATGGTTGAGCGATCGTAAAAACTGGTATCCTCTACTTTTTTTATTTTAAAATCGTAGTCAAGGTAGTTTTCAACATGCACCTGGTTTTTCCGCGCGATGTCCAGCTTCTTAATGGCACTTGCCCGTGTAACGGTAACGCTCTGCTTAAGTTTTTCGTCAATGCGGCACACCACATATTTAAAAATATCTTTATTGGTTACCCAGAAGTACGCAAAGAAGGCCAGCTTCATCAGTATGTAACCCGTAAGTAACCCGGCCAGGTTAATAGCCAGCAATTTTCCGGTGGTGTATTGGTTGTTTACCTGAAAGCTGACGATTTGGTAAATGTACAGCCCCATAAAAACAACCGGGATGAGGCTGTTATTGAGCGAGAACTTGGTGAACGGGCGGGGCAGCGTGCCGATAAACGAAAACCGGTGGCCGTCCATAATATAACTGGTAATGTGGAATGCCGTGGTAAACCCGGCAGCCGCAATGCCAATGATAAAAAAGCTGGTAAAATTTACTTTGTTCAGGTATTCGGGGTCGAGGAAGAGGTATGGAATGCCCAGGTATTTGCCAAAATTGCCGGTAACCATGGCGAACAGTACAATCCAGCACAGAATCAGCACCTGGTTGCGCTTGAAGTTGTTGAGCAGCAACTGCACGGGGAAGGAGTAGAACAGGGCGACTAAAAAGTGGTAAAATCTCCTCATAAATAAACCCGTAAAAGATAGGTTTTTTTTCGCGGCAATGCTATACCGCAGTTACTTTCAGGAGTAACCGACAGAACTTGTCGGATGATTTTAGTTTCTTGCCCGCATTCGCTTACTTCGATGCCTGTGGCTGAAAAATCCTTAGTAATCTACCGGAGTTCTGCCGGAAGCGGTAAAACCCGCACGCTGGTAAAAGAATACCTGAAATTGGCGCTTCAGCACCGTGCCGGATACTTTCGGCACATTTTGGCGGTAACCTTTGCCAACAAGGCTACCCAGGAGATGAAGGAGCGCATTGTGCAGTACCTCAATGATTTTATTGACGGGGGCGATAACCCGATGGCACTGGAATTGAAACGCGAACTAGGCCAGGGCGATGCCGGGTTTAAGGAAAACTGCCATGAGTTGCGTACGCAACTGCTGCATCAGTACAGCCAGTTCTCCATCAGCACCATCGATGCGTTTTTTCAAAAAGTCATCCGCTCGTTTACACGCGAAGCCGGCCTTGCGGGCGATTACCGCCTGGAAGTTGATAACGAGGCGGTACTGGAGGAAGTGGTTAACAACCTGATTGATGACCTTGGCACCGATCCGGATTTGAAGCGTTGGGTTGTTGACTTTTCCGTAAAAAAACTGGAGGAGGACAAGCCGTGGGATATGCGCAGGGGGTTGGTTGAATTTTCGAAGGACCTGCTTAAAGAAGATTTCAGACGTATTGAAAAAGATTTTATTGCCAAAACCAGCGACCGCAAGTTTTTAAAAGACCTGTTAACGGAGTTGAATAAGATAAGGGCAATTTTTATTAACGAGGTGAAGGCTCTGGCGCAATCGGGTTTTGATGTTATTAAGCAAAAGGGTTATACGCAAAAAGATTTCTGGTATGGTGAGGCATACAAATTCTTTCAAAAATGTATCGGATTAAAGTCTGTTGAAGCCTTCACCGAGCCAAGTGACCGTGTAAAAAATGATCTACAACATCTGAATAACTGGCCGCAAAAGCAGTCGTTACGTTATAAAGAGATTCTGGCCGTTTCGGAGGCGGAGTTGTATCCGTTATATAAAGAAATTCTCGAGTACCGCGAAAAAAATTATAAACGCGCACTGTCGGCCGAAGTGGTACTGCAAAACTTTTACGCCTACGGCCTGATGGCCGATATTTCCAAAAAACTGCAGGCCTTTAAAGCCGAAAATAACCTGATGCTGCTGGCTGATGCGCCACACTTTTTGCAGGAAGTGATTGGCGAAAGCGATGCGCCTTTTATTTATGAGAAGATCGGATCATTTTACAAAAACTACCTCATCGATGAGTTTCAGGACACCTCCAACCTGCAATGGCTCAACTTTGTGCCCCTCATAAACGAAAGCCTGAGCAGCAACCACCGCAACGTTATTGTTGGCGATGTGAAGCAGGCCATCTACCGGTGGCGGGGGGGCGACTTAACGTTACTTCAGCAAAAACTGGCGGAGCAACTGGGTGGCGATCGCGTTGAACAGGTTAACCTTGCCGATAATTACCGGAGCGCGGCCAACATTATTTCCTTCAACAATGAATTGTTTAAAACAGCTTCGGCCTTTCTTTCGAAAGAAACCGGGGCAGGCCTGGCCGAAGCGGCTTATGCCGATGTGAGCCAGCAAAAAAAAAATAATACCACCGGCTTTGTGGACATTCAGTTTATTGCTGATGAGAAGAATAAAGAAGAGAAATGGAAAGATCAGGCAAAAGCTCAGTTGGTAAAGACAATCGAAGACTGGCAGCAGGCCGGTGTGCAGATGAAAGACATTGCCATTCTGGTGCGCACCAACCGGGAAGGGCAGGAGGTGGTTACGTATTTATTAAACTATAAAAATTCGGCCGAAGCAAAGCCGGCCTGTAATTACCACGTTATCTCCAACGAATCGCTTCGAATTGATGGTGCCGCTTCGGTAAACCTGCTGCTTGCAGCCATGCGCTACCTGAATAATCACGCGGATGCGGTAGCCCGTGCCGAACTGGCGTATGAGTTTGCCCGCATCCACCAGGCGGGTATGGCCTTATCCGATGTTTTTGCGGTATCAAACGAAGCGGTTTTTGAAAGCCAGTTACCGCAGGAGTTCACCCGCCAAAAACCATCACTGAAAAAACTTCCGCTCTTCGAAATGACGGAGATGCTCATCCGCATTTTCAGGCTCTCTGAACAGGTAAATGAGTTGGCTTACCTGCAGGCCTTTCAGGATATTGTGCTGAATTTTTATACGCGCGAACGCAACGACCTGCAGGCCTTTCTGGAGTGGTGGGAGGATCACGAAGACTCCGAGGAAACTTCTGTAAAAACGGCAGGCACTATTGATGCAGCGCAGATCATTACCATCCACAAGGCTAAGGGACTCCAGTTTAAGTATGTTATCATTCCCTTTTGTTCGTGGACACTCGACTACCCCGGTTTTAAACAGCCTAATCTTTGGGTCCTGTCTGAAATGCCGTTGTTTAAGGATGCGGGTTACTTGTCGGTTAAGTACGGCAGCAAGTTAAAGGAGACCGTTTTTGAGCCCTACTATCAGCAGGAACGTACCCAGATTTACCTCGACAACCTGAATATCCTTTATGTAGCACTTACCCGTGCCGAACTGGGCTTGAAAATTTTTGCTCCAGATAAAAAGCTTGTAAATGATAAGGGCAAGTTGACTATTAACGATGTCAGTGCCTTGGTTCGGTACTGTATTGAAAACAATCCTTCGCTTACAGCAAGATGGAATCAACCTGAACTATGTTGGCGCAACGGAGCGCTTGAACTCCCTTCAAATACTGCCCCGCATCGTCAGGATGCAGGTAAGCCCATCTCCTTAAAGCACTACCCGG
Source organism: Flammeovirgaceae bacterium (assembly GCA_015180985.1). Classification (NCBI taxonomy): domain Bacteria; kingdom Pseudomonadati; phylum Bacteroidota; class Cytophagia; order Cytophagales; family Flammeovirgaceae; species Flammeovirgaceae bacterium. The sequence continues at coordinate 1,985,010 of CP054185.1, forward strand.
TGTCGCGCTGGCGCGATAAGCTGGTTATCCGCTCTGCAGGCAAACCGTATTCCGATGAGGCAACAGGCGAGAAAGTGAAATACGGAATCCAAATCCACACCTTGCTTTCATACATCCGCACAAAAAATGATGTTGAACCCGCCCTTCAACGCGCCATTTACGATGGCTTGCTTACCTCAGCCGAGGTTGATCAGGTTAAGGCAGAATTGCAACAATTGCTGGCCGATCCGCTTATTGCTTCCTGGTTTGATGGCAATTGGGAGATTCGAACCGAAGTGCCGGTACTGTTGCCGGGCGGAGAGGAAAGCCGGTTTGACCGGCTGCTTACAAAGGATAGCCGGGCGGTTGTAATTGATTTTAAAACCGGAACTCCTTCCAGCGAAGATAAAAAGCAAGTGCTGGCTTATATGGAAATTATTAAAACCATGAATTATACGAATGTCTCCGGTTATGTATTGTATGTGCGAACCGGTGAAGTTGCAGAAGTGACTGCCGGCAAACGTAAGGCAGTAAAGAAAAAGGATGATAACCAAATGGAACTTGATCTGTAACCCGCCATGGATAAATAAGTAGTAAAGTAGATGACACCCTTCTTGTTTGAAGCCGCCCAGAAAGTAATTGCCCAATACCCCCGGATTGAGGAGGTAACATTGGTATTTCCAAACCGCAGGGCAATACTGTATTTCCGAAAACACCTGGGCGCATTGATTCAAAAGCCGGTGTTCTCACCAAACCTTCTTACCATCGAGCAATACATCAGCAGTTTTTCAACTCTTCAGGTTACGGATAAGCTGGAACTTGTGAACCGGCTGCATAAGGCGTACACCGAAACAGTAAACAGCACTGAGTCATTCGACCGGTTTTATTACTGGGGCGACATGCTGTTGCGCGATTTTGATGAGCTTGACAAGCACCTGGTGAATGCCGAACTGCTGTTTCGCGACCTGAGTTACCAGAAGGAACTGGATGCCGGTTTCGATTACCTGACCCCGGAACAAAAAAAAATCCTGCTCGATTTCTGGGGAAATTTCAACGGGCAGCAAACCGAAAACCGGAAGAAATTTCTGCACGTATGGAAACACCTGTTCAGGGTTTATACCCGCTTTCGCGAACACCTGGCAGCGGCAGGTGTGGCTTACGAAGGCATGGTGCACCGCGAAGTGGCTGAGAAAATTCTGGCCGGTGCAGTTATCCGCAAGGGTAATGAAGTTTTTATTGGTTTTAATGCGCTTACCAAAGCCGAAGAAATCATCCTGTCGCATGCCGTTGAAGGGAATGCGTTGGTGTTCTGGGATGTTGACGAGTACTACCTGAATAACAACATACAGGAAGCGGGCGATTTCTTCCGCGAATACCAACGGCACACCGTGTTGGGTAAAACGTTTGACCAGGCACCGGCTCATTTCCGGAATCAAAAGAACATAAAACTCTATGGTGCAGCTCAGCCGGTAGGTCAGGCTAAAATCATGGGGCAGTTGCTGAATGAAAACCTGGCTTCGGGTGATCGACCCGAAGATACCTTGATTGTATTGCCTGACGAAAAATTGCTGCTGCCTGTGTTGCACAGTGTTTCTGACAGCGTGGAGAAATTGAACGTAACCATGGGCTTTTCGCTGAGTGCAACCCCGGTGTTCAATTTTGTTGAGTTGTTGATTGAATTGCAGATAAGCCGCAAGGAAGAGTACTTTCATCACCGCCCGGTGTTGTCGCTCTTAAACCATCCGTACACGGTTTCGGCTGATCCGAATGCCTCATACAATAAGCATAAAGAGATTCTGAAGCATAATTGGATCTCAATACCGAAGAATTTTCTGGCCACCGAAACCGCTTTGCACCGGGTGATTTTTGTTCCGGCTGCTGAAGGCAACATTACCGGCTACCTTAAAAATTGCCTTGAAGTGCTGGGTGCGCAGGCTGCGATGAGTGTTTTGGATAAAGAGTACATCTTCCAGATGGTGAAGTGCCTGAACCGGATGGATGAGGTGTTGGGCGATCAGGTTGGTAACCTGTCTTCCTTTTTACGGTTCTTCCGCCAGTACGTGCGTACCGTACGCATACCGTTTAGTGGCGAACCGTTGCAGGGTATGCAGGTAATGGGCGTGCTTGAAACCCGAAACCTTGATTTTAAAAATGTATATATCCTTTCGCTTAATGAGGGTGCGTTGCCGGCTGGCGGAAATAAGGGGTCCTATATTCCCTACAACCTCCGCAAAGCCTATGAGTTACCCACCTTGCAGCACCAGGATGCTATTTATGCCTACCTGTTTTACCGGGTTATGCAGCGCGCGGAAAATGTTTACCTGTTCTATAATACCGAGACGGACATCCTGGGGCAGGGCGAAATGAGCCGCTACCTGCAGCAACTGATGTTTGAAAGCGGGAAGAAGGTTGAACACCACATTTTGCACAACACCATCGGGGTAAATGAGGTAAAACCGATTGTTGTCAGGAAAGACAAAGCCGTTCTGGAGTTGCTCGCCAGCCTGAACGAAAAGAACACATACCGCAAGTTCAGCGGCCTGTCGCCCTCGGCCCTGAATGCGTATATCGAGTGCCGGCTTAAATTTTATTTCCAACACGTTGTAAAAATTAAAGAAGCGGATGAGATTGAGGAAGACATGGATGCCCGCGTGCTCGGCAACTTTGTACATAATGTAATGGAGGCTTTTTACAAGCAGCTGCAGGAACAGAAAGGTTCGCCCATCGTTGAACCGCGCGATTTGGAAAACAAGGAGAAGTTAATTCAGGCCTTGCTCGATAAGGAAGTAATCAAAACCTACCACCTCAATCCAAACAAACCTGTGGTATATGAGGGCCAATTAGTATTGGTTAGTGAAATAGTTCAGCGGTTTATCGAAAAAATTCTTCAACACGACAAACAATATGCCCCCTTTACGTTGGTTGGGGTAGAGCAAATTATTGAACACAGGTTTGCCATTAATGCCCCGGTGGGCCGGGTGTTACTGGGCGGGAAGATTGATCGCATTGATCAGAAAGATGATTTGCTGCGCATTGTGGATTACAAAACCGGTAAAGACGAGTTGAGTTTCACATCCGTTGACTCACTCTTTGCCCGTGAAGGAAAGCGAAATAAAGCGGCTTTTCAGACACTACTGTATGCCTGGCTGTATGTAAAAACAACAAACCAACCCGGTCATCGGGTAGTACCCGGATTGATGAATGCAACCACCCTGTTTGGTGAAGACAAGGAATTTGGACTAAAAACGGGCAAGCAATTGCTAAACGATGTGCATGCCCTGTTGCCTGAGTTTGAAGCCGGCCTGAAGGCCTTACTGGAAGAACTCTTCAATCCGGACACTGTTTTTGACCAGACACCGGTAGTTGATAATTGCAAGAATTGTCCCTACCAGCGGATTTGCTACCGGTAATTATCTTTTGTTCAGAAAAGCTGAATACATCCACACCAGTTTTTCCTGCTGCCGGATGTAATCACTCATCAACGCATTGGTGCCTTCGTCATTTATTTCTGCTGATAACGTAAGGATGTGCCGCTGTTTGGTTAGTAATTTCTGAAAAGCGGCCAGTATCTCTTCTACGGCCTTGTGTCCATCACTTACTTCATTACTTTCAGTAATTGCTGAAATACCAAGGTAATCGGTAAACTTGTGGCGGGGTGTGTACCCCAGCGTTAGAATTCGTTCGGCTACTTCATCAATTTTCAGCAGCAGGTCGTTGTATAACTCTTCAAACTTCAGGTGCAATTCGAAAAACTTATCGCCCTTTATATTCCAGTGATAGCCGCGCACATTCTGGTAAAAAGCCGAGTAATTAGCCAGCAAATCGTTAAGCAGGGTAGCCAGTTGCTGGCTTTTAGCGATATCTAATCCGATGTGATTCATTGTTGCCATAAAGAAATATTAAGTCCATTCCATCCGGTCAACAAGGTTTGCGTTAAAAATGTTCACCGTTATTCATTTCTCAGATTCTCAACCGGGTTGCTGGTAGCCGCCCGAAGGGCCTGGGTGCTTACAATGGCCAGTGCTATAATAAGGGCCAGTAAGCCTGCAGTTGCAATAATCCAGGGGTTGAATTGAATGCGATAGGCAAACCCCTCGAGCCAGTGCTTTTCAAGTAAATACCAGGTTAAGGGTATAGCCAATACGAAGGCAATAAGAATCAGTCTGGCAAAATCCACACCTAACAAGAATACCACCTGGCTTACCGTGGCACCCATAATTTTACGGATGCTGATTTCCTTTGCACGCTGCTCGGCAGAGTAGGTTATAAGTCCTAATAACCCCAGGCAGGCAATGATGATGGCCAGTACCGTAAAGATCAGGAATACCTGGCCCATACGCTCTTCGGCTTTGTATTTGGCTGCGAAGTTGGCATCCAGAAAACTATATTCAAACGGGGCATCGGGTGCATATTTCTTCCAGAGCTTTTCAACCAGTTCAATATTCTTGCGAATGTCTCCTGAAGCGAAACGGATACCGCCTTCAAAATTAGCTCCTGGCTGAAGCAGCACAATCATAGGGCGGATGTTGTTCTTTAATGATTCGTAGTTGAAATCGCGCAGCACCCCCAGCACTTCCACTTCGTATTCTTTCAATGAAGCATAGCGCGAAATGAGTTTCTTGCCCTCGTGTGTATCCCAGCCCATGTGGCGCATGGCGGCCTCGTTCAGCAAAACCCCGGTGGAATCGCTCGGGAAATCGCGGGAGAAGAACCTTCCGGCCACAAGTTGGTATCCCATGGTTTCCAGAGCGTCATAATCGGTTACATACACGGTCAGCAGTTGTTCATTGCCCGTATCCTTCATCCGGAAGGT